>JBCDFO010000415.1:0-4135 GCA_039177895.1 Bacteroidota bacterium
CCGAAGGCCGCGTGCGCCGGGTAGAGGTGGTAGCAGTTGACCCAGACGCGGCCCGCCTTGATGGCGCGCGGCACCTGATAGAGCTCATGCGCGTCGCGCGTCCAGACACCGGCACCGAGGCCGTAGAGCGTGTCGTTGGCGAGCTCGATGGCCTCGTCTACGTCCTTGAAGGTCGTCAGGCTCGTGACCGGCCCGAAGATCTCCTCCTGGAAGACGCGCATCTTGTTGTGGCCGCGGAAGACGGTCGGCTGGATGTAGTAGCCCGTCGCCGGGACGCCCGCGTAGCCGTCGCCCGACGCGCCGCCGGTGCCGACGGCTGCGGCCGTCGCCGTGCCGCCGTTCTCGGCGACCGACATCGTCGGCTCGTCCGTGAACACGCCGCCGCCTACGAGGACCTCAGCGCCCTCTTCCTGGCCGATCTTGAGGTAGCGCTGGATCTTCTCGAACTGGTCGTTCGAGGCCTGCGCGCCCACCATCGTGTCGCTGTCGAGCGGGTGGCCCACCTTGATCGCCTTGACGCGCTCGATGAGGCGCTCCGTGAAGGCCTCCGCGATGGACTCCTGCACGAGGATGCGGCTTGGGCAGGTGCAGACCTCACCCTGGTTGAGCGCGAACATCGCCGCGCCTTCGAGGCACTTGTCGAAGAACGCATCGTCCTCGTCCATCACGCTCTCGAAGAAGATGTTCGGCGACTTGCCGCCGAGTTCCAGCGTGACCGGGATGATGTTCTCCGAGGCGTACTGCATGATGAGGCGGCCTGTCGTCGTTTCGCCGGTGAAGGCGACCTTCGCGACGCGGTCGCTCTGCGCGAGCGGCTTGCCTGCTTCCGGCCCGAAGCCGTGCACGATGTTGACCACGCCCGGCGGGAGCACGTCCTTCACGAGGTCGATCCACTCCATGATGCCGATGGGCGTCTGCTCAGCGGGCTTGATGACGACGCAGTTGCCCGCGGCGAGCGCCGGGGCCAGCTTCCAGGCCGCCATCAGCAGCGGGAAGTTCCACGGGATGATCTGCGCGACGACGCCGAGCGGCTCGGGCAGCTGGATGGCGACCGTGTGGGCGTCGTGCTCGGAGATGCCGCCTTCCTGCGCGCGGATGACGCCGGCGAAGTAGCGGAAGTGGTCGACCACGAGCGGGAGGTCGGCGGCGAGCGTCTCGCGGATCGGCTTGCCGTTGTCGATGGTCTCGACGCGGGCGAGGTACTCCAGGTTGTCCTCGGTGATCTGGGCGATCTTGATGAGGATGTTCGAGCGCTCGGCGACGGAGGTCTTGCCCCACGACTCGGCAGCGGCGTGCGCGGCGTCAAGGGCGCGCTCGACGTCCTTCGCGTTGGAGCGCGGCACCTCGCAGAACGGCTGCCCGTCGATGGGCGAGATGTCCTCGAAGTAGCGGCCGTCGACGGGCTCGACGTACTGGCCGCCGATAAAGTTGTGATAGCGGGACTTGAGTTGGGGGCGGTCGTAGAGCATAGTCGCAGGATTGAGTAAAGAGGAACGGAGATGCTGGAATATATCGGAAGCGCTTCCGTTCACTTCTCCTTCGTCTTTCTCAAAAAATGCCACGATCCTGTCAGGCCGAGTCCGGGTGGGAGCTTTGCGACGGTTTGGGGGATCAGAGCCGGACTCGGGTATGAGTGTGTGGGCGTATGAGAGTGCTCAGGTAAATAGCCCCAGCTTCACATCCCAGATCGGCGGCCGAGTAGCTGGAAATGGCAAGAGCTATCGACCCTTAAAGCTCCCCTCCTAGACAGGAGGGGCTGGGGGTGGTTGAAGGTCTTAGCACAGTGTAACTACACGCTCGTCAGGTCTACCCCCTCCAACTCCCCCTGTCCAGGGGGAGAGCTTGTTTGTTGCCTCGCTCACACCCACATACGCCCATACCCCAGCGGGCACCGCGTACCTTCTCCCCGTCCCCTTCCACCCGACCGCCGCCCCATGCGCGCCATCATCGTCGGCGCGGGCGACGTGGGCTACGACGTGGCCCGCCTTCTCGCGCAGCGCCGCCTCGACGTGGCCGTGCTCGACACCGACGCCGCCCGCATCGACTACGTCCGCGACACGCTCGACGTGCTCGCCATCCAGGGCTCCGGCACCTCCGCCGCGAAGCTGGCGGAGGCCGGGCTGCACGACGCGGTCCTCGTCGTCGCCGTGACCGACATCGACGAGGTGAACATCATCGCGTGCATGATGGCCGAGCGCGCGAGCAGTGTCGGCGGCAAGGAGAGCCCCGTGACCATCGCGCGCGTCCGCTCGGACGAGTTCACTGGCGCGAGGTCGGTGCTCACGCTGCGCGACCTCGGCATCGACCACCTCATCCACCCCGAGGACAGCACGTCGCACGAGATCGTCTCGCTCCTGCGCCGCGCCGCCGCGACGGACGTGATCGACTTCTGCGGCGGGCAGCTCCAGCTCGTCGGGCTGAAGATGGACGCGCGGACGGCGGCAGTCGGCCAGACGCTCGAATCGATCACCGAGGCCAACGCGCACCTCGCGTTTCGCATCATGGGCATCGTACGCGGCGTGCGGACGATCCTCCCGCGCGGCGACGAGCGGCTGCAGGTCAACGATCAGGTGTTCGTCATCGTGCAGACGGGCCAGGTGCCGCAGGTCGTCCACGCGCTCGGGCAGTCCGGGCGGCGGCTCGACAACGTCATGATCCTCGGCGGCTCGAAGGTCGGCGAGCGCGTCGCGCGCGAGCTGTGCACCGTGTCCCGCAAGCAGCGGATGCGCGTCAAGCTCGTCGAGCCCGACCGGGCGCGGGCCCACGAGCTCGCCGAGCAGATCGAGGGCGTCCTCGTCATCCACGGCGACCCGTCGGACATCGACCTGCTCGCCATCGAGGGGCTGCAGGAGATGGACGCCGTGGCGGCCGTGACGGACGACGAGGAGTCGAACCTCGTCTCGTGCCTGATGGCGAAGCACCTCGGCGTGCGCAAGACGGTGGCGCTGCTCTCGAAGTCGGCCTACGTGCCCATCTCGCAGGCCATCGGCCTCGACGCGGCCGTGAGCCAGAAGCTAGCCGTGAGCCGCGAGGTGCTGCGCTTCCTGCGCGGCAAGCACGTCCGCAGCGTGGCTACGGTGCAGGGCCTCGACGCCGAGATCCTGGAGGTGGAGGCCTCGGGCGGTTCACCCGTCACGCGCAAGACGCTCGACGCGCTCCGGGTGCCGCGCGGGCTGCTCGTGGCTGCTGTCGTTGCCCCCGACGGCGTGGTGGAAGTCGCGACGGGCCGGACGCAGATCCAGCCCGCCGACCGCGTGATCGTCTTCGTCACGCCCGACCGCATCGCCGACGTGGACAAGCTCTTCGGGCGGCGGTAGGGGAGGCTGTTAGAGGTTGGCTGTTAGCTTGAAGCGCACGATGCATACCAACAGCTAAAAGCCAACAGCCCTCACGCATGAACGCTCTCCTCACCGGTGCGAACGGCACCGTCGGCCAAGCCCTCGCAGGGCATCTGCGCGAGCGCGGCGCGGCTGTCACGCCGTGGGACCGGCACACCGCGCCGCCGCTCGACCTCGATGAGCAGGCGCGCCTCTTCGATGTGGTGCAGCCCGACGCGGTCTTCCACCTCGCCATCGCCGCGCAGCCGACGGGACGGGAGAACGAGGGGCACGTCGTCAACGTGGCCTGGCCCGAGGCCATCGCGCGGATGTGTGCGGAGCGAGGCATCGCGCTCGTGTTCACGAGCACGGCGATGGTGTTCGAGGATGGCCCGAGCGGCCCGTTCCACCCCGACACCGCACCGACGGCGCAGGGCGGCTACGGTGGGCAGAAGCTCGAAGCAGAGGGCGTTGTGCACGCTGCGAACCCTGACGCGCGGATCGTCCGGCTCGGCTGGCAGATCGCGCCGACGCTGGGCGCAGACGCCGCCTCGAAGTCGCAGCACAACGTGGCGGGGGGCAACCACATGGGTGCAAACCTCGCCGCACGCGCAGCCCGGGGCGAGGTCATCGGCGCGAGCACGCGGTGGGCCCCGGCCTGCTCGTTTCTCCCCGACACGGCCGCCGCGCTCGTAGACGCACTCGACCTGCCGCCGGGCACGTACATGGCCGACGCCAACGGCACGCAGACCGCCGACCAGCCGACCGGCGTCTCGTTCTACGACCTCGTCTGCGCGCTGCGCGACCACTACGGCACC
>JBCDFO010000416.1:0-4135 GCA_039177895.1 Bacteroidota bacterium
AGGTGGAGCGCACGTTCGCGTGGCTGTTCAACTACCGGCGTGTAGTGGTGCGGTGGGAGCATCATGTGGGAGTGTATCGCGGGTTCGTGCTCTTCGCGCTGAGCCTGCTCTGCCTTAACCGACTTCTGCAATAGCTTCTAGGCTCGCCACCTTGAACGCGCGTACGGTCTTGGAGGTGAACTGGATGCTCCCGGTCTTCGCGGCGATGACCTCGTCCTCCACGGCGATGGGCCGCGACGAGACGATGCGGTAGTCCGGAATGCCGAGGTCGATGAGCATGCGCCGGAAGTCCTCTTCGTAGAGCGCGCCGCCGAGGCATTCGCCGTGGATCACCGGGTCGGCGGCGACGTCGGCGGGAATGCGGCGGTCGGCGAATACGTCCGAGAAGTAGAGCTCGCCGCCCGGCTTGAGCACGCGCACGATCTCGGCGAAGGCGGCGTGCTTGTCGGGCGCGAGGTTGAGGACGCAGTTCGAGATCACCACGTCCACGCTGTCGTCCTCGATGCCAAGCGCCGCCAGGTCTTCGATGGTGCCGAGGCGAAAGTCCGTCGTGACGGCGTTGAAGCCGAAGCGCTCGGCGTGCGTGGCGGCGTGGCGCTCCGCGACTTCGAGTTGCTCCGCTGTCATGTCCACGCCGATGACGCGGCCGTTCGGCCCGGCGAGCGCGGCGGCGAGGAAGACATCGCGGCCCGTGCCGCAGCCGAGGTCGAGCACCGTGCAGCCGTCGAGCGCAGGCGGGAGTGGCGAGCCGCAGCCGTAGAACTTGGCCAGCACCTCGTCCTCAATTTGCGCGAGAATCGCCTTGTGCTGGGCGGGCAGGTCCTCGGTGGAACAGCAGGCGCTCGTCTTGAGATCAGCGTTGGTGTCGAGGGTGGTGCCGTAGTAGTCGCGGACGGCGGCGTGCACATCGGCAGCGCGGACCTGGTCGGCGGACGGCGGGGCAGGCGTGGTGGGGACTTGCATGGCGAGCGCGAGGCGTGGGAAGAGCGGAGCAAAAAAGGCGGACGAACATACGCCGCCCTCTCTTACCTCAGGTCACCCTCTCCTGCCCTGCGGCTGGCTAGGCACGGCGTAGCCGGCTGCACTCGGTTCAGAACGTGAGCCGTACGCGTAGGCTCGGCTGCACGCCGGGGTACGTCCGCACGCTGGTCGCGGAGCCGCGCGCCATCCTGCCGAGCACCACGGACGTGTCGAGCACGTTGCGCCGCCCGAGCACGTTGGCGACCTCGGCGGCGACCTCGACGCGCGCGCCGCGAATCCGCGCGGTGTAGGCGAGCCCGGCATCGACGGTGAGGAGCGCGGGGAGGATATCCTCGTCGGGACGGCTGAGGTCAACGCCCCCCGCAGCCATGCGGCCGGAGAACGTGGGGAGCAGATCGTAGTAGGCCCGCCGGAACGCCCACGAGCGCCCGGCGACGACGAGCCCGCGCGTGCGTGCGACGAGGCCCTCACCGGTCCGCGTGCCCCAGAGCGCCACGTCGAGCGCGAGGTCGGCGCGCAGCGGCTCCTCCCACGGCACGGCCACCCAGCGCCCCCCGAACCGCTCGGGAATGCGCTGCTCGGCGACGCTCAACGCGAGGCCGCCCTGCGCTGCCCACCGGGGCTGCTGCCGCTCGATGCGGAGGCCGACCCCAGCCGCACGGCCCTCCCCCTCGCGGAGGATCGCAGCGGTCTCGGTCAGCGGCACCCCCTCGCCGTCGAAGACGACGGGGAAGTCGAGCGCGTAGAGGTGCGGCGTGGCCTTGGCGTAGCCCTCGGCGCGGACGGTCCACCCGGCGCGCTGCCACAGCAGTTCGCCCGCGAGGTGGAGCGCCACCGGCGGCGCCAGGTCGTCGGGCGTGGGCACCCAGAGCGCGATCTCGGGGACGAGGGCGCTCGGGCCGAACGTAGCGAGCTCGTAGCGCGAGACGAACTGCCGGTAGACGCCCGCCGCGAGGCGCGCCGCCACGCCGCGCAGCGGCAGCCCGCCGAGACGGTCGTCGGGGAGGGCGTCGTAGCGGAGGCTCGCGCGCGGCTCGGCGACCACGCGGCCCGAGCCCGTCAGCACCGTCAGCCGCACGCCCGGTTCAACCGTCCAGCGTCCGTTCAGCAGGCGGTGCCCGGAAGCATAGGTAGCCACACGCCCATGTCGGCTCGTCGCGTCGAGGTCACGCAGCGCAGCGGCCTCGCCAGAGCTGAGTTCGAGGCGGTGCCAGCCGCCCGTGACTTCCGCGCCAAAGCGCACCGCGTACCCGGGTGCGAGCCGCACCTCAGCCTCCCCCGAGAGCGTGGCCTCGCCGATGCGGTTGGCGTTGCCCACGTCCGGCAGCCCCAGCAGGACCCGGTTCAGCTGCGTGGCGACATCGTCGAGGTCGGGCTCGTCGGCTTGGGTGATGAGGCCCGTCACGGCGTCGTAGCGCTGGTCGAGGGTGTGGCGATGGGCGGCGAGCCGCGCACGGATGCTCCAGCGGGGCGAGACGACCGCGTCGTAGCGCAGCGAGGCGGCCGTGTTGCGCCACGCGTAGCGGTCCCGCGAGAGCGCGACGCTCGACGTGCCGGGGCGCTCTATCGCCTCTATCGCGAGGAGGTCCGTGTCGACGCGGCTGCGGCCGTGGTAGACCGAGGCACGGAGCGTCTGCAGGGGGCCCAGCGTGAGCCGGTTCGCCGCGTGGAGGTCGGCGAAGTCTACCGCCGAGCCCCGTGTGGACGAGTCGAAGCTGAGCGCGCTCGTGTCGAGAAACTGCGTCGAGAGCACAGGATCGAGGACGTTCCAGCGGTCGAGTGTGGTGCCAAGCGCGGGCGGGCGCCAGAGCGACCAGGTGCTCTGCCGGAGGGCGAGCGTCGTGACGGCCTCGCGCCCCTGACCGAGTGCTGCGCGGTGCCGCGCCTGCGCGCCCACGGCCACCGGGTCGCCCTCGACAGTCACGGCGAACGCCTGCCCAGCGGGCGGTCCTGCCGTCGCGTGCTCGGCCTCCACGACGCCCGCGAGCGTGGAGCCGTGCTCGACGCCGTAGCCCGCCTTGCGCACTGTCACCTGCCCGATGGCGAGCGGGCTGAGCGCCCCCACGAGCGTGCCGAGCGCGACGGGCTCGTAGACGACAGCGCCGTCGAGGCGGAGTGGGTGCTCGCCGTCGTCGCCGCCCTGGATCGAGAGGCCGTCGAGCACGGAGCGCGAGGTGAGGCCGAGCACGCCCACGCTGGACGCGATGGCGTCGGAGGTCGAGCGCGGTGCCTGCGCGGCCAGCCCCATCCCGACCTCCACCTCGGCGACCGAGGATCCCTCGGCCGACATGGTGCCAGCGACGCCCAGCACGGCCGACGGCAGCGGGGCCTGTATGCCCTCGACCACGACCGCCCCCGACTGTACCGCCACCGGCTGGAGCACCACCCGCGCCCGCGCGGCCCCGCCCGGCGGGACGACCACCTCGACCCGCGCGTCCTCGTAGCCGACGTAGCTCACCCCCATCCGGTAGCGCCCCGGCACCAGGCCGTCCACGGCGAACGCGCCCGTGCCGTCGGTCGTGGTGCCGTTGGTGAGGGTGCCATTGCCGGCCGCGCCGTCGCTCGCCATCGCGTTGGACATCCCACCGCTGACGAGTTGGATGTGGGCCAGCGGCAACGGCGCGCGCGTCTCGGCATCAACGACCGCGCCCACGAGGCCGCCTGTAGGCAGCGCCTCCACCGTCGCCCGCGTCACCACGTAGGTGCCCGACGAGCGCCGCACGAAGTCAAGGCCCGCCGCTTCCGTCACGCAGCGCAGCAGCGCCTCCGTGTCGATCGCGCTCGTCTCCCCGCACCACACGCGCCGATCGAGGCCGGGCAGCGCCGGGTCGAAAACTACGTTGGCTCCCGCTGCTTCGGCAATGCGGACGAGCGCCTCGCTCGCCACGACGCCGCGCAGCAGCAACCCCGTCGGCTGGGCAAGGGCCACCATCGGTCCCGCAAGCAAGACGAGGAGCGCGACGAAGCGAGACACAGCAGCAGGCGCGGAGAGTCGAGGCAGTCGGCAGCAGCAAGAGTCTCTGAAGCTGTACCGTCGGGTCGCGGGCCCACTCCCCTCCTGGACTGGTGGGGGTGGGGGTGGTCGAACGGTCGGCTTCGTGGTCATTCGTTGCTCGGCAGGTCTACCCCGCTCGCTTCAAGGATCCCCTCGCTA
>JBCDFO010000417.1:0-4122 GCA_039177895.1 Bacteroidota bacterium
TCGGCACCGCGGCCGGTGAGCTTGTCGTAGAGGCCGATGGCCAGTTCAGGCCAGCTTTCGGTGTGCTTGTCGTTCGCCATGATGGGGACGGGCTAGATTGGAAGAAAGGCGTAGAGATGTGGAGGCCAGATGAAGACCTGCAGGGCGGTAGGATGTAGGGGCGATGGGCTTTGTTCCGAGGCCCTCTCATCAAAACCTTAGGGAAACCCAGGGCACCCTTGCGTCTTCGAACGCGGCCCCTGTCCCCTTTTTTCTCCCTGCCGATGCGCCCGCCCCTCACCCTCTCCTTCGTTCTGGCCGCTGCGCTGGGCCTCACGGCCTGCACCCCGCCGTCCTCCGATGCCCCCGCCGACGCCTCTGCGGACGCGGGGGTCCCCTACGATCCTGCTGCTGACTCGCTGCGCTTCGAGGGCGAGGACCACCTGCGCAACATTCGGCAACTCACCTTCGGCGGCAACAACGCCGAGGCCTACTGGAGCTTCGACGGCACGCAGCTCGTCTTCCAGAGCGACTGGGACGCCATCAACCCGCAGGGCTGCGACCAGATCTTCGTGATGAACGCCGACGGCTCGCCCATCAGCCACGGCGAGGACGGCGACGCGACGCAGTACCTCGAAGTCTCGACGATGCGCGGGCGGACGACCTGCTCCTACTACCTCGCCGACGGCCGCGTGATCTACGCCTCCACACACGCCGACAGCCCGGCGTGTCCCGAGGCCGCGCCGTTCGTGAACGGCCGCTACGTCTGGCCCATCCACGACAGCTACGATGTCTACGTCACCGATCCTGCCAACCCGGACAGCGACCCCGAGGTGCTCATCGGTGGCGAAGGCTACGACGCCGAGGCCACCGTCAGCCCCGACGGCCGCTACATCGTTTACACCTCCGACCGCTCCGGCGACCTCGAGCTGTGGCGCCGCGACCTGGAGACGGGCGAGGACCTCCAGCTCACGAGCGACCTCGGCTACGACGGCGGCGCGTTCTTCTCGCCCGACGGCTCGAAGCTGGTCTGGCGCTCCAGCCGTCCCGCCGAGGGCGAGGAGGCCGACACCTACCGCGCCCTCCTCAGCCAGGGCCTCGTCCAGCCGACCAACATGGACCTCTACGTCGCCAACGCCGACGGCTCGGACGCGCGCCAGATCACGGCGCTGCCCGGCGCGCAGTGGGCCCCCTACTTCCACCCGGACAACGAGCGCATCCTCTTCGCGAGCAACCACCACGCCCAGGAGGGCGGCGGGCGCGAGTTCGCCATCTTCATGATCCATCCGGGCGAAGGGCCGCCGAGCCTCCAGCAGATCACCCACTCGGGCACGTTCGACGCCTTCCCGATGTTCAGCCCCGACGGCACGCAGCTCGTCTTCTCCTCGAACCGGCGCGTGGACCGCGAGCCGAGCCGCGAGACGAACGTCTTCGTCGCCGACTGGGTGGAAGGGTAGGCTGCCGCTGTCCGTATGGCCTGTCGCCCCCGATAGGCTGGGTGGGTAGTCTCGTAGTGCCGGTGGTCACGCGGCATCGGAGAAGGAGCCCCGTGAGGTAATGCTGAGCCCGTTTCGTTAACGAACGTTGCTCGTTGTACCGACCATTGGCAACGGTATGTCATTTGCTGCTGGGGCGTGTGACAGCATGGACACGCGTTCGCCATGGGCCAGCAACAGCTTCTGCTTCTCGTACTCAGCATCGTGATCGTAGGCCTCGCCGTCGTGAACGGCGTCGAAGCGTTTGGAGAGAACAGCGCTAAGGCGAAGCAGGACCGCCAACTGGCTGCGATGGTGCGGATAGCAGCGGCCGTTGACGTGTGGCGCAAGAAGCCAACGGCGCTCGGCGGCGGACAAAGCCAGAGCTGGAACAACGCCACCGTCACCTTCTCGATGCTCGGGATGACGCACGTACCAACCGATGCCAAGCTGCACGACATCCCCAACGTGGGCTGTGCACGGATGGTGGGCAGCAACGCCAATAATTACGGGGCCATCCGCATCTACGACGTTGATGCCTGCCCCGCCTCGCGCACGGACCTCAGCGACGAGGACCTCGTGGCACGCCTCCGCATCTATGAGGACCGGTGGCAGTACATCTTCGGGCCCGATGGTTCTGACGCTTCGGCCGTCACCGTCTTATGGTAGCCTAACACCCCCTTTAGATCATGGGTCAGCAACAACTCCTGCTCCTCGTGCTCGGTCTCGTGATCGTGGGCTTCGCCGTGGTCACGGGCATCCAGGCGTTCGAGGAGAACAACCGCAAGGCGCGCTACGACCGCTTCACGCAAGAGGCCGTCGCGGTGGCGGGCGACGTGGTGGCGTGGTACCAGAAGCCCACGGCGCTGGGGGGCGCGGGCAACGGGCGCGACGTGCTGGGCTCGACGTTGTCCTTGCAGCAGCTCGGGCGTTCGCAAACCGAGGCAAGCAGTGCGCAGACCTCGTTCACCGGAACCGACTACCGCCTCAACCTGGTCCGGGAGCTCGAAAGCGTGCGGATCGACCTCATGGAGTTGCCGGAGGCCGAGCGCGCCATCCTCGTGCAACTGCGGCTCTACGGCGTGCCTTCGGGCTGCTGGGCGCTGCGGCGCTCGGAGTACCGCGACGGGGCTTGGCAGTACGACGACAGCGAACTCGCCAAGCCGGACGGCTGTAGCTGGTCCCCCGACTGACGCCCAAGCATCTGAACTACCATTGTGGGCCAACAGCAACTCCTGCTCCTCGTACTCGGCCTCGTGATCGTCGGCCTCGCTGTCGTGGCCGGGATCGAGGCGTTCGGCGAGAGCGCCCGCAAGGCGCGGTACGACCGGCAGATCGCCACGATGGTGGAGGTCGCCGCCCGCATCGACACCTGGACGAACACGCTCCCGGCCCTCGGCGGTGCGATGGGGCAGAGCCGCAACCTGAGCTTCAGCGCCCTCGGTCTACCGCACGAGCCCAGCGACCACAAGCTCCTTTACCGCGCGGGCACCGGATGCCTCCGGGTGTTTCCCACAGGCAGTGGCTACTACGCTGTGCGCATCTACGACCTCGACGCGTGCCCGGCCAGCCGCAATGACCTCGACGACGACGACATCGCGTTCCTGATGCGCGTCTACGAGGACCACTGGCGGTTCTACTACATGCACGGCGACCAGAGCGACTGGGTGCGCGTCGAGGCGTAGCCGAAGGCGGAAAGAGCGTAGCTCAAAAACAAGGCTGGCGTAGCCGAAGGCGAGGTCCTGTGACACGTCCTGGCAGGGGGGCGTCGTAGTTTTCGGGACTGACCCTCCCGCACGTCCTCGCGTTTCCAACGCCCCCCGCCGATGCCCGTCGTCGAGACGATCCCGCTGCACGAGACCACCCGCCAGCGCTACCTCAACTACGCCCTCTCCGTCATCACCAGCCGTGCGCTGCCGGACATCCGCGACGGCCTCAAGCCGGTCCAGCGGCGCATCCTCTACGGCATGGCCGTGGACCTCCGGCTTAACCCCGACGCGCGCTACCGCAAGAGCGCGACGGTCGTCGGGACGGTGATGGGCAAGTACCACCCCCACGGCGACACGGCCATCTACGACGCGATGGTCCGCATGGCGCAGGACTTTAGCCTCCGCGCGCCGCTCGTGGACGGCCAGGGCAACTTCGGCTCGCTCGACGGGGACAGCCCTGCCGCGATGCGCTACACCGAGGCGCGCCTGCAATCCCTGGGCGCGGCCTTCCTCGCCGAGATCAAGAAGCAGACCGTCCACTTCCGCCCGAACTACGACGGGACTGTCTTCGAGCCGGTCGTGCTCCCGGCGCCCGTCCCGAACCTGCTCGCCAACGGCGCGACGGGCATCGCAGTCGGCATGGCGACCAACATCCCGCCGCACAACCTCGGCGAACTCCTCGACGCCTGCATCCACCTCATCGGCAGCCCCAACGCGCGGCTCGACACGCTGATGAAGTATGTCCCCGCGCCGGACTTCCCCACGGGCGGGCGCATCCTCAACACGCCGGAGGAACTCGCCAAGATCTACGAAAAGGGCGAGGGCCCGATCGAGCTGCGCGGCGAGTACGAGATGGAGGGCAAGAAGCACGTCATCATCACCTCGATCCCGTACGCCATGACGAAGGCGGACCTGATCGAGAAGATCGCCGAGCACATCGCGAAGGGGAAGGTGCCGCA
>JBCDFO010000418.1:0-4118 GCA_039177895.1 Bacteroidota bacterium
CAGCCCGTCGTTTTCGTCGCCAACCACCAGGTCGCCGTCGATATCCCGGTGGCGATGCAGGCGATGCCGCTGCCGTTCGGGTTCGTGGCGAAGGCGTCCGTGCGCACGATTCCGTTTCTCGGCTTCGCAGTCGCGCACACGGCGTGCCTCTTCGTGGACCGGACGCACCCGCGAAAGACGCTCGCGAGCCTGCAGGCTGCGGCGTCAGAGGTACGTGCCGGACACTCCGTCCTGTTCTTCGTCGAGGGCACGCGGTCGTACGCGCCGGTGCTGACTGGCGTGCAACGGGGGGCGTTCATGCTCGCCGTGGAGGCGCAGGTGCCGCTCGTGCCCGTGACGATCTGCAACTCGTACCGCCTCGCCGACGAACGCGCGCTCGCGGCGCAGCGCGGCACTGTAGAAGTCGTAGTCGGGGCCCCGATTCCCACCACCGGCCGCACCCGCCGCGACCTGCCCGCACTGGTCGATGCCGTCCGCGACGCCATCACGGCGGAACTCGCCGCCGAACACGCGCGGTGGACCGCTCCTCTCGCGTCTCCCACTTCCCCCGCCTGACGATGTCTACCGACCCTGCCCGCGACGACCGCGCCCGTATCGACCGCGCTGAGGTGCAGCGCCTCGCCCGCCTCGCTCGTCTCCAGTTCACGGAGGAAGAGGAGGCCCGCATGGCCGACGACCTCTCGCAGATCCTCGCCTACGTGGAGCAGCTCCAGGCCATCGACACGGAGGGCGTACCGCCGATGGCGCACGGCTTTGCAGAGAGCGACGAGGCGCTAGCGGCGCGGCTGCGCCCGGACGTGATCGCCCCGCGCATCACCCGCGACGAGGCCCTCGCGAACGCGCCGGACACGGACGGCACCTTCGTTCGCGTACCCAAAGTCATCGAGTAGCCGATGGGTCCGCTCAACCTGGTCCGCCAGACGCTCCAGCGCGCGCTGCCCTTCGAGACGTACCTCCGCGTGCTCTCGGCAGGCTTCCTCGCCCCGGACCGGCTCGACCTCTTCGCGCCGATTCACGCCCGCGTGCGGTTCCTGCGCCGACTCATACGTCCTGGCGATGTGTGCGTGGACGTCGGGGCGAACCTCGGCTACTTCACCGTTCCGCTCTCGCGCCTCGTAGGTCCGGCGGGCCGCGTCTATGCCGTCGAGCCCGTGGCGTCGTTCCGGACCGTGCTGCGGGCCAACGTCCGGGCGTTCGGTCATCCGGACCGCGTCGCGGTGCTGCCGGTCGCACTCGGGCCAGACGACCACGCGGAGGTGCGGCTGGCCACGGCTGAGGTAAACGGCATCGCGCGGCACGGGATGACGGAGGTCGTCCAGGGCCAGGCTCCGCACTCGCGGTTCACGCACACCGCCACCATGCGACGCCCCGATACGCTCTTCGCGCACCTCAACCGGCTGGACTTCCTCAAGGTGGACATCGAGGGCTTCGAGATAGAAGTGATGCCGCTTTTCGCGGACCTCATCGCCGCGCACCAGCCCGTGCTGGAGATCGAGGCGGGATCGGACGCGAGCGTGGAGGCGCTCCGCACGCTCATCGAGCCGCTGGGCTACCAGACGTGCCTCCTCCACGAGAACGGCCTCGTGCCGCTCGACGAGGCCATGCAGCGTGGCGGGCCCGCAGACCGTGACCACCCGGACCGGGAGTTGTACTTTTGGCCGCACGCTCGCCGGGGCTAGTGCGCCGGTCGCGGGGCGCTGGTTCGAGGTCGGTCCTCGCACCCACCGGGGGCCACACCAATACGGGGCGGCGTGCCGTTGGACCCGTGCCGACCCCCTCGCCCACCCCGCTCGCTTCCTGCTCCGCTACTCGTGGCCACGAAACGCTCCCGCTCCCGCGCGAAAAAGCGCACGTCCTCGTCCACCCAGGACACCGCCGCCCTCCGCCACCCGAAAGTCCGCAAGGCGCCCGGCACCACCCGCGTTGAGGCGTGGGCGCGCCTCCCGGGCTGGGTGCGGGACGTGCTCTGCTTGCTGCTGCTGCTCGGCATCGCCGCCGCCTTCACAGGGCCGACGACGTTCTCCGGCCAGGCGTTCATTCCCTCCGACGTGACACAGTGGCGCGGGATGGCCGAGGCCATGTTCGAGTACGAGGAAGCGACGGGCGACGAGGCGCTCTGGGCCCCGAACCTCTTCGGCGGGATGCCGGGCTACATGATCCACTACCCACAGCAGGCCCCGCAGCTCGATGACGCGGTGAACACGCTGCGGCGATGGGGCGCGTGGCCGGTGGCCCATCTCTTCGCGCTGATGGCGGGGATGTATGCGCTCCTCGTCTTTCTCACGCGGACGCGCCTCGCGGGCCTCGTGGCCGCCGTCGCGTTCGCGCTCACGACGTACATCCCGCTCATCATCGTCACCGGGCACAACACCAAGTTTATCGCCCTGGCGTACGCGCCGTGGCTGCTGCTCGCGTTCGCCTACGCCATGAACCCGAGCGACAAGAAGGGCTGGATGCGCTGGGCGATGGGCGCGCTGGTGTTCGCCATCGCGCTCGCGATCAGTCTGCGCGCGAAGCACGTCCAGATCACCTACAACGTCGCCTGGATCCTTGGCATCTGGTGGGTGACGGAGGGCATCGGGGCCGTCCGGGAAGGCCGCGCCCGCGCGTTCGGGCTCGCCACGGGGGCGCTCGCGCTCGGCTCGGTGCTGGCGCTGCTAATGGTCGCGCAGCCCTACCTCGTGCAGTACGAATACAAAGCCTTCACCATCCGCGGCGCGGTGGCAGGCGATGGCGGTGGGCTCGCGTGGGACCGCGCGATGATGTGGAGCCAGGGCGTCGGCGAGCTCCTCACGCTGGTCGTGGCTGACGCGTTTGGGGCGGCCGGGCAGACCTACTGGGGGCCGAAGCCCGGCACGGCGGGCCCGCACTACGTCGGTCCCATCGTGCTGGTGCTGGCGGCGCTGGCGCTCGTCGGCGTGCGGCGGCGGACGGTCTGGGCGATGGGCGTGAGCGCGTTCGTGCTGACGCTCTTCTCGCTGGGTCGGCACTTCCCCCTCCTCAACCGCCCGATGTTCGACGCCTTCCCGCTCTTCTCCGCCTTCCGCGCGCCCGAGACGTGGCTCGCGGTGGTCGCGCTCGCGCTGGCGGTCCTGGCCGGGTACGGCGTCTACTACCTCCTCCGCCGCGAGCCGACGGACGCGGCCGAGACGCAGAAGACGCGGATCGTCTATGCGACACTCGGCGTGGCGGCGGGCTTCCTCGCCGTGATCTGGCTCGGTGGGACGACGCTCCTGGATTTCGAGAAGGAGGGCGAACGCGCTCGCATCGTGCAGGCCATCGCGCAGCAGAACCAGGTCGCGCCCAACGACCCGCGCGTGCAGGAGGCTGCCAACCGCTTCGTCCGGGAGGCGCGTGCTGACCGCGTCGAGCTCTACCAGAGCGACGCCGGGCGCGTGGTGCTGCTCTTCGTGCTCCTCGCCGGGCTGCTCGTGGCCTACCGCTGGCGCTCGCTGCCCGCGTGGCTGCTCGCGGCGATCCTCCTGCTCGTGCTCGTGGACCTGTGGCACGTCGGACGCGACTACTTCAACGAAGACGACCCGCAGCTACGTCCCCGCAGCGAGCTTCGCGCCGACCTCCGCGCCTACGACTTCGACCGCTTCATCCTGCAGCAGGTCGAGGCCGCAGGCGGCTCCGGGCATTTCCGCACGCTCCCAGAGGCGCTCCGGCCGCAGGTGTCCGCGCGCGAGGCATTCTTCTACGAGTCGTCGGGCGGCTACCACGGGGCCAAGCTCGCGCTCTACCAGGACTACCTCGACCGCATCCTCTACAACCCCAACGGCTCGCTCAACGAAAACGGCCTCGACCTACTGAGCAACCGCTTCGTCATCGCGCGCGGACCGCGGCCGGGCTTGACGCCCGTCTACCGGGACGATGAGACGGGCCTCGTCGTGCTGGAGAACCCCGACTACCTCCCCCGCGCCTCGCTCGTGGAGCGCATCGAGGTCGTACCCGACGACGACGCAGCCATCGCCCGCCTCACCGACGACGGCTTCGAGCCGCGCACGACAGCCCTCGTCACGGAATCCGCAGCAGCGCTGCTCCCCGACGGGTTCGGCCCGGACGCCCTCACTGCGCCCATCGACTCGGCGAGCACCGCGGCGGTGACCCTGGAGCGC
>JBCDFO010000419.1:0-4088 GCA_039177895.1 Bacteroidota bacterium
AAGCTGAAATACCCCAACTCGCAGCAGGTCTTCTACGAGATCGGCACCGGCAGCTACGACGCCGACACGTTCATCGAGGTGCTGCGACGGGGGGCCGAGGCGGCCCGGGCGGAGGCTGAGCGCGAGGCCGCCACCACGGCGGAGGCGCAGGCGCTCGACCTGGAAGTCATCCGCGTCAACGAGCGGGCCCGCGAACTCGGCCAGCCGACGCTGATCGTGGACGGCGAGCCGATGTCGGACCTCGCCACGCGCTACGCCAACTGCTGCAACCCCATCCCCGGCGACGAGGTGGTCGGCTTCGCCAGCAAGACCGGCGCAATCAACATCCACCGCGCGACCTGCCGCAACGCGCTTCACCTGATGGTCGACCAGCCCGAGCGCATCCTGGCCGTGGACTGGAGCCGCCAGAAGGACGCGCAGTTCATCGTCGGCCTGCGGATCATCGGCGAGGACCGCGTCGGCATCGTGAGCGACCTCACGACGATGATCTCGAAGAACCTCAGCACCAACATCCGCTCGATCACGGTGGAGAGCGACGACGGGCAGTTCGAGGGCAACATCATCCTCTTCGTGAGCGACCTGAAGCACCTGAACCGGCTCATGGACCGAATGCGGCAGATCGACGGCATCTTCGGCGTCTATCGCTTCGAGGAGTAGTCAGGCGCTTCCAGGAGTAGCCGGGCGCTTCCAGGAGTAGCGGCGCGGCTCCGGGACGCTCCGTTCCTACATGCTTCACATACACGTGAAGGTTTACTAAACGGCGTTCACCTCGGGACGGAGCGCGGAACCTGCTAGGGGACGAGATGTTGGGGGGCAGGCTGTGGCCTGTTCTAGCAGAATCAACTGCTTAGGATGAGCCCTCCGTGTTACCTTCGTAGCCGCTCCTACGGCTGAGCACGCGGAACGTCCTCTTCCTCCCCACGGAGAGGATGGCTGCTCGGTCTGCTGAGCCGTTCGCAGCGCGCTACTGGCTGCCTTCGCGCGGCCCCCCTTCCACCACCACCACGATTCCCCATGGAAACCACGCGTGTCGAGACGCTGACCAAGAAAGACGTCTCTCGCCGGGTCGCCCAGCTGATGGACGAGCCGATTTACAAAAGCGAACCCTGGGTCAACGCCGTCATCCAAGCCCTCGGCGAACTGATGCTCGAAGCCGACCCCGAGGTGCGCATCGAACTGCGCGACTTCGGCGTGTTCGAGGTCAAGAAGACCAAGGCGAAGCCCAAGGCCCGCAACCCGAAGACCAACGAGACGGTGTTCATCCCGAGCCGCCGCAAGACGCACTTCAAGCCGAGCAAGCGCCTGAAGGAAGAGCTGCAGCGCCCGCTCGCCGACCTCGGCTACTCGATCCCCGAGGGCAGCGCCGACGCCCCGAGTCTCAACGGCAAGCACTAGACAGACCCTGCGTCCGGAGGAGAAGGCTGAGGGTAACCTCGGCCTTTTCTTGTTGGTGACGGGTCCCTTGTCATCAGTCCTTGGTCCTTCGTATCCAAGACACCTTCCAGCTTCGGTGCTCGACTCTTTCTTCAAGGTGCTGAGCCGGTTTGGCCAATGACCACAAGCGAGCCGTAGGCGAGCGAACCAAGGACCAAAGCGAACGC
Organism: Bacteroidota bacterium; assembly: GCA_039177895.1. Taxonomy (GTDB): domain Bacteria; phylum Bacteroidota; class Rhodothermia; order Rhodothermales; family Rubricoccaceae; genus JBCBEX01. The sequence continues at coordinate 1,602 of JBCDFO010000419.1, forward strand.
AGAGAGCGCCCCAACACCCATGCCCCGTATCGCTGCCATCGACTACGGTACGAAGCGCGTCGGCCTCGCGGTGACGGACCCGCTCGGGCTGTTCGCGCAGCCCGTGGGCACGTTTGACGCAAAGGGCGCGGTGGACGAGTTGCAACGGCTGGCACAGGGCACCGGAGCGGATGCGCTCACGCTCGTACTCGTCGGCTGGCCGCTACTGCCAGACGGCACCGAGGGGTCGATGGTCCAGAAGGTGCGGCCCTACCTCAACCGCCTCCGGAACGCGCTCCCCGGCGTGCGCGTGGAGCCTTACGACGAGCGGACCACCTCGCGCCGTGCTCAGCAGGCCCTCCTTGAAGCCGGAGCCTCTAAGAAGGGCCGCCGCGACAAAGCCCGCCTCAACGCCGCCGCCGCTGCCGTTCTCCTCCAAGACTACCTTGATGAAGTGAGAGGTTAGAAGTAGGAAGTGAGACGTCGTTTTTTCAGCTTCGTATCACATCTCACTTTCACTTCCCACTTCTAACTTTTCCACTTCCCACTTCGACCCTATGTCGCTTCCCATCTACACGTTCGGCCAACCCGTCCTGCGCCAGGAAACGGTACCCGTCGAGGCCGACTCGCCGGAACTGCAGTCGCTCATTGATGCGATGATCGAGACGATGCACGGGGCGAGCGGGATTGGGCTGGCGGCGCCGCAGGTGGGGCGTACGGAGCGGCTCTTCGTCGTGGACCTGAGCCACCTCGCCGACGACTTGATGGAGGACCTCGGCCTCACCGACCCTGGGGACCTTCCGGCTTGGGCGCAGGGGCCCCAAGCATTCATCAACCCCGAAGTCGAGCCTATCGAGCCGGACGTGACGAGCGAGTTTGAGGAAGGCTGCCTCTCGATCCCGGACCTCCGCGAGGACGTGACGCGTCCGGAGTCCGTCCGGGTGCGCTACCTCGATCGACACTTCGAGGAGCAGGACCTCATTGCGACTGGGATGCTCGCACGCGTCGTGCAGCACGAGAGCGACCACCTCGACGGCGTCCTCTTCGTGGACTACCTCTCGCCGCTGAAAAAGCGACTCCTCAAGCGCCGCCTCCGCCGCATGGCCGACGGGGATGTGGAGGCGGATTACCCGCTCGCTATCCCGGCGCAGCCAGTCTAGTGGGCGCGAAGCCCGGAGCGAAACGCGCTTGACACGATCTGCGTGCTTTCGGTGCAGCGCGGGCGGTATGCTTCGCCTCGCCCGTCGCATCCACCGCTCTTCTCGCTGCTCATGCTCGCCGATCAGACCCTCGCCATCCTCGGAGCCGGCAACATCGGCCGGGCGCTCATCGGCGGTCTCCTGCGCGGCGGCGATGTCGCTCCCGAGCAGATCCGCGCGACGCGGCGCAATCCCTACGCCCTAGACGCGCTGCGCGAACAGTTTCCAGGCATCCGCGCGGGCACGAACAACGCCGAGGCAGTGCGTGATGCCTCCGTCGTGGTGTTCGCCGTGAAGCCGCAGAATTTCGACGCGGTAGTGGCCTCGGTACGCGAGGTCGTCGGGCCCGATACGCTCGTGCTCACCATCCTCGCTGGTGTCACGACGGACACGATCTGCGCGGCACTCGATCAGTCGCTGCCGGTCGTCCGCGCGATGCCAAACACGCCCGCGCTCGTGGACGAGGGCGCGACCGCGATTGCGCCGGGCGAGTACGCCACCGATGCGCACCTCGCCGTTGCGAAGGAGATCTTCGCGGCAGTCGGGCCCGTCGTGGAGGTGCTGCCTGAATACCTCATGGACGCCGTGACGGGGCTCTCCGGCAGCGGCCCGGCGTACATCTACATGGTTATCGAGGCGCTGACGGATGGCGGCGTGAAGATGGGACTCCCGCGCCCACAGGCACTCAAACTCGCCGCGCAGACCGTCTACGGGGCCGCCAAGCTCGTCCTCGAAACCGGGATGCACCCCGCCATCCTCCGCGACCAAGTCACGACGCCCGGCGGCACCACCATCGCGGCCATCGCTGAACTGGAGCGGCACGGCCTCCGACCGATGCTCATCGAGGCGGTCGGGACGGCGACGGCGCGCTCGCAGGCGCTGCGGAAGCGGGAGGAGTAGGAGGCCGTTGGCTTCTGGCTCTTGGCTGCTAGAGAATGACGTCCTACAGCCAATCGCCAACGACCAACAACCCAAAAAGCAGAAGGCGTCCCGGTAGAACCGAGACGCCTTCGTGCGGGGGGACTTGGGAGCCTGTGTGGGCTTAGGCGCCGAGTGCGAAGCGGACGTAGCGCACCACGTCGGCGTCGTTCTTCTTGAGCATGTCCTTCACCGTCATGGACGAGTCCTTGACGAAGGGCTGCTCCACGAGGACGTTGTCCTTGAGATAGCGGTCGAGCTTGCCCTGGGCGATGCGGTCGACGATGTGCTCCGGCTTGCCTTCGTTGATGGCGAGCTCACGGCCGATCTCGAACTCCTTCTGCTTGACGTCCTCCGGGACCTCGTCGCGCGTGGCAGCGACCGGGTTCAT
>JBCDFO010000420.1:0-4086 GCA_039177895.1 Bacteroidota bacterium
CGAGTTGATGCCGAGGTTGAGGCCGGTGTTCTCGGCACCGCCGACGCCGTCGATGGGACCGAAGCCCGCGCCCGCATCGTTGTTTGGGTTGCCGGCGAAGGCCCCCACATTGCCTTCGACGTTGCCGTCGTTGAAGTCGTCAAAGACGACCTGGGCCGAGGCCGGCCCCGCGCCGACAAGGGTGAGCGCTGCCAACGCAGCCGTGAGTGCGAAGTGTTGTAGAGAACGGATCATGTGTAGGAAGGGTAGTAGGCTAGGGAAAGGCCGGATTGGACGAAATCTATAGTATCTGAAAACCTTTTCAAAGCGCTTCCGAAAAAAAATGGGAGCGCTACCGGGAGCGTCCGGTGGCCCGGATGCGAACCCCAGGGCGTGCAGGTGGGGCCGTGGATGCCCGCGCTACCAACTCGACGGGAAGGACCCGGCGCTGGGTGACCCGCTCGCGCTCAGGGTAACGCAGCCGCTCGAGTAGCAACGTGATTGCGATCTGCCCAATCTTCCGGATCGGTGCCCGCACGGTCGTGAGCGGGGGGAGGGTATAGAGGCCGCTGTTGAGGCCGTCGAACCCACCCACGGACACGTCCTCAGGGACGCGGAGGTGCGCCTCGTGGAGCGCACGCAGCACCCCGATGGCGGCGTAGTCGTTGGCGGCGATGACGGCTGTGGGCTGCACGTTGCGGGCGAGCAGTGTGCGCGTGGCGGCGTAGCCAGCCTCCAGCGTGTACTCGCCGTGCACCTCCAGCGTGGGATCGAGCCCGAGGCCGGCTTCTACCATCGCGTCCCGGTAGCCCCTTAGACGCTCCATCGCATCGTGCGCATCGGACGGGCCGCGCACGAAGGCGATGCGCTTGTGCCCGAGGTCGAGGAGGTGACGGGTGAGCGCCCGGGCGCCCTGGTGGTTGTCAAAGTTGACCGTATCGAACGGAAGCCCTTCCGCGCGGGTGTTCACGAAGACAACCGGATCCTCTGTGCGCACGATCGAGGTGATGTCGCTGGGGAGTAGCTCGGGCGCCATGACGATCAATCCGTCGACGCGCTTGTCGAGGGCCTGCATCGCTCCGGTAAACTCGGAGAGCCGCCGGTGCGAGGTCGAGATGACGAGGAACAGGTCGTTCTGCTGCGCGGCCTTGTCGAGCGCGCTCAGGAACTCGGAGAAGAACTCGCCGCTCACGAAGGGGAGGAGCACGCCCAAGCCGCCCGTCTTCTTGTTGAGCAGGCTCCGCGCGGCGGGGTTCGGGGCGTACCCGAGTGCATCCGCCGCGTCGAGGACGAGGCGGCGCTTGTCGGGGTGGACGGGACAGGTGTCGTTGAGGACCCGAGACACCGTCGAGATCGAGACGCCGGCGCGACGGGCCACGTCGCGGATGGTAGCACCCATGGGGCACACAGGGTTGGTACGCCGGATTGGCAGTGCGCGCAACATACGCGCGGTCCGAGGATGTCGCCGGACTCGCCTCCCGCAGCGAGATAGGGCACCCTCGAAGGCCTAATAAACGAAAAAAAGCCGATGCGACCATCAGACCCCACCACAGAACCCTTGGTCGCACCGGCGTGGCATCACCGAAGTAGCAAGGCACCGGAGGAATGTGCCTGGGATGCGACTCTCTAGACACCGGACGCGGGCCAGACGTAACATACCGGCCGCATTTTTTTCGACGCCCGCCGTGAAATGGGGAGCGACCCGACGGAAAGCATGCCCGCCAGGCCGCACGAAAAACGGCGCCGCCCCGGGCTGGGACGACGCCGTTCGAAAAAAGGCCGATTCGGATACGACCGAGGGTGAGCCGACGCCCCTAGCGGTTGCGGCCGTACTGCTCGTGGCTGCTTACCCAATCGTGCGACGAGATAGCGCTGGCCAGGCTGATCTCGCCCGCGAGGACGACGCCCGCTACGATCTCGGCAAACTTGCGCGCCTTGTCGCGGCCCACGCAGCCGAGCATCTTGAGGCACTCCTGCTGCGTCGCGAGGCTCGTGCCGCCGCCGTACGTCGCGATGATGAGGCTCGGGATCGTGATCGACATGTAGAGGTCGTCGTCCGGCGTGTGCTCGGTGTAGAGCAGCGCCGCTGACGACTCGGACACGTTCGCTACGTCCTGGCCGGTCGCGATGAACATCGCCGTGATGCCGTTGGGCGAGTGGAGGCCGTTGTTGTTCGCGCCGGAGAGGATCGAGCCGATGCTGCCCGCGACGCCCCAATGATAGTAAAGCTGCTTCGGCTCCACGCGCATGAGCTGGCGCAGCACGTCGCCCTTGACCGTGCACTCGGCCGTGACGCGCTTACCGCGCGTGCGCATGATGTTGACCTGGCTCGCCTTCTTGTCGGTGGCGAAGTTGCTCTCCAGGTAGAAGCGGCGGATCTGGTCGTTGTTGTCCAGGATCCACGAGCATGCAGCGAAGGTCGCGCGGCCTACCATGTTCTGCCCGGCGGCGTCGCCCGTCGAGAAGTTGAAGCGGCAGAAGGCGAACTTGTTGGAGAGGTAGGTATCGATATAGAGCAGCTTGCCGACGGAGGTAGTCGCCTCGGCCTGCTCGGCGATGGTGTCGAAGTGATCGTCGAGCCACGTGCGGAAGTCGCGGGCCTGGCGGGCGCTCTCGAAGACGAAGACGGGGGCGCGCTGCATGCAGTCGTCGGACACCGTGCAGGTCACGCCGCCGGACTCGTTGAGCACCTTCATGCCGCGGTTGTACGACGCTACGAGCGTGCCCTCGGCGGTCGCCATCGGGACGAGGAAGTCGCCCTTGGCGTACTCGCCGTGGACGGTCAGCGGCCCGGCGATGCCGAGCGGGACCTGCGCGTTGCCGATGAAGTGCTCGCAGTTGCCCGCCGTGATGTGCGGGTCGTAGCTGCAGGTCCAGATGTGCTCGTAGGTCTCGCCCGTGTACTCCTCGACGAACTTCTGGCGCGTCTGGATCGCGGCCTCGGAGTAGTCGTCGTCGCGGTCGCGCGGGATCTTGACCCGGTCTACCGGGGCTTCCTTGATCGAGTCCTTCACCTTGAACGCGAGCCGCCCAAACCCATCGGCATCGAAGGCGATAGAGAGGCGGTGCACGCCCTCGTCCAGCTTCACGCCGTCCGCTTCGATATGGACGATTTTCTTGAGCGGGAAGGCCAGCGGGCTGCTGCCCGAGAGGTCGCCGGGGACCATCGACGTGCCATCGTCGAGGGTAAGGCGGAGGTTCTGCGACGGCACAGGCTCGCCATTGATGGCGACCTCATCGAGCCCCACGAGTTCGACGTCGGAGAGTCGGTTCTTGAGGCTGAAGCGGACGCCGCCGTTGTGGTTTTGGAGGCTGCCGAACGTGTAGAGCTGGCGGAGGACGAGCGACGGGATCTTCATGCGAATGGAGGATAGAGAGCGGAAGCGCTACCGAGGGTATGTGAAGAAATATACGAGCGGAGCCGGTAGGCTGAAGCACGTCGCTACCACGCGTGCATCTCAAAAAGAGCGGGAGCGCTGCGCTCGTTGCACCGCACCTGCTAGAGACCCGGACGAGTGTCCAAGAATGGGCCGATCCAGAGACCGCCCACCCCTGCAGTACAACTCAAACCTGTAGTCTGGATTGAAGGGCTAGCCACGCATCGACGGGTACCAGGGCTGCGCATCGCAACGACGAACGCGGTGCCGCAGGCTCCTCTGAGGATCGGGGCGCTCGACCTGCGCTAAGCGAGACCTACGCCAAGCGATACGCGCTCGTTGGGAGGTCGTAGGCCAGCGCGCGCCCGATGCGGCGCGCTTCGCCGAGCGACACCTGATGTCGGGCAACCAGCCGACCGAGGTAGGTCGCGTCAATACGACGGGCGAGATCGTGACGAGCGGGGATCGAGCAGAAGGCGCGGGTATCGTCGTTGAACCCGGCGGTGTTGTAGAAGCCCGCTGTCTCCGTGGTGCGCTCGCGGAAGCGCAGCATCCCTTCGATGGAATCGTGGAACCACCACGCCGGGCCGAGGACGAGTGCGGGGTAGTGCCCCGCCATTGGCGCAAGCTCGCGGGCGTAGGCGCTCTCGTCGAGCGTGAAGACGACGAGGCGGAATCGTGGGTCGTTGCCGAACGCGTTGAGAAGCGGCTGGAGATTCCGCGCCCACTC
>JBCDFO010000421.1:0-4086 GCA_039177895.1 Bacteroidota bacterium
CCAGGCCGCGTTCGAGGCTGTGGTAGTACTTCACGAGGAAGTGCATCGAGTCGGCGATGCCGACCACGAGGATGAGCGCGAAGATGGTGCTCCCGAGCACGTCGATGCCCGCGCCCGCCGTCATCATCACGGCCACAGTCGCGAGGATGCCGAGGTAGACGATCGCCATCGGCAGCAGCACCCCCACGGGCGTGCGGAACATCCACAGCAGGATGAGCACGTTGATGAGCGACGAGATGATGACGTACTTGATCGTCTCGACCTGCAGCTTGTCGACGTAGTTGTTGCGCAGGAACGGGAAGCCGGTGTACCGGAAGTCATAGGCCGGAAAGCCCGCCAGGACGGCGCGGCTCTGGTCGAGGACGATGGTGCGCCCGGTGTAGTCGTTGGCGTCCTTTTCCAAACGTATCAGCAACGTCGCGGCGTCGGCAGCGCGGTTGACGACGTACCCGGCGGCGAGGCTGTCCGCGAGCACGCGCGCCCGGTAGGCGGCGAGACTATCACTGTTCGATAGCGCGTCGCCGACGAGTTCGCGGATCTCGATGCCGCCCGCCGTCCCGCGCAGCCCCTGCACGTTGGCGACACTCGTGACCTCCTGCACGCCCGCGATGGTGTCGAGCGCCGCCGTCATCGCCTCGATATCGCGCAGCGTGGCCTCGGCGAACGCGTCCTCCACGGCAAAGCCGACCACAATGACCGCGTCGTCCTCCTCGTATTCCTCCACGAAGGCGCGGTAGAGCTCGATGGAGGCGTCGTCGGCGGGGAGGAAGTTTTCGAGGTTGTAGTCGAAGACGATGCCCGTCCGCAGGAGGACGCCGCCGCAGGCGAGCAGCGCCACGACGAGCGCCGCCACGATGGCGCGGGGGTAGCGGAGGAGGAGGTCGGCGATCCGTTCCATGCGGAGGAGCCCCCGGTGGAGGCGCGTGGGAGACGTGCGGAGAGGAGGTGCGCCGATCCTACACCCCGCCGCCGCCCCGGGACGCCCCCCGCGCGTGGATTATGGAGGAAGAGCCGCGGCACGTAGTAGAGTTGCAGCGCTATGTTTGCGCCAGTTGCTTCCTCCGTTTCATCCCGCCGACCGATGCGTACGTGCCGACACGTTTACAAGCCTCATGTGTGGGAAGCACAGCGAGCCCCTTGCTCACGTCCCTGCTGGGGAGATGGTAAGTATTGCCTCTTCCATTCGCCTGAGATTGATGCTAAACGCGAAGAGTTTATCCAAGCCTTGGAGGTTCTTGTCAGAGGATTCGGATCTGATGATTCGGAGAGAGTCGTTGACCTTGAGGGGTTTGTTTTTCCGCATATTGCGCTAACTTTCGAATTTGACAAGCCCTTGAATCTGAGACATGCGACATTCTTTGAATTTGCAAATTTTGACTACTCAGTTTTTCATGGCTCCGTAAACATGGAAAGAGTAAAATTTGATGATGGAGTTAGCTTTTAGTCTTGTGATTTTAGGAGCTCTGTTAACCTTAAGTATGCAAAGTTTAGTGATTACGCATTTTTTGATGGTGCAAGTTTCTATAGTGGCGCAGAGTTCCGGGCCGCGGATTTCTTGGGGGAAACCGACTTTGACTCAGCGTACTTTACCCATGAGGCTATGTTTGAAGGTGTCTCTTTCGGAGGAGACGCGAGCTTCAAGGGAGCGACCTTTCTCCGGGAAGCAAACTTCCAAAGAGCGGATTTTGAAAGACGTCTCAATTTGCAGTTGGCCTCCTTTTGCGACGAGGTTGTTCTGTCTGGAGCACGCTTTTCCCTTCTGAAATACCCACCGGAGCAGACGGAGGCAGATAGCAATGTTTCCTTGAACGGAGCGGTCCTGGAAGCAGCGCACCTCTGGGGCATCGACACACTCACGCGCTACGACCTTCGCGACGCCTTCGTCCTCGGCGTCAGCCTCGCAGGCAAGGCGCTCGTGGACTGCGACTTCACCGGGGCCGTCCTCAAGAACGTCCACACCGACGGCTGGCAGCCGGACGCCCAGACGCTCGCCAACACGACGTACATCTACACGGACTACGAGGTCGTGGAGGAGCCGGACGACGACGGCACGATGCGGCAGGTCTACCGCCCCCTCCCAGAAAGCCGCGTCCCCGCCGACGGCACCTTCGGCGACGCGGACAACCCCGGCTTCACGCTCGCCACCTACCTCTCCACGCCCTACCGCTGGAACCGCGCGCTCAAGTTCCCGCGCAAGCTCCGCCAGGCGCTGCTGGACTACCTCAACGGCTTCCAGCACTACGCCGAAACCATCGCCGGGGTGGAGGACCTGGAAGTCCACCCGTTCAAGGAAGGCCAGAAGATCCGCCTCCAGTTCGAGGTCCGCGAGGAGGCGCAGCGCAGCGAAGTCGAGGCGCTGTTCGAGGAGTACGTCCAGCACGCGTTCCGCCCCGTGGACCAGCTGCGCGAGGCTGTAGCCTTCCGCAATCCCGACCTCTCGGAGCAAGAGAAAGCGATCTTCCTCGCCGACTACGAGGAGCAGGTTGCCAGCACGCAGCGGAAAGCGGTGCAACGCTACCGGCAGATCGAAGCCGCCGAGCAGTCCGAGGTCGCGGTGCGGCTTGCCAAGCTCACGGGCCGCCCTGAGGACGCCGCCGCGATCCAGCAAGCGCTGAGTGGGACGCTGATCATCAACGCGCCGCAGTACCAGATCACGGCAGGCGGCGGGGATGCGAACGTGCAGATCGCCGTGCAAATCCAAAACTACCCGGTTGCCGCCAACGACCTCGACGATCTCGACGTGCTGCTCGATGCCGTGGACGAGTTGGAGGCCAAGCAAAAGGAGCAAGTCGCTGAGCAGATTGCCGCGCTCCGGGCCGAGTTGCAACGTCGCGAGCCGGATCCGAATGTGGTCAAGCGGTTTTTCGGTGGGCTGTACGACAGGTCGAAGCGCATCACGAAGACGTTGCTTGACCAAGGCAAGAACATCGATAGCTGGGCTGGAGCCGCGAAGAAGATCGCGGACATCGGCAAGCTCCTGGGGGTGCTCGGTGACACGCCTGTGGTGTGACCCCGCCACCTTGTCATCCTGAGCGGAGGCCAGAGGCCGGAGTCGAAGGATCTGCGGTCCAGCTTCCAGGCCATGTTCGCAGCGCCGAGGTGGACGGAGATCCCTCGGCTCACTGCGCTCGCTCGGGATGACACGGTGGGTGGGGCGGTGCCTGGCACGTCGGTTCAAGCCGGTGCGGCTCCCCCCGTTTTTGGCGACGGTCGCTGCGCTCCCCCATCACCAAAAACTGTCCCCCTCAAACGTGAGGGGGACAGCTTGACCGCCGTCCAGGCGTGTCAAGCGGGGGGAGCCACGTCGACCACGAGGCCCGCTTGCGGACGCCCGTGCGTATCGTCGCGGACCCACTTCACCGACGCCCCGCTCCCATGCCCGACGCCACTGCCCTCGGCGCGCTCCGCCTCGACCACATCGGCATCGCCACGTCCGACGCGGCGGCGCTGGCGGCCCGCCTCCACGCCGTCCTCGGCCTGCCCACGCTCGGCACCGGCACCGCGCCCGACGACGGCGTCCGCGCCACGCTGCTCGACACGACCACGCGGGACCGGCTCGTCGCCGCGCCGCGCCTCGAACTGCTCGCCCCGGTGTCCGCGTCCTCGCCCGTCGCGCGCTTCCTCGCTCGGCGGGGGCCTGGCCTCCACCACCTCGCCTTCCGCGTCCCGGACCTCGACGCTGCGCTCGCCTGCCTCCATGCCGACGGCATTCCGCTCCTCGACCGCACGCCGCGCACGGGCCTCGGCGGCAAGCGCATCGCGTTCCTGCACCCGAAGGCGTGCGGCGGCGTCCTCGTGGAGCTCGTTGAAGGGTAGCGCTACTTCAATTCCCAGACTGAGTCGGATTTCGGGAGGAGAGCGCGGGCGGCGGGGGCGAGGCCCTGCTTCACGAGCGCCCCGATGTCGAGGAGGAGCTGTTCGAGGTCGGCGTAGTACGAGTGCCCGAGCAGCGACGGGTCGAGGCCCGAGGCGTCGATGGTGGTGACGCCCATCGCGGTGACGAGGCTGTTGCCCGCGCGCGGGGCCCCGTGGAGGGCCTGCGACACCTTCAGCGCGGTGTCGTCCTGGGAGGTGTAGAGCGTGATC
>JBCDFO010000422.1:0-4082 GCA_039177895.1 Bacteroidota bacterium
CGACGGCCAGCCCATCGCCGAGCCGCTGAAGGATCGCTTCCCTTCCAACTGGGAGCTCTCCGCGGCGCGAGCGGCGATGGTAGCCCGCCACCTCCAGTGGACGCACGAGATGGACCCGACGCGGATGGAGGTCGTCGGGCTGGCGCAGTACCACCCCCACGCCTCGAACGAGACCGAGGACGGGCGGCAGCAGAACCGCCGCGTCCGCATCGCGGTGATGGGCGGGTAGCACTTTCCCGGGGTAGGTCGGAACCCGGCACATCGCATGCTGTCAGAAACATGTGTACGTCTCTATTCTCCAACCTCCTCCTCGCATGGACTCCCCGAACAAACAGAAAGCCGAAGGCACGCTCGACGAAGCCAAGGGCAAGGTCAAGCAGGCCGTCGGCGACCTGACGGGCAACCACGACCTTCACGCCGAGGGCCAGGCTGATGAGGCCAGCGGTCGCGTCAAACAAGCCCTCGCCGATGGTCGTAAGGCCGTCAAGGATCTCGTCGACTGAGCCCGGCCTGTAGCTCTATCGACCGCGAAGCCGCTGCCGTCCATGTGAGGGCAGCGGCTTCGCCGTTCAGGATGGTATCCTTCGGCGGCCTCCAGAACGCTCCGCCCAGCCCGTGCCCGATCTCGACGCGCTCCTCGCTCAAGCCGACGCCTTCGTGCGCGACGTTTGCGTGCCGATGGAGCGCCTACTCCTCACGCACAACTACGCGGCGCTCGACGCGCGCCTCGCTGAAGTTCGCCAGCAGGCGCGGGAGGCCGGGCTCTGGAACCTCTACCTCGGGGAGGCGCATGGTGGCCCCGGCCTGTCGCTCGTGGACTTCGCGCGGGTGAGCGAGGTGCTCGGCTGGAGCCTGCTCGGGCACATTGCCACGAACTGCCAGGCACCCGACGTGGGCAACGTTGAGTTGCTGCTGGCGCACGCCACCGAGGCGCAGCGCACCGCGCTCTTGGAGCCGTTGCTGGCGGGACGCATCCGCTCCTGCTTCGCGATGACCGAGCCGGAGCACGCAGGCTCCAACCCGCGCTACCTGAGCACGACGGCGCGTCGTGAAGACGACGGGTACGTCCTCGACGGCCACAAGTGGTTCACGACCGGCTTCGACGGGGCCGCGTTCTGCATCGTGATGGCCGTCACGAACCCCGACGCAGAGAGCCCCTACGGTCGCGCCTCCATGTTGCTCGTCCCGACCGACGCGGAAGGTCTCACGCACGTCCGCCGCCTCCCCGTCATGGGCGACGAGGGCCACGGCTGGTTCTCGCACTCCGAGCTTCGCTTCGAGGGGGTCCGCGTGCCCGTGACGCACCGCCTCGGGCCCGAGGGCAGCGGCTTCCTCCTCGCACAGGAGCGGCTGGGGCCGGGTCGCATCCACCACTGCATGCGCTGGATCGGCGTCTGCGAGCGCGCGCTCGACCTGCTCTGCCAGCGCGCCACCACGCGCGAACTCTCGCCGGGCAAGCCGCTCGCGGAGCGGCAGCAGGTCCAGGTCTGGATCGCTGAGAGCCGCGCGCACATCGACGCGGCACGGCTGCTGGTGCTGGACGCCGCCGCACGCATCGAACAGGAGGGGCAGCGGGCTGCCCGCGCCGCCATCAGCGCGATCAAGTTCTACGTCGCCGACGTGCTGCAGCAGGTGCTCGACCGCGCCGTGCAGGTCCATGGCGGCCTCGGCGTCCTCGACGACACGCCGCTTGCGTTCTGGTACCGCCACGAGCGCAGCGCCCGCATCTACGACGGCCCCGACGAGGTCCACAAGACGGTCGTGGCACGCGAGGTGCTAAAGCGGTACGGCCGGGCCTGAAACGCTCTCCCCGCTTACCTCGCGACCGGCGCTTACCTCGCGACCGGATATGCTGAGCAGGGTCACTCGCTGAGCGCCGCCTGCGCGGCAGCGAGTCGGGCGATGGGGATGCGGAACGGGGAGCATGAGACGTAATCGAGGCCGACGGTGTGGCAGAACGCCACCGAGGCTGGGTCGCCGCCGTGCTCGCCACAGAGGCCCACCTTGAGGCCCGCCTTCGTCGCCCGGCCCGAGGTGGTTGCCATCGAGACGAGTTGGCCGACGCCCTCCTGGTCGAGCGTCTGGAACGGGTCGGCGGGCAGCACCTTGCGGTCGAGGTAGGCCGGGATGAACGTCCCGGCGTCGTCGCGGCTGTAGCCGTAGGTCATCTGCGTGAGGTCGTTGGTACCGAACGAGAAGAAGTCGGCCTCGGCGGCGATAGCCCCCGCCGTGAGCGCTGCGCGCGGGATCTCGATCATCGTCCCAACGAGGTAAGGCACCTCGGCCCCGCGCTCGGCGAAGACCTCCGCCGCCACACGCTCGACGACCGCGCGCTGGTCGGCGAGCTCGGCGACCGTACCGACGAGCGGCACCATCACCTCCGGCCGCACGTCGACGCCCTCGGCCTGTACCTCGACGGCCGCCTCGAAGAGGGCGCGGGCCTGCATCGCCGTGATGGCCGGGTTGGTGATCCCGAGGCGGCAGCCGCGGTGGCCGAGCATCGGGTTGACCTCGGCGAGCCGCGCCACGGCGGCCTGCACCTGCTCGACGGGCACGCCGAGGCGGTCGGCGGTCTCCTGCTGGCTCTCGGGCGTGTGCGGGACGAACTCGTGCAGCGGCGGGTCGAGGAGGCGAATCGTGACGGGGAAGCCGTCCATCGCGCGGAAGATGCCCGCGAAGTCGGCGCGCTGGAACGGGAGCAAGCGGTCGAGCGCGGCGGCGCGGGCGGCGTCGGTGTCGGCGAGGATCATCTCGCGCATCGCTCCGATACGGTCGTCGCCGAAGAACATGTGCTCGGTGCGACAGAGGCCGATGCCAGCGGCCCCAAACGCGCGGGCCTGGGCCGCGTCAGCGGGCGTGTCGGCGTTGGCGCGGACGCCGAGCGTACGGGCGGCGTCCACCCAGCCCATGAACATCTCGAAGTCGCCGGTCAGTTCAGGCTCGACCAGCGCCTCCTGGCCGAGGATGACCTCGCCGGTGGAGCCGTTGATCGAGAGCCAGTCGCCCGCCTCCACGACGGTGTCGCCGACGGTGAAGCGGCCTGCCGCCTCGTCGATCACGAGTGCGCCGCAGCCGGAGACGCAGGGCGTGCCCCATCCGCGCGCGACCACAGCGGCATGGCTCGTCATCCCGCCGCGTGCTGTCAGGATGCCCTCGGCGGCGTCCATCCCCCCCACGTCCTCGGGGCTGGTCTCGAGCCGTACGAGGAGCACCCGCTCCCCAGCGTCGCGCTGCCGCTCGGCCTCGTCGGCGGTGAATACGACGCGCCCGACGGCCGCCCCCGGCGAGGCGGGTAGGCCCGTCGCGATCACGCGGTCGGTGTAGCTGCTGGAGTCGGCAAACTGCGGGTGCAGGAGCTGGTCGATGTGGTGCGGCTGCACGAGCGAGCGCACGGCGGTCGCCGGGTCGGCGAGGCCCTCGCGCACGAAGTCGACGGCGATCTTGAGCGCGGCGGGGCCGGTGCGCTTGCCGTTGCGCGTCTGGAGGAGGAAGAGCTGGCCGTCTTGGACGGTGAACTCGACGTCCTGCATGTCGGCGTTGTGCGCTTCGAGGCAGCGCGCAGCGTCCACGAGTTGCCCGTAGACGCCCGGAAACGCCTCCTCCATCTCGGCGATGGCGCGCGGCGTACGGAGGCCGCCGACCACGTCTTCGCCCTGGGCGTTCGCGAGGAACTCGCCGAAGAGCGCGGCCTCGCCCGTGGCTGGGTTGCGCGTGAAGAGGACGCCCGTGCCGCTCTCCGGGCCCGTGTTGCCGAAGACCATGGCCTGGACGGTCACGGCGGTCCCGACGAGGTCCTGCATCCGGTTGATGCGGCGGAATTTGACGGCGCGCTCGTTATTCCACGACGCGAAGACGGCGTTGATGGCGAGGCGTAGCTGGACGCGCGGGTCGGTCGGGAACGGCGCGCCCGCGTGGTTTTCGTAGACGGCCTTGTAGCGCGCGACCAGGGTGCGGAGGTCGGCGGCGGTGAGATCGAGGTCGGACGTGACGCCGCGCTCGGCTTTGAGCGCCGCGAGCGCAGCCTCGAAGTGGTGGTGCGGGACGCCCGTGACCACGTCGCCAAACATGTCGATGAAGCGGCG
>JBCDFO010000423.1:0-4026 GCA_039177895.1 Bacteroidota bacterium
TCGATGTAGGCTTCCGTGCCGCCGTGCCACACGGCGAGCGTGCAGGCGAGCAGGGCGAGGTTCTTCAGGATCGGGCTGAAGGGCAAGAGCAGCACCGTCGGGTCCGTGGCGACGACCGTCGTCGTGATGACGACCAGCGCGACGCCAGCGACGGCCGCTGTGAGGCGCGGCCTGACCCCCACGAGGAGCACCGCGCCAAGGGCAGCTTCGAGGACGCCCACTGCGGCGAGCGTGGCCTCCGGCGTTGGCCACCAAAGACCCGAATCGGCGACGAGGGCGAGTTCGTCGGGGTGGGCCCAGAGAACTTTGAGGAAGAGGCCCTCGGCGAGCCAGATTGTGCCGAGGGCGAGACGGGCCGCACGCGCGACCGAGCGGGAGGAGGCCATGAACCTGACCGGCTGTCGAACTTTCAGTTTGAATTGAAAGTACGAGACCGCCCTCAGGAGGTTACGCAGCGGTTCACTTTGTCCACGGCTTTCCGGACGGCGCGATCCTCAGGGAAAGCGTGCCGAATCCCGCGATTGCGTGATACCGCATCGGCACGCCTCAGCGGTAGCATTGAGCCTAAATATGGCGCTCTGCTCTGGGCGCGAGACCGGTATCTCCTTCGTGGTGGGGTGAGATACCGGTCTTACTTTTTGGTGCTGTCTTGCTTTTGGGCGAAAGCGCGGGCTACGTCGTCTCCTCTCCCACGAGGGCATCGAAGCGGGCCATCTCCTCGCGAAGGCGCGCGCGCTGCGGCTCAAGGCGCGGATCGGCGAAGCAGGCGACGGCGCCGAGGACGGCCTGGAAGTACCACTGCTGCTGTGCGGGCCCGGCCGAGAGGCCACGGGGCGAGCCGTCGGCGTGGCGGGCTCGGGTAAAGATGTTGCGTCCCGCGGCAAGGCCCTGGTTCATCGTCCAGAGGTTGTGCAGCTTGTCGGCGAGCGAGATCGCAGCCGCCTCATCGCTCCCGTTCGCGAGCTGCTCGACGTAGACCTCCTTGCGGACTTGCCAGGGGAGGAAGCGCCCGCTCGCAGCCTTCTTCGGCTCGGTGACGGCGCGCACACGCTCAGCTACGCCCGGCGTCGTCGCGGCGGCAAGCGCCTCCAGCGTGAGCCCCTGCCCGTAACGGTTGCAGTCCTCGACGGTGTCGTGGAGAAAGGCAGCCGCCACGGTCTCATCGTCCCACCCTGCGCGTTGCACGGTGAACGCCACCGTCGTCACGTGCGCCATCACCGGCACACGCAGCACCCTGACGGGCTCCCCCTCGTCCACCTCCACGGACGGGATATCGAACACGGGCGGTCGCCAACGGCTCTTGCGGTAGGTGCCGTCGTGCCACTCCGCCGCGAGTTCGATGGCGCGCTCGATGAGGGGACTGAACATTCCGGGTGGGGACGTATGAGGGTGCGAGGGTGTGAACGTAGGGCCAGGAAGCACGAGGGGGGACGCTTCCTGCATTCTCTTTCACACGTTCACACGTCCGTGCGTTCACACTTCCAGGACAACGTGCTCGCTCGTGTCGAGGGATAGCTCGGCGTGCCAGCGGCGGAGAAGTGCCGGGCCGTACTTGTTGAGGAAGTAGAGCGCCGAGAGGCTGCGCTCTTGGAGCTTCCCGCCAGGCACGAGGCCGACAGCGGCCTTTTCGAGGTGGTCGAGGATGACGTCCTCGTTGCGCTTCTGCGCGCGTTCGATGCGGTCTTTGAGCTTAGCGAACTCCTTCTGGAGCGCCGCCCGCGTCGCCTCGGCGCTGGACACGAGGCCCTTATCGATGGACTCGATGAGCGGCTTGAGCGAGTTGATCGACTGGTGGAGGCAGCGCTGCGCGTCGCCGAAGGCGGCACCGAGGTCAGCGTCGGCCGCGGCGAGGGCGAGGCGTCGGTGGAGGACGTGCAGGTCGCCCTGGAGGTCGGGCAGCGCGAGGCCGTAGCGGTCGAGCACCTTCTGGATCTTGCCCTCCACGAGCGTCGCGCTCGCGCGGGGGTAGACGATCGGCATCGGCACGCCGAAGCGGGCGTAGACGCCCCGGTACTGCGCGAAGTAGGCGACCTCGCCCGGCCCCGCGACGTAGGCCGCCGTCGGGAGTAGGCTGTCCTGCGTAAGCGGGCGCAGGACCACGTTCGGGCTGAACCGCTCCGGGTGTGCCTCCAACTCCCCGATCAGCTCGGCCTGCGTGAACGTCCGCTCGGTGCCCCGCAGCCGGAAGCCGCTCGCCCCCGTGAGGTCGGGCCCACCGTCCGCTCCCTCAATAGGGTCGATGGCCGTGCGGGCGTCGTCCGTGAGGTAAAACAGGTTCACCGGCATCGGCGTGACCTGCGCGTGGAAGTCGGCGCGGAGGCCATCGCTGGCCTGCTCCATCGCGTGGAGCGTCGTGGCGGGGTCCTCCAACTCGGCGCGGAAGAGCGGCGTTACAAGTCGGTGCAGCCGCTCGTCGTCGTCGGCGATGAAGACGAGGCCCGTGGGTGTCTCCAGGTCGCCGAGCAGCGCGACCATGAGGCGGGCGAAGGCGTCGAGGACGGTCGTGCCGGGCGCGTAGGCGGCACGCACCTTCGCCATGAGTGCGTCGCGAAACTCCGTCGGCAGCAGCGCCTCCTCCAACTCGTCCAGCGCCGTTGTCACCGCGTCCGTGAGCACGAAGCGCCCGACGGCTCCACGATCTGCGTCAGGGTCAGCCCCGTCGTCATAGACGATCTGTTGCGGCTCGTTGCGGTAGAGCACCGTCAGCGCGCGGATCTCAGCGAAGTCGTGGTCCTCGCCTTCGAGCCAGAAGACGGGCACCACACATCGCCCCGTCTCCTCCGTCATCTGGTGCGCGAGCTGGAGCGCCGTGAGCGTCTTGTAGAGCGTGTAGAGCGGCCCGCCGAAGAGCCCAAGCTGCTGGCCTGTCACCACCGCTGCCGTCTCCCCGTCGCGCAGCGACTCGATGTTGGCGCGGGCGGCCTCCCAGGCATCGCCCCCCTCCGCATACCAGCGCCGATTCTGGTCGAGGAGGATGTCGGCGAGAGCGTCGCGGTCGCGCGGGTGGGCGGCGGCGGCTTCTGCCGCAGCGGCGCGCGCAGCGGGGTCGTACGGCGCGCGTGTGTAGTGCTTCAGCAGCGCGGCGTCCCCCGTTGCGTAGGCGCAAAAGAGATCGGTGAAGCCGTCGAGACGAGCGTAGTTCAAGGCAGAGGGGAGAAAGCAGAAGGGAGAAAAGTGAGGAGGGAGTTCACAGGAGACAAGGCAGACTCGCGGCGATGTCTGAGTGCGCGCGAAGTACTGGGCACGAAAAAGCCCCGCCGCAATCGACGAGGCTGTGTGCTTCGATTTGATGAGGAGCAGCGGTAGAACGAGGCAGTCAGCACCGGCATCCTTTCTGCCTTCATCCTGCTACGCGCTGCCTTCCCTCAGTTCTCGCTCTTGAGGCGCTCGATCTCGTCGCGGAGCTGGGCGGCGGTCTCGTAGTCCTCCGTGTCGATGGCCTTCTGGAGGCGCTCCTTCATCGCGTCGAGCGGCGACACCTTGCGCGATGGGCGCTCTTCGGCTTCGGCCTCGTCGCTGCTGGCGAAGGCCGAGACGTTCTCGTCGTCGGCGGGGATGCCCGCTTCGTCGAGGACGCTCGCCATCACGAAGATGGGCGCGTCGGTACGGACGGCGAGCGCGACGGCGTCGGACGGGCGGGCGTCGAGCTGGCTCTCCTCGCCCTCGAACTCGTAGCGGATCTTCGCGAAGAAGGTGCCCTCGCGGAGGTCGTCTACGATCACGTCGGTGACTTCGGCGTCGAGCGCGTCGAAGAGGTCGCGGAGGAGGTCGTGTGTCATCGGGCGCGGCGGCTGGATCTTCTCCAGTTCGAGCGCGATGGCCTGCGCCTCGAACGCGCCGATGATGATCGGCAGGCGGCGGTTGCCGTTGACCTCGCCGAGGACCAGCGCATAGGCTCCGCCACTGGACGGGCTGGTCGAGAGTCCGATGATGTCAACCTGGATGTACTCCATGGGGGCGATCTGAGGGGGCGTTCGTGGAGGAACAAAGGTACGGGTACGCCGCAGCCGGAAGGCGCAGCTGACA
>JBCDFO010000424.1:0-4019 GCA_039177895.1 Bacteroidota bacterium
CCGCGAACTGGAGCGGCTGTATCGCGAGGCCGGGGGCCAGGGCCGCCCCGAGCGCCCCCACCAGATGCTCGTCATCGCGATGAGCAACAAGCACGCCGCCGCGATGCTCGACTTCGTGCGCCGCCGCTTCCCGCACGTCCGCTCCGACCGGATCGGCCAGGACCGCTCCGCCGGCGAAAACGCCGAACTCCTCGACGCCTACCGCGAAGGCCGGCTCGACGTCATGGTGCAGGTCGACATGATCGGTGAGGGTACGGACATCAAGCCGATCTCGGTCATCGTCAAGGCCGACCTCGTGCGCGCCTACTCGAAGACGATGCAGCAGCTCTTCCGCGGCATGCGCTACTACCAGGGCTTCCCGAAGGTCGCCAACGTCTGCGACATCTACGCCGCAGGCGACATGGGCATCCGCGCGCTCCTCGAATGGCTCACGAGCGAGCAGCAACTCGGTATCCAGACCAAGAAGGAAGCCGAGCGCACGTCGCCCGAGAAGGCGCCCGCCGAGCCGAGCGAGCGCAGCCCGTGGGTGCTCAAGCAGGTGCAGACGAGCGCTCGCGAGCGTCACCGCCTCGAATTGTTTGGCGAGGGCGAGACGAGCACGTTCACGCTCCACACGCGGCCCGCCGGGGCCCGCAACGTGGCGGCCGAGGAGCAGGCGCTCCGCCAGACCTGCGCCGATCTCGCCTCGGAGTTGGCGCACGCGCTCGGCGGATCGTATCAGGCAGCCGTGCGCCGCGTCCACGCCGCCTCGAAGCGCAAGTTTGGCAAGGGACAGGACGAGCTCAGCCTCGGCGAGTTGACGCGCAAGAAGGTGTGGCTGCGCCGGTGCCTCCGGCTGGGGCGGTTGGTGTGACCAGGGTCGGGGCACCCCGGTCTGGTCGTTGGCTTCCGTCACCTGCTCTCGGCCCTTGGCACCTGACCGATTTGGACGATATGAATAACTTTGCGTAACATATTGTTTGCATTACGCCTACGTGACGACCCAATTATTGTAAGAAGAACCCCTACAGTGAGGTATTCCCCGGGCCTACGTTCGGATAGTCAACCGGCTTATGGACCGGCCCTGACTCCGTATGCCATATTGGTTGCACATTGATCGAACCCTCGCTCGACACTGCTCGAGCGGCCGGTCTATCCAGCAGAGGCCCAGGGCATGGGTGGGGTTCTATGGCCCGGGTCTCGCTTGCCTGGAAGGCGTGGCGGCCCCGATATCGATGCGGTATCGGGGCCGCTGGGGTTTTACGGAGCCGGACGGAGACCGGGCATCGGCCAGGGTGAACGAAATGGCCGCTTGCCTCAGGGTTTCCAGCATCTTACCATGCGAATCCCCCGTGTACTTCACGCATCCTCCTCCGATGCCCGTGTCTCCTTCGATCTCGGCAGCCCTCCCTGCACCCTCGCGGCGTCCGCTCTACCGGCTCGTCGAGAACCGGACCACGTTCGGCGGGCACGACGTGGAGCTCGCGATCTACGACACCCTCCGCCCTGCCGAGCGCGTGGCGCTCAAGGCCGAGCACCCGCTCTACTGCGGCATGGTCACGGGCGTGAAGCACATCCACACCCAGAGCGGCGACGTCTTCCCGTTCGTCCCACAGGAGTCACTCGTGCTGGCCCCCGGCGAGGAGATCTGGATCGACTTCCCCGGCGCGAGCGACGCCGCCCCGACGACCTGTCTCACTATCGGCGTGGAGGAAGACAAGGTGCGCGACCTCGTAGCCCGCTTCAACGACACCGCCCCGCGCCACGACGGCACCTGGTCGGTGCCCGATGCGCGCGTGGCCCACTTCGGCAACACGGCGAGCGTCGAGCAGCTCCTCGGCACGCTCACGCGGCTCTTCACCGAGAACCCGCCCTTCCGCGACGCGCTCATCGACCTCAACGTGTCGGAGCTGCTGCTGCGGATGCTCCAGACGCAGGCGCGCGCGCTGCTGCTCGGGCAGACGGCCGCGCTCGCCACGCAGAACAGCCTTGCCGCGGCGGTGCAGTACGTCCGCGCCAACCTCCACCGCCCCATCGAAGTCGCCGAGGTGGCGGGTGCCGCGTGCATGAGCGTGTCGAGCCTCTACCGCTACTTCCGCAACGAGCTCGGCATGACGCCGCTGGCGTTCATCCACCGCGAGCAGATGCAAGAAGCCCGGCGGCAACTGTCAGACTTGCAGCGGTCGGTCACGGAGGTCAGCTTCGCGCTCGGCTTTCGCAGCGTGAGCCACTTCATCCGCCTCTTCCAGCGCCACATCGGCACCACGCCGAAGCAGTACCAGCTCGGGCTGACGCGCCCATCCGCGCCGGATGTGCGTGCTTGAGGGAGCCGCTCCGCAGGACACCCCCTGTTCTCGCTTCGCTCGAACTGTCCCCCTCGCCCGCGAGGGGGACAGTTTTCCGACCCTTCAGGGGGAGGAAAACAGGGGGTGCGGTAGGCCGAGGGTGTAGATGCGATCTTGGAGGACCTACCTCGTCACCACTGCTATTCTCATGCGCCTCGCAATCTCTGCCCTGTTCCTCTGCACCCTCCTCCTCACAGCCTGCGAGCCGAAGGAGGAAATCACCGTCGCGACGCCGGACAGCACGGTCATCGTTGCCTACGAGGGGACGCTCCCCGACGGCACCGTCTTCGACAGCAACGACCGCGCGCGGCTTCCGCTGCCGAACATGATCCCCGGCTTCCAGACCAACATCACAGGCATGACCGTCGGCGAGACGAAGACGTTCGAGGTCCCGCCCGAGGAAGGCTACGGCGACCGCCCTCCACCCAGCATCCCGCCGAACACCAACCTCACGTTCGAGGTGACCCTGCTCGACATCGTTGAGTGATGGACCTCGGCACCACGTTCTATGCCCCCACGCGAGCCGCCTGGCGCGCCTGGCTCGCCGCCCACCACGAGAGCGCCTCGGAAATCTGGCTCGTCTCCTACCGGAAGCACACGGGGCGACCCAGCGTCCCCTACAACGACGCCGTGGAAGAGGCGCTATGCTTCAGCTGGATCGACAGCCAGCGCAAGGGCATTGACGAGACGCGCTATGCCCACCGCTACTCGCCCCGACGAGCAGGCAGCGCCTACTCCCAGACCAACAAGGAGCGGCTGGGGCGCCTCGCCGACCAGGGCCTACTCACCCCACCGGCCGAGGCCGACCTCGCCGCGAATCGTCCCGAGGCCTACGCGATCCCGGAGGACATCCGCGCTGCCCTCCAGGCGCGCGACGGGGCGTGGGCGTTTTTCGAGAGCACGTCCCCGTCCTACCAACGTATTCGCGCAGCCTACGTCGACCACGCGCGCAAGCGGCCGGACGCGTTCGAGAAACGGCTCGCCAACCTGGTCGAGAAGTGTGCGCAGGGCAAGCCGTTCGGCTACGGCATCGACGCGTACTACTGAGCGCTACGCGTCCACGCGCTCGACGGGTACGAGGTCGTCCATCTCGTCGTCGGTGAAGACGCGGGAGTCGGTGAGAAAGCGCACGCCGAGCGGGATCTCCAGCGAGAAGCTTGACCCGCGGCCGGGGCGCACGTCGATGGTGAGCTGTGTGTGCTTCCAGTACTCGAACTGGCTCTTCTCCATGTAGAACGAGCAGCCGTGGATCTCGCCGAGCTTCACGTCGGAGCGGCCGAGGCGGAAGTCACCGTCGGCGTAGCACATCGGCTGGGAGCCGTCGCAGCAGCCGCCGGACTGATGGAACATGAGCGGGCCGTGGTCGGCGCGCAGTTGGGTATGCTGGCCGGAACGCTGTGCAACAGATCGCGGACGGGGGCTGAGGTCCACAGAAATTCATCCACGTCGATATGCGCCAGCCAATCCAGATGCGTGTTGCGATACGCAAAGGTTGCATGCACCGTCTGGCGTATCTGGTGTTTGTCGGGTCGTTGCCGTTTGCGGGTTTTCCAAAACTCATCGTCGCACAGACGGGCGCGCACCTTGGGATGATGTCGCAGCGTGCGAAACGCCGCGCGGTTGGGTTCGTCCATGTAAACATACATGTAATCGGCCCCAAGATCGAGGTGATGGGCCACAAACCCAAGGATATCA
>JBCDFO010000425.1:0-4013 GCA_039177895.1 Bacteroidota bacterium
AGCGAGGGGGAACAAGAGCGCGAGCGTGGCGGTCCGAACAGACGCGCGCCTCGCTGAGGCGTGTGTCATCCTGGTCATGAAATACCTCCCGAGATGGTGGGAAACGTGGCTGGGGTGTGAGAGAGCACCGCGCGTTCCGGGCTGCCACCCATGGGTCGCGCGATTCTTACCAGACCGGTCCTCGCTGCCACGGGGGCCGGTCTTCGTTTGGCCGCACCCTGCCGCAGCTTCCACTGCGGCAAGGGCGGAGCCTGAGGGGTCAGGCCCGGTTCTGCCGGTTGTCGATGAGGTCGTCGACCACGGTTGGGTCGGCGAGCGTGGACGTGTCGCCGAGGTTGCCATAGCTGTTCTCGGCGATCTTGCGCAGGATGCGGCGCATGATCTTGCCGGAACGCGTCTTCGGCAGCGCAGGGGCGAACTGGATGAAGTCAGGCTTGGCGATGGGCCCGATCTGGGCGCGGACGTGCTTCACCAGCTCGGCGCGGAGATCCTCTGAGGCCGCGACGCCGCCGTTGAGCGTGACGTAGCAGTAGATCCCCTGCCCCTTCACATCGTGCGGGTAGCCGACCACGGCCGCTTCGGCGACCACGTCGTGGAGCACGAGCGCGCTCTCGATCTCGGCGGTGCCCATGCGGTGGCCGGACACGTTGATCACATCGTCGATGCGGCCGGTGATCCAGTAATAGCCGTCCTCGTCGCGCCGGCAGCCGTCGCCCGCGAAGTAGTTGCCGGGGTAGGCGGTGAAGTAGGTGTTCGTGAAGCGCTCGTGGTTCTTGTAGACCGTGCGCGCCTGGCTGGGCCACGAGTCCTGAATCACGAGGATGCCTTCCGTCGCGCCCTCCTTCTCCGAGCCGTCGTTGTCGAGCACGGCGGGCTGGATGCCGAAGAACGGGACGGTCGCGCAGCCGGGCTTGGTCGCGATGGCACCGGGGAGCGGCGTGATCATGATGCCGCCGGTCTCCGTCTGCCACCACGTATCCACGATGGGGCACGTCCCGCCACCGATCTTGTCGTGGTACCAGCGCCACGCCTCGGGGTTGATCGGCTCGCCGACCGTGCCGAGAAGCTTGAGGCTGGAGAGGTCGTGGCCGTCAAGGAAGCTGTCGCCCTTGGCCATGAGGGCGCGGATCGCCGTCGGAGCCGTGTAGAACTGGTTGACCTGGTGCTTCTCGACGACCTCCCAGAAGCGACCTGCGTCGGGATAGGTCGGCACGCCCTCGAAGAAGACCTGCGTCGCGCCGTTGATGAGCGGGCCGTAGACGATGTAACTGTGGCCCGTAATCCAGCCCACGTCGGCCGTGCACCAGAAGACGTCGCCGTCCTGGTAGTCGAAGACCATCTGGTGGGTGAGGCTCGTATAGACGCAGTAGCCGCCGGTCGTGTGGACGACGCCCTTGGGCTTGCCGGTCGAGCCGGACGTGTAGAGGATGAAGAGCGGGTCTTCCGCGTCCATCACCTCGGGCTCCGCCTCGGCAGGCTGGCCGTCGACGGCCTCGTGGTACCACACGTCCACGGCGTCATTCCAGGCCACGTCGCCGCCGGTGTTCTTGACAACGAGCACCTGGCGCACGTCCGGGCACTGCTCCAGCGCCTTGTCGACGTTCTTCTTGAGGTCCACCGTGCGGCCACCGCGACGCCCCTGGTCGGCGGTCACGACGAAGTCGGACTCGCAGTCGAGGATGCGTGTGGCGAGCGAATCCGGGCTGAAGCCTGCGAACACCACGGAGTGGATCGCGCCGACGCGCGAGCACGCCAGCATCGTGTAGGCCGCCTCGGGGATCATCGGGAGGTAGACCGTGACGCGGTCGCCCTTCTTGACGCCCATCGCACGGAAGGCGTTGGTGAGGCGGCAGACATTCTCGTAGACCTCGCGGTAGCTGAGGTGCAGCGTCTCCTGCGCGTTGGGGTCGTCGGGCTCGAAGATGAGCGCCGTCTGGTCGCCGCGCGTTTCGAGGTGCCGGTCGAGGGCGTTGTAGGAGGCGTTGAGCTTGCCGCCCTCGTACCACTTGATCGAGACGTTCTTGGGGTCGTACGAGACGTTCTTGACGGTGTGGAACGGCTCGAACCAGTCGACGCGGTCGGCCTGCTCGCGCCAGAAGCCCTCGTTGTCCTCGACCGACCGGCGGTGCAGGGCCTCATAGTCGGCCTGGGAGGAGACGTGGGCGCTGGCGGCGAAGTCCGCAGGGGGCGCGTAGGTCGTGGGAGCGGTTTGCGTGTCAGCCATGTCGCCTAGGGGAAAGATGTAAGTATTACTAAGAGGTAATACAGCAAGGAGGAAAGGCAGGCCTGCACCCGCTTCCTCCGCGGCTTGGTGCCGCCATAGTAGGCATAGCGCCGGAAATCCGGAAGCGCTTCGCTGGCAGATATTACCAGAAAGCGATGTATAAACGATTTCTTCACATTACTTGCGAGGGGTTCCCCCACACAACAGGGCCTCTGACCGGGTTGGCCTCACACCGGATGCACGCACCGGCATAGGAACGAAGTCTGGATCGATGGCCTGACCAGAGGGAGGACATGTTCCTCATCCCCTCCCGCACGTCTAGACGCCCGTCTCAGCCGTCGGCTTCGCGGGGTAGGAGTAGCTGCAGCGCAGGGTGCTCCCCGCTCGACCGCGTCCACACCTCCGCACCATGGCGCTCCAGCACGTCAGCGGCGACGCGGTCGGGGGCGGCCCCCGCATCGTCGAACGGCTGCACGAGCCACCGCTCCAGGCGAGCAGGCTGGACAGCAGGCCCGTCCCATGCCAGGTCGAAGGCGGCGTACTGCCCCGTTGCGCGCACGCGGAGGTGAAGCGGGCGCGAGCGCACGGCATGGTGCACGCGCTGTGCGAAGAAGACGAGCACGCCTACGAGCGCGGTCCGGTCGGCGCGAATCCACAGCCCTTCGCCCGGCTCTTCGAGACGCACGGCCGAAGGCCCGAGCGCCGGGTCTTCCGCGAGCGCCTCCGCGACCCGATGGAGCACCGTCGCAGCAGGCACTACGTGCATCGGTCGCTGGGCCGCCGCCGCCTGCGCGTAGCGCTCCATGGAAGCCTCCAACCGCTCGCTTGCCTCGACGGCCCCCTGGCGCACGATCTCAGCGAACTGCGCGCGTACGGCCTCGTCCATGTCCGGGTACTCCGTCATCGTCTCAATGGCCGCTCGGATGGACCCGAGCGAGGCCCGGAGCCCCTGCGCCAGGTCCTGCACGATCCCGTCGAGCCGCCGCGCCCGGTAGGAGCGGTCCGGCGGCGCGGACTCGAGTTCGGGGAAGTCGGGTTGAGACAAATCGGGCATAGGGGCAGCGATGCACGCAGTGACGACGCACGCGGTCTTGACGCCGTGTCACGCGCGATTCATACCGAGCGTTTCGCCTGAGCCAAACGAACGGGCTAGAAAACCCAGCCGAGCTTGCTCAGCCCGCCTCGACCAGCCCCCGGACCCGGGCCACCACGTCGCGGATCGCGAACGGCTTGACGACGTAGCCATCCGCACCGAGCGCGAGCGCGCGGGCCTCGTCCACCGGGCGGCCTTTGGCGCTCACCATCAGCACCCGCGTGTGCTTCCACGCCGCGTTGGCGCGGATCGTTTGGCAGACATCGAGCCCGTCGCCATCGGGCAGCATCACGTCGAGGAGGACGACGTCCGCCGGAGTTGCTTCGAGGGCGTCGAGCGCGTCTGCCGCCGTGTGGACGGTGCGCACGGCGTAGCCCTCCTGCCGCATGAGGAAGTCGAGCGAGACGGCGATGTTAGGTTCGTCATCGACGATCAGGACAGACGGCATGGGATCGGGGGGAGGATGACGGGGGCGGTCACGCTGCAACGGTAGCGCGCGCAGCGCCAAGTTGCAAACGATCCGCCGACTTCATCGCCGGGGACTTCATTGTCGTGGACCATAGTACACGACAGAACTGAGTAGACCCGGTAGCCCGGGATAGCTTGGAAGTACTTCACGCTTCCCTGCTCCCCATCGCTACCGGGTCCATGCGCGACGATACGCCGCTCTTGCGCCTCCTCCAAGATCATATCGCT
>JBCDFO010000426.1:0-4007 GCA_039177895.1 Bacteroidota bacterium
CGCCTGGGCGCTCGGTGGACAGGAGGTCGTTGGCGAGCACGCGCAGCGCCTTCGTGACGGGGCTCCGCTTCACGTCGTCGCCGATGGCGAAGACGCGCGTGAGCACACGGATCACGTTGCCGTCCAGGACGGCCAGGGGGACGCCGTAGGCGAGCGAGAGCACGGCGGCAGCGGTGTAAGGGCCGATGCCAGGGAGCGCCGAGATCTCCGCCTCGGTGTCGGGGACGCGCCCCCCGTGCTCGGCCACGATCTGCTGCGCGGCACGGTGGAGGTTGCGCGCGCGAGAGTAGTACCCCAGGCCCTCCCAGAGCTTCAGCACGTCGTCGAGGTCGGCGGCGGCGAGGGCCTCGACGGTGGGGAAGGCGGCCGTGAAGCGCTCGAAATAAGGTGTCGCCTGGTCCACGCGCGTCTGCTGGAGCATGATCTCCGAGATCCACACCCGGTAGGCATCGCGGCGGCCATCGGCGTCGGTCTCGCGCCATGGCATAGGGCGACGCACCTCCTCGAACCAGTCGAGGAGCGGACCGCGAAACGCATCGCGGTGCCGGTCGGCGACGAGCGGCGTGTAGTCGAACGTCGGACGCCTAGCCATCGCCCTGGTCTTCGGACGCGTCGGGTGCTCCCAGCGCCGGCGATCCAGCGTCGGCGTCGAGGTCGAGGAAGACGACGAGCGTGTCCGTGTAGCCCCCGACGAAGCGCTGCAGGTCGAAGCGCAGGCGTCCGCTCTGCTCGGGGAGCGTCTGCGCGAAGAGCGCGCCGTCCACGACCCAACTCAGCGCTGGGGCACTCAGCGGTCGGTAGACGATCAGCGTCCCCTCCGCGCTCGACGGCAGCGTCTCAATCCAGGCTTCCCCAGGTGCCACAGCGTAGCGCAGCGTGTCGGGCAGGCGCAGCCGAAAGAGCCCGTCGGTAGCGCGTGTGCCCGACTCGGGCAGCGTCGTGAGGTCGGGCTGGGCGTCGGAACCGGGTGGGACGACCCTGGGTTGCGGCTCAGGCGCGCGCACGACCTCTTCGGAGCCGCCGCAGCCGATCCAGAAGAGCCCGGCCAACGCGACACCCAACGCCTGTGCACACGTGGCCTGTCGAACGCGCGGCTCCCTTCGTACACGAGTTGGTAGCAAGCGATGCAGCACGGTGGGGTAGGGCGGTGGCGGAGAAGGTGGGCAAGATACGCCGCCCTGCTCTCCACGCTGCTGCTCGGCCTAGGTCTTGGGACCTCTGTCTCCGCGCAGACGCCCGCCGATTCGCTCGTGTCTTGGACGCTCGTGACCGACGGCACCGAGGCGGGCGACTGGGCCCCACCTCGCGCCGTGCTCCCGCTCGATTCCGTGGCGGTGCGCGCGCTGCGCCACCTCCAGGACCAGGGCTACTACTTCGCCCGCATCGACTCGGCTCAGACCGAGGCGGCTGGGCCAGGACTGCGCGCTGGTGTGCTCTATGCTACAACAGGGCCGCGCGTCGAGATCGGCACGCTGGATCTGCGCGGCGTCACCACGCTGGATGCCGAGCGCGCACGCGCCGACTTCGCCACGCGCCCCGGGCAGGTCTTCGACGCGGCGCGGCTGGAGCGCGACCTCGACGGGCTACTCGCGGCCTACGACCGCACCGGGCTCCCCCTCGCCCAGGCGCGCGTGGCGACCGCCATCCAGCAAGCCGAAGGCGAGCCGCCAACCCTGGCGCTCACGGTCGTCGTGGAGGAAGGGACGGCGCTGCAACTGGCGGGCATCGAGGCGGAGCCGACCGACACGAGCCAGGCACGGGCGCGCACAACGGGGCGGTTCGTCGCCCGCGTCGCCGACCTCCGCGCCGACGCGCCGCTCGCCACCTACGACCCCGAGGCCATCCGCCAGCGCCTCGAAGCGACGGACCTCTACGAATCCGTCGGGACGCCGTACCTCGTGCTCGCGCGTGACGACGACACGGCGCAAGTCCGCGAGACGGGGCAGCGCGCGACGCTGCGTATCCCCGTCGAGGAGCGGCCACCGGGCACGTTCGACCTCATCCTCGGCTACCTCCCGCCGACCACCCCGGACGCCGACGGCCAACTCGTGGGCAACGGCCTCCTCGAACTCGTTAACGTCTTCGGCGGGGGGCGCCTCTTCAGCCTCCGGCTCGTCCGCAACCCCGGCCTCGTCTCGTCGGTGGACGTGCGCGCGGCCGACCCCTACATCGCCGGATTACCGCTGCGTGCTGAGCTCGCCTTCGAGGGGCGCGGACAGGACTCGACGTTTGCGCAGCAGCGCTACCGCGTCGAGGTCGGCTACCAACTCGCGCCGGGCCTGAGCGTCTTCGGGGCGTTCACCCGCGAGAACACGGATCCGGGCCCGGCCGGACGACGGCTCGGCAGCGACGGGCTCCCGCTCGTGCCCGCCGCCGATGCCACGTTCGCGGGCATCGGACTACGCTTCCGTCGTGTAGACCGCTCAGTCAACCCGCGCCAGGGCCTCGTCGTCGAAGCGCTCATCGAGCAAGGGCAGAAGACACGGCGTTTCCCCGGGGCCGCCGACTCGGTCGCGCAGGCGTTCACGACCAACCTCCGCCAGCAGCGCCTCCTCGCCGACGCGCGCGTGTTCGTCCCGACGTTCCGCCGCCAAGTCTTCGTCACCGGCGGCGACGTGGCCGTGCTCCTCAGCGACGCCTACGACACCGCCGAATTGTTTCGCTACGGCGGCGCGCGCTCGCTGCGGGGCTACGACGAGGAGCGCTTCCTCGGCAACGTCGTCGCCCGCGCGCTCTTCGAGTACCGCTACCAGATCGACCGCACCTCGTTCGCGTTCGTCTTCGCCGACATCGGCTACGTCGCCACGCCCGAGGTCGTGGGGCGGGGTGGGGCCGCCGAAGGCCAGCCAGTCAACGAGGCGACGCGCGGCATCGAGCCGGGCTACGGCTTCGGGCTCCAGCAGCGCACGCCGCTCGGCATCCTCTCATTCTCATATGCCCTCAACCCCGAGGACGGCCCCACGCAAGGCAAGGTCCACGCGGGCCTCGTGGTGGGACTGTGACAGTGAGCCATGAAGCTCTCCCCCTAGACAGGGGGAGTCCGCGAAGCGGGAGGGGGTAGATCCGAGTCAGCATGAAGCGGCATTCTGCCACAATGATCGACCACCCCCAGCCTCTCCCCCGCCTGCGCGGGGGCAAGGCTCTGTCCAGGAGGGGAGAGGCTTTCTGCCGCGCTTATTCCACCCACGGCACGCTGGCATCGCGGCGGAAGTTGATGCCCAGCGCGGTCCAGCGCGGGGCCTGCGCGGCGAGGCGAAGGCGGTAGGCGTCCCAGTCGTGTTGTTCGGCGGGAGCCCAGGCGAGGGCGGCGACGCCCGCGAGGCGGGGGAAGGCCATGTAGTCCAGGTCGGCGCGCGTGGTGATCGTCTCGGACCAGAGCGGTGCTTCGAGGCCCTCGATGGCGGACGCCGTCACGCCCGGAAGCAGCGCGAGCGGGTCCCAGTCGTAGGCGTCGCGCACCGAGTTCGTGCCCGCCCAGGCGAGGCCGAGCACGGTCTGGTCGTCGTACTTCATGTCGAGGTAGACGCGGTCGGCGGGGGAGAGGACGACCGTCGCGCCCTGCTCGACGGCGCGGCGGATCTGCGCCTGTGTCGCCGCCTCGGCGGGCCGCCAGACCTGCACGATGGTCCCCGGAACGAGGTCGACGCCTGCGATCTCGTCCCACCCGACGACGCGTCTGCCGTGGTCGGCCACGATGCGCTGCGCGCGCTCCATGAACGCGGCGTACTGCTCCTCCGAGAGCTTCTTCACCTCGTCCCCGCCGAGGTGGAAGAAACCGCCTGGCGTTGCCTCCGTGAGTGTGCGGACGACATCGGTGACGAACCGATACGTCTCCTCCTTCTCCACGCAGACCGTGCTGAAGCCGACCGAGGTGCCGGTGTAGAGCGGGGGCGCGACGCCGTCGCAGTTGAGCGACGGGTACGAGGCCAGCGCTGCGTTCGTGTGCCCCGGCAGGTCAATCTCGGGGACGACGGTGACGTAGCGCTCAGCCGCGTACTGCACGAGCG
>JBCDFO010000427.1:0-4001 GCA_039177895.1 Bacteroidota bacterium
CCTTGCTCCACCGCGACGCGACAAACTTGCTGGCCCAGTGCCGCGCCGCCCCCTTCAAGTGCAGATCGATGCACGCCGGGTCCATGTACCGGTTGTAGAGATAGCGCTCGACGTCCTCCAGCTTGATCGGTCCACCCGGGCTCAGCAGCACCACACCAACACGGTCCCCAGCCTCGATCCCGACCGGCTCCTGCGGGAAGAAATCTCCCGTCACCAGGCGCTTGTCATAGCGGAAGACCTTGTTGAAGGCGCGCGGGGTCATCGGGGACAGGCGTACGGATGGCTGGGCTAGTAGAAGAGATAATCTGCACCGACCGTTTCCCCCAATGCGTTAAGGTTCGGGGGAAATAAGACCCGCTTTTTGCGACCCGTTTTCAGATCGCCGCAGCACGGCCGTTTCGGACGGATCCCCGCGCCCTGCCACCATCGATCACGCGCCGCCGACCGGAGTCACACTTCGTCGGTCCGGGCCGCGCTGAGCACCTCGCGTCCTCCGCGCGCAAGCAGTTCGCCAGCCAGCGCCCGCGCCAAGTCCTGCGCCTGTGACGGGGTCCCCTTCTGGCCACCTCGGAAGACGCGCGTGCCGTCGGCGTCCGCCACCACGCCATCAATGACGAACACGCTGCCGGTTTCGAGGCGCGCGTACGCCCCTACAGCTGCTTTACCTCCGTCAGAAACGTGCTGTCGGAAGGCGCGCTCGGCCCCGGTAGTGATCCGGGTTGCGTCGTCGTCGAGAAGTCGCACCAGGAGCGTGCGGGCCTTGGGGTTGGAGGCCAAGCAGACAACGCCGAGCGCCCCCTGCCCCGCACCAGGCAGCACGATGGAGGGCGCGAAGACGTCGCGGATGGTCGAGTCCAACGCGAGCTGTCGGAGGGCCGCCTCAGCGAGGACGATCCCGTGCCAGCCGCCATCGCCGAGCGTCCCGCTCTCGCGCAGCCGCTGTAGTCGCGCAGCCACGGGGCCTCGCACCGGCACGACCTGGAGGTCCGACCGCCACGCGCGCAGTTGGGCCTGCTGGCGCAGCGACGAGACGGCCAGCGTCGCCTTGGTCGGGAGATCAGTAAGCCTCCCCTCGAAGTCGGGGTGCGCCACGAAGGCGTCCCACGGCGTCGCGCGGGCCGACACAGCGGCGAGTGTAAGGCCCTCCGACAGCGTAGCCGGAAGATCCTCCAGCGCGTGGACGGCGAGGTCAACGCGCCCGTCTAGCACGGCGGCGTCGAGCGCCCGGGTGAACTGCCCGTCGTCGCCGGTCAGCCGTAATGGACCGTCAGAGGGAGCATCGCCCTCAGTCTCGATGACGTCGATGGTCACCTCGTGCCCGGCCGCGACCAAGCGCGCGGCGACGTGGTTGGCCTGCCAGCGGGCGAGCTTGCTGCCGCGCGTACCGATGCGCATCGTCAGACGGGGGCTTGTGGGGTGAGAGGGCTACGCCTCCGCTCAGAAACGTAGCGTAGCACGGCGTTCAGAGCGCTAGAGGCCGCGTCTCAGCAATGAGCGCGCACGGGCGCGCAACGTGCAAGGAGGGAGTCGGACCGCGAGAAGATAGGCGAGGGCATCCGATCACGGCGCGCTACCTCGCGAGCGACTCGCAGCGCCGCCTACAGCGCTGCGACCACCATCCCGAGGTAGTTGCGGAAGGGTCGGTCGAGCAGGTGATGGGCGGCTTCGCGCCAGGCGGCCGACTCCTCGCGCAGGGCCGCTCCGAGGCGCTGCGTCACCACACGGTGCACCCCCTGGTCGGCGAAGTCCACATTCCACGCGTCGAGGGCCCCCCGGGCCTCCGTCAACGCCGCGCAGGCCTCACCGCGCTGCAACGCCTGCTCCAACAAGTGCACCTCGGCATGGGCTCCCCTGCGGTCACCGACGGCGCGGCGCAGCGCGTGCCGCAGCCCGGCCAAAGCGGTGCGCGCCGCTTCACTCGGACCCACCACGCTGGCGCCTCCCCCTTCGAGCACCGCCTCGTCTAGCTGCTGACGCATGTGCTCGTACTGCCGCCACACCGTCGAGGCCATCACCAGGCGAAGAGGCTGGGCACCACTCGAGGATGCTGTCGACATGACCGCGTGTACCTTGTCCGAACCCTCGGGAAGGTGCGGTGGCGCGGCACGCAGGCTGTCCATTTCGGCCTGGCGTCGAGCCCGCACCGCTACGCAGAAATCCTGGCTGGCCGGGTCGCCGTCCTCAGGAAGCAGGTGGACGACGACCTCCCATGTGCGCACCCGTCTGAGGGCCTCGTGTACCGTGGCAGCGCGCCCAGTCAACGCATCGATCTCGGCGTCCATATGGGGTGCGTAGCACGCGAGTACCCCTTCGAGTCGTCGCGCTGCCTCAGCGAGAGACACTACGGTCGGCAGCCCGTTCGCGGCCGCTGCCTCCGGCGATGCATCCGCCTGGGCCGTCTCCACACCCGCAAGCGCTGCGCGAAGATCGGCCAGTGCGTTGTCCACGTCTTCGGCGATGCACGCCGTGAGCGGAGCATCCATGCCGTGTGTGTAAGGGGACGGGCTCTCCGCCGGATGCACCGTTTCGGCCCCGCTGCGTCGTCGCTCCCGGACGCCGCGTCCGCGATGCGTTACCACGCGCGCCACGCGGGTGAGCACCCCACCACGGGAGTCGCGTTCGCCTAGCTTTTTCGCCTCAGGGGAGACGGACTGCGGAGCGGGTCGAGGTAGGTCGTGCCCGCCGCTGCTCAGAGACGGCGCAGGCTCACGCGGAGGCCGTGCTGGCACCGCCGGGCGTCCGGTCGGTTCGCGAGGCAGCGCGAGTTGCGCGGCCGTCGGAACGGCGTTCGCGGGACGCGCAGAGGAAGAGCGCGTCGCGTCGAGCGCGACTTCGTCTTGGGCGTAGGGCCGTGCCGTCGCGCTGGCGCTCCGGGCTTGCTCCACGCTCACGTCCCGCCCCCCACCTACATCAAAGAGGCGGAGGCGATACCACCGAAAGCGTCCGCTCCAGAACCGCACCCGGTCCGGCTCCATACCCACCTCATGCGCTACCTCAGCGATGGTTCGACGCGCGGCGACGGCCAGGATCGCCTGGGCCCGCCGCGCCACGAGCCCCTCGGACTCCGCAAGCGTACGAAGCTGCTGCCGCTCGTCGGGCATCAGCAGGAGCGGCGCTGCCGCCAACGCACCGAGGCGGTGGACGACGGAGGCGTATCGGTCCGGGTCGAGCGGCTCAAGACCGTACGCGCTCAGCACCGCGTCGATGCGTTCGAGGTCGTGGGGCGTGCGCTCTCGGAGTAGCAGCTTGACCTCGTGAACCACGTCGCGCTCGCGCGCCCATTCATAGACGACGCTGTCTACGACGAAATGGCCCACCGGCACACCAGCGGCGTGCAACGTGCGCGGCGTTCGCTCGATGCGCACGCGCGCTTGCAGGTCGAGCGGCATCGGTCCAGCCAGGGCTTGCAGCACCGACTGGAGCGCACCCGGCACAAGGTTCTCGGCGCGCAGAGGTAGGGGTAGCGCGCTAGGCACCACCTGCCGGTGTGCCGCGGCACGCATGCCGGACGGGGCCGAGAGGGGGCGAAGCCGCCCGTAGAAGGCACCGTCGTGCTGGCGCAGCCGCAGGGCAAACCCGGCTTCCAGAAGCCGGAACGCCTCCGTGTCCAGGAAGAGATCGACGAGGCTTTGCGTCGCGTCCGGGGTCAGCGTGAACCCTGCCAGCCGCTCCACCCGCATCAGTTCGGCCACGGTGCCCACGTCGTGCGCGAGGTAGCGGAGAAGCATGCGAGCGAGACGCGGCGGACTCTGAGGGGCGGATCAATGGAGTATACGACGGAGCCCTCTGCGTCGAGCGCCTGAGTTCTCCACACCGCAAGGCGACCGCGCTCCAGGTAGCGTGGTCCGACGCACAGGTGCCTTAGAGCCTATCCGGAAAGGTAGTCGTCGGCGGTGAGCGGGCAGCGCCCCCACACAATCACCGCGCAGGCTAGATGCAAGAGCGCCGCGTAGTTGGCAACGCGCTTCTCCCAGCGCACCAGCAGCCGGCGGAACCGGTTC
>JBCDFO010000428.1:0-3995 GCA_039177895.1 Bacteroidota bacterium
CAACGAGTTCGTCGAGAAGCCTGAGCCGGGCCTCGTCGTCACCGATGCCGAGCTGCTCGACGCGTCGGTCCCCGCGACGCTCGCGCTCGACGCCGCCTACCCGAACCCGTTCGCGCGGACGACCACGCTCGAATACGACCTTCCGCAGGCCACCGACGTGACGCTGGCGGTGTACGACCTCCTCGGCCGCCACGTCGCCACGCTCGTGGACGCGCCGCAGACGCCCGGCCGCTACGCCGTGCCATTCGACGCCGACGGGCTGGCGAGTGGGGCCTACGTGGTGCGGTTGCAGGCCGGTGATGCGGTGGAGGTGCAGCGGGTCACGGTCGTGAGGTGAAGGGTGAGGAGTAAAGAGTGGGTGCCTCCCAGTCCATCGAGAGCTACACAGACCTGCTGGTTTGGCAGCGGGCGATGGACCTCGTGGATGAGGTGTACGACTTGGCTCGTTGCTTCCCGAGCGACGAGCGATTCGATCTGCGTTCGCAGGTGCGCCGTGCTGCCGTATCCGTCCCGTCAAACATCGCTGAGGGGTGGGGACGGTCCTCGAAGAAGGACTTCATCCGCTTCCTCTTCATCGCGCGCGGTTCGCTGTACGAGGTCGAGACGCAGATACGAATCGCCTACCGACAAGGCTACATCGAGGGCCCGGTTCTAGAGGGCCTCATCGAACAGGGGCACGAGCTAAGCAGAATGCTGCTGGGTCTCATTCGCTCCGTGGAACGAAAGACCAAACAGTGATACGCGGGCGCCGTCTTCGATTCATAGCAATGAACGATTCTCCTCTCTTTACTCTTAACCCTTCACTCCTTACCGCGTCGGCCTTCCTCCTAGCCGCGTTGCTCATCCCGCCGACGCAGGCCCAGGAGGCTCCCCCCGTCCCAAGCTGGGCAGCCGACGCCGTGTGGTATCAGCTCTTCCCCGAGCGCTTCCGCAACGGCGACCCGACCAACGACCCCACGTTCGCGTCGCTCGACTTCGGGCAGGACCTCACCACCGAAGAGGCTTGGGCCGTGACGCCGTGGACCGGCGATTGGTACGTCCAGGCGGATTGGGAGCAAGACATCTCGACGTTCTACGACCCGGCCGTCTTCATGCGGCGCTACGGCGGCGATCTCCAGGGCGTCATCGACCACCTCGACTACCTCGACAGCCTCGGCGTCAACGCGCTTTATTTCAACCCCGTCTTCCACGCGCCGAGCTTGCACAAGTACGACGGCGCAAGCTTCCACCACATCGACCCGTACTTCGGCCCCGACCCCGAAGGCGACCTCGCGCTCATGGCCGAGGAGACGGCCGACCCCGCGACGTGGTCGTGGACGGCGGCCGACTCGCTCTTTCTTCAGATGCTCGGCGAGGCGCACGCCCGCGGCATCCGCGTCGTGATCGATGGCGTTTTCAACCACACCGGGACGCGGTTCTACGGCTTCGAGGACCTCGTCGCGAACCAGGAGGCGTCGCGCTACGCCGACTGGTACGAGGTGACGGCGTTCGACAACCCCGACACGCCCGAGAACGAGTACGATTACAACGGCTGGTGGGGCTACAAGGGCCTGCCCGTCCTGCGCGATTCCCTCAATGCCGAGGGCGAGCCGGTGACGCTCAGCGCGGGGCCCCGGCAGTACGTCTTCGACATCACGCGACGGTGGATGGACCCCAACGGCGACGGCGACCCGAGCGACGGTATCGACGGGTGGCGGCTCGACGTGGCCGACGAGGTGCCGACGGGCTTCTGGGCCGAGTGGAACGACCTCGTCTTCGAACTCAACCCGGAGGCGTACACCGTGGCCGAGACGTGGCACGACGCGGTGGACTTTCTGCGCGCGAGCCGCTTCTCGGCCGCGATGAACTACCACGCCTTCGCGATGCCGGTCGAGGACTGGCTGATGGACGGGCGCATCGGGCCGGAGACGTTCGCCGAGCAACTCGTCGGGCGCCGCGCGCCCTATTCCGACGCCCGCGCGTTTGCGATGCAGAACCTCATCGACAGCCACGACACCGAGCGCGTGGCCTCGGGCATCGTCAACCGCGCCCTGCCCATCGACTTCGACCAGCAGCCGAGCCCGCGCTACCGGGAGGCGTACGATGTCCGTGCGCCCACCGAAGCCGAGCGCGACATCCAGCGCATGATCGCCGTGATGCAGGTCGTCTACGTCGGCGCGCCGATGTTCTACTACGGCACCGAGGCCGGGATGTGGGGCGCGGACGACCCCGACGACCGCAAGCCGATGGTCTGGCCCGACCTCACCTTCGCCGACGAGTGCACGGACCCGCGAGGGCTGGAGCGCGACTGCGACCCCATCGCGTTCGATGCCGAGCTGTTCGCGTTCTACCAGGACGTGATCGCGCTGCGCCACGAGCACGCCGCGCTCCGCCGGGGCGACTTCACCGTGCTTGCTGCCGACAGCACGTCGAATACGCTCGTCTTCCAGCGGCTCCTGCCGAGCGAGGATGGGGAGGAGGAGTTGGTCGTTGCCTTCAATCGCAGCGACGCGCGCCAGAAAATCGAATTGCCCGACCTCCGACGTAGCGAAGTCCACCCCCTCGTGCCGATCTTCGCCTCGCGGGGCGACCTCGCCGCCATCCCGTCGCTGACGATCACCATGACCGATGCGATGGCAGGGACCGGCACCTCCGGGCTTTCCTTCGCGCTCGACGTGCCTGCTCGCACCGCCGTCGTCTACCGACGCCTCACCGATGAGGACTACGACTAGTTGTTGGTCGAGGGTGGTTGGTTTCTGGTAGAAGCCAGGAAGCAACCACCAGCCGACCACACACCAACAACCATGAACCGTCTACTTCTGCTACTCGCCGCTCTTCTTCTACTCCCTGCCTGCGGTAGCGGCGCGGACGACGGCGTCACGACCGTCCGCATCTGGCACCTCAAGGACTCCGAGGAGCGCGTCGTGCTGGAAGAGGCGGCTGAGCGCTACAGCGCGGCCAACCCGAACGTCAACGTGGAGGTGCTCTACAAGGACACCGAAGAACTGCGCAACCACTACGTCTTCGGGGCCATCGGCGGGAAGGGGCCAGATATGATCTACGGCCCCGCTGACAACGTCGGGCTCTACGCGCTCACCGAGACGGCGATGCCGCTTCAGGACAAGCTCGACCCGGCCTTCGTTGAGCGGTTCGAGGAGGATGGCCTACTCTTCTGGGGCGATAGCCTGCTGCTCGTCGCCGACCAGCTCGGCTCGCACCTCACGTTCGTCTACAATAAGGCGCTCATGCCCGAGCCGCCTGCCACGCTCGACGAACTCGTGGCGATGGCCCCGGCGCTCACCATCGACGAGAACGGCGACGGGCGGCCGGAGCAGTACGCGCTCACGTGGAACTACACCGAGCCGTTCTTCCTCGTCCCATTCCTCTCCGGCTTCGGCGGCTGGATGCTCGACGAGAGCGGCACCCCGACGCTCGACACGCCCGAGATGGTCGCCGCCATCCAGTACGTGCTCGACCTCCGCGACAAGCACAAGGTGATCCCGCGCGAGAGCGACTACAACATCGCCGAGACGCTCTTCAAGGAGGGCCGCGCCGCCGCCGTGATCAACGGGCCCTGGGCGTGGGGTGGCTACGCCGAGGCGGGCGTCGACTTCGGGATGGCGCGCATCCCGTTCAACACCGAGACCGGCATCTGGCCTGCGCCCATCGTCTCGGCGCGCGGGTATTCCGTCAACGCCGCCGTCACGGAGGAGAAGCTACCGGCCGTCCTCGACGTGCTCGACTACCTGACCAGCGAGGAGGTGCAGCGCCAGATGGTGCGCGACCTCTTCGCGATCCCGACGCTGCGCACCGTCCGCGCGGACACGACGCTGATGCAGAGCAGCGAACTCGTCCAGCAGTCGCTCCGCCAGGCTGAGGTGTCCAAGTCGATGCCGACCGAGCCGCAGCTCCGCCAGATCTGGGACGGCATGCGCGGTCCCTACCAGCTCGTGATGAACGGCGGCGTGACCGCCGAGGAGGGCGCGCGCCTGATGCAGGTCCAAGCCGAAAAGCTC
>JBCDFO010000429.1:0-3965 GCA_039177895.1 Bacteroidota bacterium
AGCCGAGCGACGAGGCCCGCGAGCGCCTCCGCGCCCAGGTGGACGCTACCCTGGACCGCCTCGACGTGACCGACGCACAGCGCGCCGCCGTCGCGCCCATCCTCGAAGCGAGCATGCTGGAGCGCCTCGCCGTGCTGCAGGCGTACGGCATCGACCCGCAGAACCCGAGCGCCAACGGCCGCCCGAGCATCCGCACCATGCGCAAGATGCGTGGTGACATCGAGGACGTGCAGGAGCGCACCGAGGAGCAGTTGGAGGAGCACCTCACCGACGACCAAATCGACGCCTGGAAGGATATCGAGAAGGAGCGCCAGGCCCAGATGCGCGCGCGGTCCGGGAACTGACCCCGCGCATGATCCCGGTCGGGGCACCTGGCCGCGCGGCCGGGGACCCACCACCCTGGAGCGCACCTCGGTGCTCCGACCCCATCCACCCCTCCCGTGCCTGACATGAACACCTTCGTGCGCTCCCTCGCCGTCCTCGCGGGCCTCACTGCCCTCGCCGTCTCCCTGATGGCGGTGCTCACCCATCGCTCCTACGGGGAGCAGGACCGCTGCCTCGCGGAAGCGCCCGCGCTTGAGGGCGGCAGCATCGGCTACGAACTGCTCGATCTGGCTGGCCGCGAGGTCTGGACGACGCGCGACTGGACGCCCACGGCCTTCGCCACGTTCTCGCTTCCGGCGACCTGGCTGCTCTGGCGCAAGAACGATCCGCGCGTCGGGCTGGCCGACCGGGGTGAGTTTCTCCAGTCGCCAGGCTGCGAACGCGGTGCCTACACCCACATGCGGGCCTTCGACCGGCGCTTCGTCCAGGTCGCTGAGCTGATCGACCTACGCGAGCCGGGCGGTGAGAGCGGCCTCATCCGACGCGCCGCGGTGGAGAAGTACCACGTGCTGCACTTCGACGAAGGCCGAACCGTGCGCGTCCTGACGAGCCCGGCGGGCGAGCGCTTCGTCGAGGTGTCGCGGACCCTACTGAGGAGGACCTATACGCCGACCCTGCCAGCGGGGTGGACGCTCAGCGAGCATCACCTGAGCGAGCCGCTGCGGGTCGAGTTGCTGGGCCGCGTGAGCGTGCTCCGGACGGACAACGAGGACGCCTTCCAGGGGCCGCTGACCGATGCCGTCCCACTCAGCCTGGACACCGCCGCCTTGCACGACACGCCCTGATGGCCCTGCTCGCTGATGACGCCGCGCCCTGAGCGCTCTACCCACTCCCCTTACCGACACGCCACTCATGGACCGCGTTCCGTTTTCCCACCCCGTTTGCGCGGCGCTGCTGGCGCTCGCCCTAGCGGCGATGCTGGGGGCCTGCTCCTTCGCACCCGAGATCCAGCAGACGCAGGCCGAGGCCGAATTGCCCGCGCAGTTTGACCTCGGCGAGGCTGCCCAGCCGGACACGCTGCGGCCGATGCCGCGCTGGTGGTCGGCCTACAACGACCCCGTCCTCAACCGCCTCGTCGACACGACGCTGACGCGCAACCTCGACCTCCGCGCTGCCGCCGCGCGCCTCGTGGAGGTGCAGAACCAATACCGCATCGCCCGCGCACCGGAGCGTCCCAGCATCGGCATCGGCTTCGACGCCAACCGGTCGAACACGCCCGCGAATACCGGCTTCACGTCGGACCTGCCCGGCGTGCCCGAGCGCCTGGAAAACGACACGTACTCGCTCTACGGCTCGATCTCGTACGAGCGCGACCTGTGGGGCCGCATCCGGAGCCAGTCGAGCGCCGCGGAGAGCGAGTTCTTCGCCACCGAGGAAGACCTCCGCTCAGTCCAGATCGCGGTCCTCGCCGAGACCATCGCCACGTACTTCGAACTGCTCGACCTGGAGGCGCAACGTCGGCTGACGGAGGCGAGCGTTGGCCTGCTCCAAGAGCGCATCGACCTCACGGAGGAGCGCTACGACCGTGGCCTCGTCACGTCGTTTGAGCTGTACAGCCTGCGGCAGGAGTTCGAGAGCACGCGCACCAACGTGCCGCTGCTCGAAGCCAGCATCGCCGACGCGCGCGGGCGGATGAGCGTGGTGCTCGGCCTCTACCCCGACGAGGTAGCGGCGCTGCTCGACACGGAGCGCTCGCCCGACCTCGTGCTCACGCCGATCCCCGCCGGGCTGCCGTCCGACCTCCTGCAGGCCCGCCCCGACTTGGCAGCGGCCACGCATCGCCTCGAAGCGGCGCGGCAGAACATCGGCGTGGCCAAGGCGAGCCTCTTCCCGTCGATCTCGATCACGACGACGGGCGGACTGCAGAGCGGCGAGCTGAGCGACCTCCTGGACACGAGCCAGTACTTCACCAACCTGACGACCGCGCTCTTCGCACCCATTTTCCAGGGCGGCGCGCTGCGCGCCAACGTCGAGGTGACGAAGGCGCAGTACGAGCAGCTAGCCGCGAGCTATGAGAAGACGCTCCGCACGGCCTTCAGCGAGGTCGGCGTGACGCTCGTGGGCTACGAGAAGCAGCAGGCGCGCTACGCGATGCTGCTGGACGAGCGCGCCGCCGCCGAGGCCTCGCTGCAGGCCCAGGAGGCCCGCTACCGCCGCGGCGTGGGCGACTACCTCGCCTACCTCGACGCCCGCCGCAACCTGCTACGCGTGCAGACCTCGCTAGCCGGGGCCGAGCGCGCCGTCGCCGATGCCCGCCTCGCCGTCCACCGCGCCCTCGGCGGAGCGTGGATCGAGGACCCCGACCAACCCGACGCCTGATACCAGGCCTACTTCAATCCTTCCCTCAGGTGTCATCCTGAACTCGATTCAGAGCCGAAGGCCGGCGAAGCCAATCTCTGACGACTGATGTGCTACGGCGCTCTGCTGAGATGCTGAATCAAGTTCAGCATGACAAGAAGGGAAGAACGGTGCCGGATTGGAACGGCACTTCCCGATGCTCCGCCTTGCCAACCGATCTCACCCAGCTACTACGCCACACATACCGGCCCCAACGCCTCCTGCCATGCGTGCTCATCTGAAATCCATCCTGTCCGTCCTCGGTATCCTGGTTGCGGGCGTCGTCGCCACCGTCATGCTTGTGGCGCTGCGCCCCGAGCCGCCGCGCGAGGCGCGTCCCGTGCAGGCCCCGCTCGTCCAGACGCGCCCGCTCGAAGCGCAGTCGGGCATCCTGCCGGTCTACGGCACCGGGACCGTCCAGCCGACGCGCGAGATCAACCTCGCCGCCGAAGTCTCCGGGCGCATCGTGGCCGTGTCGCCCTCGCTCGTGACGGGCGGCTCCTTCCGGGCAGGCGACGTGCTCGCCACCATCGACCCGGCCGACTACGAGAACGCCGTCGAGATCGCTGAGGCGCAGGTGACGCAGCGCCAAGTCGAGGTGCTGCAGGCGCAGCAGGAGGTCGCCCTGGCGCGCGACGAGTGGGACCGGCTCCGCGCGCACACCGGCGAGGCCGCAGCGCCCGACTCGACCGAGCTGGGCCGCCTGGTCTACCGCGAGCCGCAACTGCGCACCGCCGAGGCTGCGCTCCGCAGCGCCGAGGCGCAGTTGGAGGACGCGCGCACCCGCCTCGCTCGCACGCGGATCACGGCTCCGTTCAGCGGTCGCGTCCGCACCAAAGCCGTCGACCTCGGCCAGTACGTCGCGCCGGGGCAGGCCATCGCCTCGGTGTATGCCACCGCCGAGGTCGAGATCGCCGTGCCGCTGAGCAGCCGCGAGGCCGACCTGATCGACGGGCTGTGGACACGGGGCCGCTCGCGCATGCCCGCCACGGTCACGCGCGACACCGACGGGGCCGTCTGGGAGGGCTACGTGCACCGCGTCGACGGCGCGATGGACGCGACCACGCGACAGATCCAGGTCGTTGTCCGGGTGCCGCGCCCGTACGCCGCCACCGAAGGGCGCGCGCCGCTGCTCGTCGGCACCTTCGCGCAGGTCGCCCTGCCTGGCCGCGCGCTTGACCGCTACTTCGAAGTGCCTCGCTCGGCTGTCCGCGACAGCGACACCGGAGCACAGGTCTGGATCG
>JBCDFO010000430.1:0-3952 GCA_039177895.1 Bacteroidota bacterium
CACCTCGTCGTCCACCGCGATCTCAAGCCGAGCAACATCCTCGTCGCCGAGAGCAAGGACGATGGACCGCCGCAGGTGAAGCTGCTCGACTTCGGCATCGCCCGGCTGCTGGACAGTGCGCCCGGCGTCACGCTCACACAGGTGGGGCAGCGCGTGCTCACGCCCGAGTACGCCGCGCCCGAGCAGCGCGACGGCGGCACGGTGACGACGGCGACGGACGTGTACGCGCTCGGCGTGGTGCTCTTCGAACTGCTCGTAGGCCGACGCCCTGACGGCTCCGAGCGACTAAGCGACGCTGGGCCCGCGGGCCAACGTCGTGCGCTCCGCGGCGACCTTGATGTGCTCGTGGCGACGGCGATGCACCTGGACCAGGCCCGGCGGTATGCCTCCGCCGAGGCGCTGCGCGACGACCTCGTGCGGCGACGGACCGGTCTGCCCCTGAAGGCCCAGCTGGACTCGCGCGCGTATCGCCTGCGTAAGTTCGTGGAGCGGCACCGCGTAGGCGTCACGACGACGGCAGCGGTGATCCTGCTGACGCTGGCCGCCGTGGCCGCGCTCGCGCTCCAGCAGCGGCAGACGGTGCGGGCGCTCGCCGAGTCCGAGGCCACCGTCGCCTTCCTCGAAGAGGTGTTCACCGCGGTCGATCCCTACGATCCGGTCCGCCTCGACACGCTCCGCGCGCGCGACCTGCTGCTTCGCGGCGGCGAACGCGTCCAGACGACCCTCGCCGACCAGCCCGCGCTCCAAGCGAGCCTCCTCACGACCATCGGCGGCGCGTTCGTTCAGATGGGGCTCTATAGCGACGCGCAGCCGCTGCTCGACGATGCACTACGCCTGCATCGCGAACACACCGGCACCTCGAGCACGGCCCTCGCCGAGACGCGGCAAGCACTAGGCCGCGTCGCGCGCTATGAAGGCGAATTTGACACTGCCGAGCAGCACTATCAGGCCGCTCTCGGCACGTTTCGTCGCGCCCACGGTCCCCAGCACCCGCGCACGATCCAGACCGAGCGCGACCTCGCGGAGCTCTACGAGGAGACGAGCCGTCCCACCGAGGCCGAAGCCATCCTGCGCGACCTCGCCGCGCGCGAGCGTCGCCAGCCCGTCCCCGACACGCTCGACCTGGCGCTGACGCTGAACAACCTCGCCATCGTGCTGCGTGCCCACGAGCGCTACGACGAGGCCGAGGCTCCCGCCGAGGACGCCTACACGCTCCGGCGTTCTGCTCTCGGCGATGGGCACCCCGCCGTGGCGGCGTCGCTGGGCGTGCTCGGCAGCATCTACCGCAACCAAGACCGCCTCGACGAGGCCGAGACCGCCTACCGCGCGTCGCTCCGGGTCATCCGCGCCGCCCTCGGCGACGACCACCGCGACACGCAGGTCCGCGAGACGCACCTCGCCGAACTCCTCCGCGACCAGGGCAAGTACGACGAGTCCATCGCCCTTTACCGCGACGTGCTCGAACGCACCCGCGCCACCCGCGGCGACGACTTCTTCGGCGTGGCCGTCATCACGAGCCTCCTCGCCAACGTCCTCCTCGACGCCGGGCAACTGGCCGATG
This sequence comes from Bacteroidota bacterium, assembly GCA_039177895.1. GTDB lineage: Bacteria > Bacteroidota > Rhodothermia > Rhodothermales > Rubricoccaceae > JBCBEX01. The sequence goes on from JBCDFO010000430.1 coordinate 1,562, forward strand.
CCGAAGCGGGCTTCCGGGACGCGCTGGACCGGATGGGCCGCGCGCTGCCGCCGGGCCACATCCGCATCGCCCGCACGACGGAGAACCTCGCGCTGTGCCTCCAGGCACAGGGGCGCTACGCCGGAGCTGAGCCGCTCCTCCTCAACGCCTACGCGATGTACGAGGCCGCCGACTACGACGCGACCCGCCTGATCGAGCGGCTGGGTGCGTTCTACGAGGCGTGGGGCCGTCCCGTAGAGGCTGCCCGTTGGCAGGCGCGCACCACGGAGGCGTGAGGTAGTCTAGAACTCCCGCTCCTGTCATGCTGAACTTGATTCAGCATCTCAGCGGAGCTTCGTTGCAGCGCAATCATCAGAGATTGGCTCTGCTAGCCTTCGGCGTTAAGTCAGGTCTGCAATGATGCTCTACTCGGACTTTGACATCATCCCCTCGAACGCGGGAGCCGAAAACCGACGCAGTCCATCTACATGATGCATCGTATAGATCCCGAAACCGCAGGTTCACGCAGTAATCAAGTCCGGGATGACAAGGTGGAGGCGGGATACAATGCTGTTGACTCGGTATCGGAAGCGGGCTCGTTGCTAGCGCGGATCGGGCTCGGCGAGCGAGAGCTTCACCGGGTAGCGCTCAGAGACGACGTCGTCCGTGTCGGTAGGGAGTGCGGTACGATAGGCGGCGTAGCTGGAGGCGCCCAGGCGTCGGGCCTCAGCGTCGCGCACATCGCGGTAGGCGAGCTTCGCCGCATCGAGGGCGTCCACGTAGCGCGCGTAGGGCGTCGAGCGCGCTGCCTTGAACGAGACGATGGCTTTCCGAGGCGAGTCGGCGTACGCGGGGTCGCGGCCTTCGTTGGTGACGTGCCGGGCGACTTCTGCGCGGATGTCGGCCACGGTCGCCGTGCGCCCATCGATCAGCACCGCATCGTCGCGAACGAGGATGTTGAGCAGGTTGCGCTCGTTGACGGGCGGCGGGGCTTCCAGGAGCGGCGGCGGCAGTTCGAGGTAGATCCCCGTGTCGGTGTCGATCGTCGTGGTGACGAGGAAGAAGATCAGCAGCAGGAATGCGATGTCAGCGAGCGACGAGGTCGGGACCTCGGCTTGGCGCTGACCAGGGCGAGGCGGACGGCGGCGCATGGCAGGGACGGGGCTGGTGAGACGGGCGCTGCCGCCTAGACACACACCGCCCCGCGCCGTTGCTCACCCGTTGGCGTTGTAGGTGAACGTGCCCGAGGCGACGACCTGGCCGCCGTACCGCTCGTCCGAGTAGACGCGCACCTGCACCTCGACCTCGTGCGTGCCGTCGAGCGGGATCACCGTCGCCTGGCGAGCCTCGGTGGCAGCGCGGGTCGTGTAGCCGCTCTCGACGAGGCTCTTCCACGCCGTCTTGAGCTTGTCGTTGGTGTAGGACTCGTTCTCGTCCAGGTTCATCTGCCAGGTCGTCCAGGTCGCTACGCACTCGTCGTGGCAGCGCTCGCTCGGGCGGCCGTGCACCTCCTCGCCGTCGATGACGAAGACGAAGGTGTACCACAGCTCGGTCTGGTCGTCGGTGAGGTTCCACACGGAGGCGGGGAGGTAGTGCCGCGCGTAGATCGGATCGTCAGGGACGAACGCGGTCGCAAACTGAGTGGGGTTCTCGTTGCGGAAGGCGATGGGCTCCTTCGAGAAGACGACCTGCCCGACGTGCGAGCGGTGGACATCGCTGGTGAGGCCCTGGTCTTCGTAGGTATCGCCGACGACGAGGTCGTACTGCGCGGTGGCGGGGAGAGCGAGGAGGGTCAGCAGGAGAAGCGAGAGCAGGCGCATAGGTCTGGGCACTGTGTAGTCGAAAAGGGTTGGATCAGACCGGTCTGGGTAGGGAAGCGCAAGCCATCCTGGGGAGAGGTCATAGCGCGCGATCGCACCTGCTCCGGCTCATCGAATCCTCGCGTCCCTGTCATGCAAAACGCGGCACCTTTCGCGTGTGCTTGCGTTGGTCACCGTCTCCGCCATCCCCTCGCTTTCGCGATCCCGCTGCTCGATGCCCGCGCGTACGAAATCGGCCTCCGCACCCTCGTCCTCCCCGACGAACTCGTCGTCCTCGAAGAAAACGAAGTCGAAGAAAACGAACGGCCAGCCGCTCCCGCCGAGCGGTGCACGCGGCGGCTCAGCGGGGCAGGCGCTCGTCATCAAAGGCGCGCGGCAGCACAACCTCAAAGACCTTGACCTCACGATCCCGAAGAAGCAGCTCGTCGTCGTGACGGGGCCATCGGGCAGCGGGAAGTCGTCGCTGGTCTTCGATACGATCTACGCCGAGGGGCAGCGGCGCTACGTCGAGAGCCTGAGCGCCTACGCGCGGCAGTTCCTCGAACGGATGGACAAGCCCGACGTGGACTCGATCACGGGGCTTGCGCCGGCC
>JBCDFO010000431.1:0-3934 GCA_039177895.1 Bacteroidota bacterium
GAGCGCGGTTGCTTGGGCCCCATCGGGGCGTCCTCGACGGTCTGGCGCTTGCGCCACTTGGCGACGGTCTTGCGATTGAGGCCGTGTTGCTCGGCGAGGGCGCTCACGGTCTTCTGGGAGCGTTGGATGGCTCGTCTGGTGGCGTGCGTGGTGCGGGCGCTGCCGTGTAGAAGTTGTCCCATAGTTGGTCGGGGTTGAAGTGGTCACAAGGTAGACCACGACACTCTGGGACTATACACGTATGGGATTCGAGTGCTCAGCCTCGCCGGAGCTCAGCCTCGCACCGGCGCAAGTACGTCGAGGAGGGCCTGCCGCGAGAACGGCTTGGTGAGCACGGCGTCGTATCCCAGCCTCAGGTGGCGGTCGCGGTCCTCCGGCAGCGACGACGCCACGAGGGCGATGACAAACGCCGCGTCGAACGCCCGGTGGCTGCGCAGTTGCCGGATCGCCGCCTCCGGATCGACGTGGCTGCCGAGGTCGAGCAGCAGTGCGTCGGCGTGGGGCGTGGCCAGCTTCGGGAGCACGTCCTCGAACGCTCCCCAGAGCGAGTCGGTCGGGAAGACGTCCCAGGCGTCGCGGAGGAAGAGTGTCATGAGCGCGCGCGTATCGCTGTCAGGCTCCACGAGTACGGCGGTCGGCCGCTCGGGGGTGGTCGTGGTCCCGGCGATCTCCTCGGGAGGCGCGCACGCGGGAAGCATGAACGTGAGCAGGGTGCCGCGCTGGGCCTCGCTCTGCGCCGTGAGCATGCCGCCCATCGCGTCGGTGAGCACCCAGGCGGTGTAGAGCCCGAGCGCTGAGGCGTCGAGACCGTCGAGCGAGGGCTGCGAGGCCTCGAAGAGGGCGGCGCGGACGTGCTCCGGCAGCCCATCGCCCGTGTCCGCGACCTGCACTGCGACGGCGTTGCCCTGCTCGCGGATGGCGAGGCGGATGGCCCCGCGCGGCGTGGTCGTGGTGGCGAAGCGGACGGCGTCGAGGAGCGCCTGCCGGAGGTGAGCCTCGTGTCCCACGGCCCACACGGCCTGGTCGGGGACGAAGAAGAAGAGGTCGAGCCCGCGGTTCTGCGTAAGGGCTTCGAGGTGGGGGCGGAGCGCCCCGAGGAGCGCGTCGAGGCGGAGCGGGGCGGTGTCTGGTGCGGCCTCCCGGACCTGTTGGGCTGCAGCTACGCCGTCGAGGGTCGCCTGCAAGGCCTCGCTCTGAAGCCGCACGGCACGCGCTGGCGGCGACGAGCCGAGGGCGGCCGTGGCATCGAGGAGCGCAGCGGCTTCGCTTGCTACGCGCGCCTGGCTCAGCACCGCGAGCGCGTCCCCTTCAGGCGTCGAGGTTGCAGGAGGGGGCGGCGCTTCCTGGGGCGCGTCTGGTGTACGCTGCTGCACGAACGCGAGGCCCGCCACGGGCCAGTCCCGGTCGTCGCGGACAGCACGGGCGTGCAATTCGTATTCGCCCGGCAGCGAGATCGTCGAAGGTGAGGCGTCGGACGGAGCGAGGAGCGCGAGTGCGAGTGCGTCGGCGGCCTCCTTCGGCAGGACGTCGTAGAGGGACGTGCCCACAAGCGAAGGCGCGGCTCCCACACCGGTAGCCTCGTGGCCTTCTGGATGCAAGTCCGCAGGCACCGTGCCGCCCTGAGCTACCACGATGAGGTCCGAGCCGTAGGTGAACGCACCGCCCTGCTGCAGCGCGGCCATCGCGTCGAGGGCGGGGCCGCCGTGGACGAGCGCCTCGAAGGCGCGCCAAGGCTGCGTCGCGTCCTCGATCACGCAGGCGAACTGGTCGGGTGTGTCGGTCGGCGTGGCGGTGACGAGGAGCCGCCGCGTCTCCTGCGCGGTGTCATACGCGAGGGCCACCTGCCCGAGGCCGCCTTGCTCCTGGGCATCGAGGAGCGTCTGCACCCACTGCACCCGCGCCGACGACGGGAAGCCAAGTGCCTGCGCTGAGCGCCCCGCGATGCGGTCGGCGGGCACGTCGAGCGCCGCCGCTGCCTGGGCACCCGCTTCGATGAACGCGAGGTCGCCGTCGGCGATCTCCACGAGGGCCGTGTGGGGGGCCGACCGGGCGTCGGTGAGCGGGGTGGGGAGCATGGCACGTCGCAGACGAAGGGGCGGTCGCAGGTGAGTCCGCGTGTCGCGCAAAGACGATGCCGTCGCGAAGTGGAACGTGCAAGGTGAAAAGTGTAAAGTGGGCAGAGGTACAGCGCTGCTCAATGAGGTTGATCGGCATGAGCCCAGACAGTTCTCCCCCTGGACAGGGGGAGTTAGAGGGGGTAGACCCAGATTAGCACGAAAGCCATTGGAGCGCGACGATCGACCACCCCCGGCCCCTCCTGTCCAGGAGGGGAGCTACAATCAACGCCTCTGAGCGCCGCCATAGCGCGTGCGGCTCTGCCAGATTCTGCCCCGATGGTGAAGCGGGGCACCTTCAACCTTCAACCTTCAACCTTCAACCTTCAACCTTCAACCTTCAACCTTCAACCTTCAACCTTCAACCAGCTACCGCAGCAACCGGCGCTGGCGGCGTTCCAGGCGGCGCTCCTCCTTGCGCTCCCACGTCTCGAAGCGCCCCAGGTCCGTCTGGATCGCCTTCAACACGTAGGCCACCACCGCCGCGTCGTCCACAAAGCCGATGCCCGCGAGCACATCCGGCAGCAGGTCCAGGGGCGCGACGAAGTAGAGCAGCGCCGCGACGGCCAGCGTGAGCGTGCGCCAGGGGATCCGCCGGTAGTCGCCTCGGACGTAGGCGCGTACGAGTCGCAGCAGCGTCGGGAGGTCGTCGCGCAGGTCCCCGAGGTCGCCGCGACGGCGGCGCAGCTTGCCGACAGCGCGGTTCAGAAGCGTCCGCAGCCGCCCCTCGTCGTCAGCGGCAGCCTCCGCGACGATGGCCTCGGCCTGGCGCTCCATCGAGGCGACGAGGCGGGGGGCCTCGCGTTCGGCATGGAGCGCGTGCGAGGTTCGGTCAGGGGAGCGGCGGAAGCGGGTGCGGAGGGACGGCATCGGGGCAGTGGCGGATGGGGCGGGCGCGGTCGGGGAGGGCGTGGTATGTTCACCCACCCGAGTAAAACCTACACCGCCGCTCCGATGGTACGCGTTCCCTCTTTTCTGTTGCCTGGCTCCGCGCTGTTGCTGGGGGTCCTCTTGTTGATTGCGCCGGGTTCGCTGGCGCAGCCGACGGCTCCTTCGGCGCCCGAACAGGCGGGTGCATCCGGCCAGACCGCAACCGGGATGCGGCTTGCGGCGCCCGAAGTCGCGTACATGCCCGTCGAGGAGCGCCTCGCGGGGTTCGCGCAGCGGCAGCGGCTCGTCGAGGCCTCGGTGGTGAGCGGCCTGCCCATCGAGAACATCGGCCCGACGGTGATGAGCGGGCGCGTGACCGATCTCGACGTGTGGCCCGCCGACCCGACGCACTTCTTCGTCTCCTACGCCTCGGGCGGCCTCTGGCACACCGCCTCCAACGGCGGCGCGTTCGCGCCCAAGTTCGACGACCTCCCGGTCATGACCATCGGCGACATCGCCGTGCGCTGGCCAGAGTCGGTGGGCAGCGATGCGTCGCCCGTCGTGTGGGTCGGGACGGGCGAGAACAACTCCAGCCGTTCGTCCTACGCAGGCACCGGGATCTACAAGTCGATGGACGGCGGCGACACCTGGACGCACCTCGGCCTCGGCGAGACGCACCACATCGGCCGCATCGTGCTCCACCCGGACGACGCGAACGTGGCGTGGGTGGCGGCCATCGGGCACCTCTACTCGCCCAACGACGAGCGCGGCGTCTTCAAGACGACCGACGGCGGCCAGTCCTGGACCAAGACGCTGTTTGTGAACGACTCGACAGGCGTGATCGACCTCGTGATCGACCCGACCGATGCCGACGTGCTCTACGCGACCTCGTGGGACCGCAGCCGCGTTGCGTGGAACTTCGTGGAGGGCGGCCCCGGCTCGGCGATCTA
>JBCDFO010000432.1:0-3919 GCA_039177895.1 Bacteroidota bacterium
GGAGGACCAATATCGTACCACTTCCCGCCGCTGTTCCGTTGCAGAGCCAGAAGAGCCCCCTCAGCCCATCGAATCGGGAACGGGAGCGTGTCACAGCGCGCGGGCCGAAGTCAACCCGTCAGGCTTGGCCGCGATCCGGGCGTAGTGCGCGGGCGCGGCGGCGCGTTCCGTAATGCCGGACGGGTGAATCGAAATACGCGGCGCAGCGCGGACCCGAGACGCGCCCCTGCCCGAGACACGCCCTTGCCCGACACGCGGCCCTGACAGCGCAGCAAAGCCAGCGCCTCCGAGGTGCGCGTAAACTCTGTCGCCTTTTCCTTGCCCCGCATGTCCGCCGTCCGCCCCATCCGCCTGCTCGATCTCCGACGCCTCGCGTGCGTCGGCGTGCTCGGCGTGGGGCTGGCGCTCGTCGGGTGCAGCCGCGAGGCGGCGGGGGTGCCGGACGACCTCGTTCTGACGGAGCGCCCCGACCAAGAGTCGTGGGACGCGACGCTACTCGTCACGCGCAACGGCCAGCCCCGCGCTCGCCTCGCCGCCCCCTACCTCGCGCGCTACGACCAGGCCGACAGCACCTACGCGCTCTTCCAGCCGCTCCCCGACTCCCTCCGCGCCCCCGACGACACCATCCGCGTAGATGTGGACCTCTACGACGAAGCGGGCGCGCCGTCCGCCGTCATGGTCGCCGACCAACTGCGCTACTTCGACCGCCGCCAGCGCTTCGAGGCGCAGGGCGACGTGCGCGTCGAGACGGCCGAGGGCAAGCAGCTCTTCAGCGAGCACCTCGTCTGGGACGAGCGCACCCGCCGCGTCACCACCGACGGCTTCGTGCGCATCGTCACGCCGACCGAGCAGATCCAGGGCTACCGCCTCAACGCCGACGAGGACCTCGAGACCTACACCATCGCGCGCGTCACCGGTCTGGTGGAGGTGGAAGAGTGAAGGGGCTGTTGGCTATAGGCTGTTGGCTGTTGGTCTGGACGCTGCCAGCCGCTGCGCAAGAGACGGGAGAGGAAGCCTCTCAAACGCGCTTGGTCCAGATCGTGAACGCCGACTCGGTGGCGGGGGTGGTGGAGGACGGGCAGCGCATCCGGCGGCTCATCGGCAACGTGGTGCTGCGCCAGGAGGAGACGCGCCTGCGCGCCAACCGCGCCACGCAGTTCCTCGACTTCGACGTGACGCTCTTCGAGGGCAACGTGCGCATCATCGAGGAGGGCGACACGCTCACTGCGCGGCAGGTGCGCTACAGCTCCGCCACCAAGATCGGCGAGGCCGAGGGCGACGTCCGCATCGCCGACTCGGCGGCCGTGCTCTTCGCGCCGAAGGCGACCTACGATTCGCGCGCGAAGACGTCGTACTTCACCGAGGGCGCGCGGCTCGTGGAGGAGGACGCCGAACTGACGAGTCGCCGGGGGACCTACAACTCGGAGTCGAAGCTCGCCACCTTCACGGACGACGTGCGCCTCACCGACAGCACGACCGTCCTCACGAGCCGCAGGGGGACCTACAGCACCCGCACCCGCCGCGCCGACTTCGCGGGCGACGTGCGCCTCGAATACCCCGACACCTACCTCGAAGCCGACTCGCTCGTCCACTTCCGGGACATGCAGCTGTCCGAGGCCCACGGCCGCGTCTTCATCGAACGCTTCGGGACGGAAGAGCCGGGCGAAGAGGGATCCGCAACGGAAGCGCCGGGAGCGGAAGAACCCGAGGCGGAGGCCGATACGACCGAGATCGTTGTCTCGGAGCCCGACCCGCTCGCTGCTGACTCGCTCGTGGCCGATTCGCTCGCCTCGGACGCCACGGCAGTGCGCGACTCGACGCTGCGCACGCTGCTCTTCGGCGACCGCGCCACGCACGACGAGCGCCGTGGCTTCAGCCGCATCGACGGGCAGCCGCTCCTCGTCACGCTCCGCACCGACTCGACCGGCGCGGCCGACACGCTCCTCGTCCGCGCCCGCATCCTCGAAGCCTACCGCCTCGATCCGGCGTCGCTCGACAGCATGGAGACGGCGGAGGCAGCGCGCCGCAGTGCGGTCGTGAGCCGTGCGGCGGTGGACAGTGTTGCCGTGGACAGTGCAGCGGTGAGCGGTGTGTCAGTGGACAGTGCGTCGGTGAGCGGTGTGCCAGTGGACAGCGTGTCGGTGAGCGGTGTGCCAGTGGACAGGGACGCCGGGGATAGCGTTGCGGTGGACAGCGGAGCCGTGGAGGGTATGCCGGTAGACAGTGCGTCGGTGAGCGGTGCGGTGGCGGACAGCCTCACCACCGATCTGCCAGCGTTGCCCGACTCACTCAGCGCAAGCGCAGCGACGGATTCGCTCTCCATGGGTCCTCCGCTGACCGCCGACAACCAACAGCCAGCAGCCAACGACCAACAGCCGATAGCCCTCCCTCCCGGCACCGAGATCACCCGCCTCGTGGCCCGCGACTCCGTGCGGATCGTGCAGCCCGACCTCGTGGCCGTGGCGGACTCCGCCGTGCTCGACCGCTTCGAGTTCCCACCGCCCGAGCCGCAACCAGGACCGCCGGTGCCGGACTCGCTTGCGGCCGACACCATTGTGGCAGATTCGACGGCGGCCTCTCAGGCGGACTCGCTGGGAACGGACACCGAACCGGAGCCCGAGAACCGCGACGAGCTGCGGCTCTTCGTGCGGCCCTCGGTGTGGGTGGACGAGACGCAGGTGACGGGCGCGGCGATGACGGTGCTCGCCCGCGACGAGACGCTCGACACGCTGCGCGTCCAGGGGCAGGCTTTTGCGGCGCAGCTCGACACGACGCTCGCCAAGGTGAACCAGATCCGAGGCCGCACGATGCTCGCGCTCTTCGCCGAGGAGGTGCAGCCCGACAGCACCCGCGAGAACGTGCTCCGCCAACTGCTCGTCTGGCCCAACGCCGAGACGATCTATTTCCGCGCCAAGGCTCAGCCTGAGGACGCCCCGCCGCTGCCGCCCGATAGCCTCCTCGACGGGGCCGTGCAGACGAGCGCCGACAGCATCGCGTTCACGTTCGCACGCGACACGCTCCGCGCCGTGCGGGGCTACCGCGGCATCGAGGGGCTCAGCTACGCCGCCGACATCGTGCCGCCCGACTTGCAACTCGACGGCTACATCTACACGCCCGAGCGCCGCCCGACGCAGCCCGCACTACTCGTGCCTGGTAGCCGCGAGGCCGTCCGCCTCGGCCTGTCGGATTCGCTCGCCGCGCCCGTCTTCGACATCCCCGACGTGGACGCCGCCCGCGACAGCGTCGGGGCCCGCCTCGATAGCCTCGAAACGGAGCGCGTGCGGCTCGACTCGCTCCGCCTCGACTCTCTCGACGCCCAACAGCCCATCGACCTGCGCCCGCCGCCGAGGGAGCTGCCTGAGGTCCGCGGCGACTCGTCCCAGACGCCTGCCCGTAGGCCGGCTCCGCGCGGTCCTCGTGGGCACGCCGACGCGCGCCACCTCCGGCAGACGCACGCGACGAAAGGGATGCGCGGTAGCGCGACATTGGTACGAAAGGCGTAGCAGGTTGGGTCGAAAGCGGGTTGGCTCAGCAGCAGGGAACGGGTAGATTCGCGGCCTCGCTGTCGATCCGCGCGCGTCATGCGGCTTGTCCTCCTCCTCGTCCTCGCTCTGGCTGCCCCGGCGCTTGCCCAGGTCTCGGGTAGGCCGCCGTTGGAGGCCCCGCTGACGTGGGCCTACCTCGGCGTCGAGGACGGGCTCTCGCACAGCCGCGTCAACGCCATCGCGCAGGACGCCGAGGGCTTCCTCTGGTTCGGCACCGACGACGGCCTCAGCCGCTACGACGGCACCGGCTTCCGCGTCTACCGCCACGACCCCGCCGACCCGCAGTCGCTGCCGCACAGCCGCGTCTCCACGCTCTACGTCGAAGACGACGGGACGCTGTGGGTGGGCACGCAGCAGGGCCTCAGCCGCTTCGA
>JBCDFO010000433.1:0-3899 GCA_039177895.1 Bacteroidota bacterium
CACCTCTTCGGGCAGGTGCTGAGCACCTTCTTTTCGCTCTACGCCACGCTCAATTCGTTCGTCCACCTCCATCTCGTCAGCGCACCGTCGGGCCGACGCTACGCCTGCGCTCCCCAGCGTGGCACCCGCCCGGTGCTCTGATCCCCACGCATTCCGCTCTCCTGTCCCATGTCCCACCGCCCTCCATCGCTCGCGCCGCTCGGCTCGTCTTCGGACGCGGTCGATCAGGGTGTGCGCGTGACAGAGGAATCGGGGTACGAGTCCAGGCCGGATGGTGACGCAGCGTCCCGAAGTGCTGCGCCCGAGCCCCGCGTCGCACGCGAGGCGTACCACTACCACTTTGTGCAGGTCATCCGGCTGCTGCAGGCGCTCGTCCCCCGCTCCGCCGAGATCGGCCGCGGCTTCAGCTACGCCGACGAGCGCATCCGCGTCACGCCGCACGAGGCGATGGTCTTCCCCGCCAGCGACGTGCATCACGTCACCCTGACCGCGCCGCCTGCGGGCTCAGAAGCGCCTGCCGAGGCCGCGCAGGTCGCCGTCACGTTCGGCGGGCTCTACGGCGTCGATTCGCCGCTGCCCTACTACTTCTACGACCACCTGGAGAAGTCGGACCAGCCGGAGCCCCTGCGGGGCCTCTTCGACCTCTTCAGCCACCGGCTCTACAGCCTGTTCTACCAGGCGTGCGTGAAGTACCGGCCTGCCTTCCAGTCGGTGCGGCGGGGACGCGACCGGGACGCGGTCCACGACCGGCACACGAACCGGTTCATCGCCTTCTCCGGCCTTGGCACTCCGCGCGCGCTCGCCGACGCCCCCATCGACCCGCTACTGCTCACCACGTTTGCGGGGCGGCTCGGGAGTTGGAGCCGCAACGCCGAGGGCCTCGAAGCGCTCATCGAGGCGGCGTTCGCGGAGCCGGTTCGGGTCGTCGAGAACGTGCCGCGCCGCGTGCCCATCTCGGAGCGCATCGCGCTCGGGGAGGCCAAGCTCGGCGAGACAGCCGCCCTCGGCTCCTCCGTCTACGACGAGTCCGGCAAGTTTCGCGTCGAGCTCGGCCCGCTGAGCCTGACGGCCTACGAGTCGTTCTTGCCGAGCGGGACCAACAGCACGGCGCTGGCCGACCTCGTCCGGCTCTATGCCCCCGACTACCTCGACTTCGAGGTGCGCCTCACGCTCGCCCCCGACGCCATGCCGACGATGCGCCTGGGCGACCCCGCCTCTTCCACCCTCGGCTCGACTGCCACGCTAGGCCGCCAGCGCCCTGAGGCGATGACCCGCACGTTCACCGCCGAGGCCATGACCGCCAACGCGTAGCCCGCTGCTTTCACAACCGCCGCTGCCTGACTTGCCCCCATTACCATGATCTCGCATTCGCTCAAGCGCCTCCTCCAGAAGCTCAACGACCTCACGACCCGGTCGCTCGAACAGGCCGTCGGCTTCGCCGTGGCGCGGGGCCACTATGAGGTGACGCAGGAGCACCTCTTCCTCAAGCTCCTCGAAGACGGCAGCGGCGACCTCCCGCTGGTGCTGCGGCACTTCGAGGTGGAGCCGGGCGCTTTCGGCGAGGCGCTCACGCGGCGCCTCGAAGGGCTGCGCACGGGCAACACGGGGCGGCCTGCGTTCTCCCCGCTTCTGCTGGAGTTGGTCGAGGCCGCATGGCTAATCGCATCGGTGCACCACGGCCTGGACGAGGTGCGGTCGGGGTGCCTCCTCGAAGCGCTCGTGAGCAGCGACCGGCTCGGGCTCGCCTACGGCGATGCACTTGACGGCGTCCAGGCCGATGCGCTGCGTGAGGGCCTCGGCTCGATGGTCGATGGCTCGTCGGAGAACCGCGTCCTCCACCCCTCGGCCCGGCGCCGGATGAGCGGCGACGGGGCCCCGCCCGTCGGCAACACGGCGCTCGACCTTTACACCCAAAACGTCACCGACCAGGCCCGCGAAGGCCGCATCGACCCCATCTTCGGACGGGACGAGGAGATCCGTCAGATGATTGACATCCTCTCACGGCGACGCAAGAACAACCCGATCCTCGTCGGCGAGGCGGGCGTCGGCAAGACGGCTGTCGTGGAGGGCCTCGCGCTGCGGATCGCGGAGGGCGATGTGCCCGACAGCCTCAAGGAAGTCGAGATCTGCTCGCTCGACCTCGGGCTGCTCCAGGCGGGCGCGGGCGTCAAGGGCGAGTTTGAGCAGCGGCTCAAGTCGGTGATCGAGGAGATCAAAGAAGCCCCCAAGCCCACGATCATGTTCATCGACGAGGCGCACACCCTGATCGGCGCGGGCGGCGCGGCGGGCACGGGCGACGCGGCCAACATGCTCAAGCCCGCTCTCGCGCGCGGCGAGCTCCGCTCCATCGCGGCCACGACGTGGAGCGAGTACAAGAAGCACATCGAGAAGGACCCGGCGCTCGCCCGGCGATTCCAGCTCATCAAGGTGGAGGAGCCTGCCGTGGAGACTGCGATCGTGATGATGCGCGGGATCAAGAGCAAGTACGAGGACCACCACAACGTCAAAATCTCCGAGGACGCTATCGCGCAGGCCGTCACGCTGGCCGACCGGTTCATCACAGGCCGGCAGCTCCCCGACAAGGCCGTTGACCTCCTCGACACGTCCGCAGCGCGCGTCAAGATGACGCAGTCGGCGCGGCCCGGCGCGCTCGACGACGCCAAACGTCGCCTCCACACGCTCAACATCGAGATCGCGGCGCTGGGGCGCGACCTGGCGACCGGGCTCCGCCACGACGACGACGTGGTCGTGGACCTCCAACGCCAGCGCGCCGACTCTGAAGCGCTCGTCGAGGCGCTGGAGGCACGCTGGGACGCGGAGCGCACGCTCGTCCGCCAGGTCGACGCCGCGCGGGAGCAGATCGCCGAGGCCCTCCAGTCCGGAGCCGACGCCGACGCGGTGGCTACCCACCGGGCGGCCCTCGCCGAGCTGCAGCAGGCGCTCGCCGACCAGCGGGCCGCCGCCGAGAGCGACCACGCCCTCGTGCACGCCGAGGTCAACGGCGACGTGGTGGCGCAGGTTGTCTCCGACTGGACGGGCGTGCCCATCGGCAACATGATCAAGGACGAGGCGCAGATGCTCCTCACGCTCGGCGAGCGGCTGCAGCGCGCGATCCGCGGGCAGGACGAGGCGCTCGGCCAGGTCGCCGACTCCGTGCGCAGCGCCAAGGCGGGCCTCGGCAACCCCGACGCGCCGCTCGCAGTGTTCCTGTTCGTCGGCCCCAGCGGAGTCGGCAAGACCGAGACGGCGCGCCAGCTTGCCGAGATGATGTTCGGCGGCGAGCGCTTCCTGGTCTCGATCAACATGAGCGAGTACCAGGAATCGCACACGGTGAGCCAGCTCAAAGGCTCGCCGCCCGGCTACGTTGGCTATGGCGAGGGCGGCATCCTCACCGAGGCCGTCCGCCAGCGCCCCTACTCGGTCGTGCTCCTCGACGAGGTCGAGAAGGCCCACATCGACGTGATGGAGCTCTTCTACCAAGTCTTCGACCGCGGCTTCATGCGCGATGGCGAGGGCCGCGAGATCAACTTCCGCAACACCATCATCCTCGCGACGAGCAACATCGGCAGCGACCGCATCCAGCAGGCCTGCATGGCGGAAGAGCGTCCCACCGCCGACGAGCTGCGCGCGCTCATCCACGACGACCTCGCCCGGCACTTCCAGCCCGCGCTGCTGGCGCGGATGAAGGTCGTCCCGTACTACTCGCTGGAGCCGAGCGCCATGCGGATGATCACGCAGCTCAAGCTGCGCAAGATCGACCGGCGGCTGCGCGCCGATAATGGTATCCGGTTCGTCTTCGGCGTCGACGTCGTGGACCGCATCGCGGAGCGCTGCACGCAGGTGGTCGCGGGGGCCCGCAACATCGACTTCATCTTCGACCGGACGCTGCTGCCGGAGGC
>JBCDFO010000434.1:0-3867 GCA_039177895.1 Bacteroidota bacterium
GGCCTGAAACAGCGGGTTCCAAGCGGGTCCGGCGTAGGCGTCGGCGAGGGTCGGATACCGGACGGTGACATGCGAAGGTACATCGTAGACCAAAAGGACCGTGTCTCCGCCATGCTGCAGCCCGAGGCGGTTGCAGACTTCATCGGTGGTCGTGCAGCCCTCAAAGGGGTCCCCACCGCTTGGTTCGTTGAACGTCGACCAGATGAGGTATCGGCCGAGGTTGCACCCGCTGAACTGGACGTGAGGCGGCAGCGGTGAGGGTAGTCCGTACCGCAGGTCGTCCAAGAACTGCTGCTGAGCAGCCCCGCTAGCTGTCAGGCCTGCCTGCTGTGCGAGCGCGGCAAAGCGGTCGGCCTCAAGCGCCCGCCCGAACGGTGCCGGAGTGGTTGGGATCGCAACGCCGATCAGGGTGTGCTTCTGAAAAACGAGGGTGAGGCTCCCCTGCGCCGTGGACACGTCGTGTCCATCCACGATGAGCACCTCAAAGACGGCCTTCCAGGCGACAATCGTGAGGCGACACTCGGTCAGAAAGTTGTCACGGATGCGCATGAGGTTCGCAGCGGCAAGGGCGTCCTCGAAGCGGGTCCAGGCTTTACGAGACGTGTCTTGCCGAGCCGAATCGTTCAGGGCCTTGAGGTACTCGTGCAGCGTCATGGAGTCAGGGAACTTAGACAGGGGCCTGTATGCTAATGCCTGGAGAGATTCCCTGCAAGCCGAGACCAAGACCGTCCCTCTCGTCCGCCCCATCCGCCGCGTGCGCGAGAAGGTGCTGGAAGAGCGGAAGGCGGAGATGGCGTAGCGGGTGCGTCCGTGGATGGATCCAAAGATTTACGCCCACGTTCATTGCGCATGACCATGCTAACGATTCCACTTACCGACCAGGACGCCGAGCGGCTTCGCAGCCTGGCCGACCGCCTCGGCATGGATGCGGAGCAACTCGCCGTCGATGCCGTGCGTGCTCGCCTCGATCAGTCTGTCTCGGATGACGAGTTCGAGCGGATCGCAGAGCAAGTCGTGGCGAAGAACGCCGAACTCTACCGTCGCTTGGCATGAGCGACGTACGGTACCTGAGCGTGGAGCAGGTCGAGCGCCTGCACGCGCTCGTGATCGCCCGAAGCGGGGGCTCCGAAGGATTGCGCGAACGCGGAACGCTCGAATCGGCTGTCGCCCAGCCCTTGCAGACGTTTGGCGGTAGCGACCTCTATCCGACCCTGCATGAGAAAGCCGCGACGCTTGCGTACGCGCTCGTCATGGGTCACCCGTTCGTGGACGGCAACAAACGGATCGGACACGCGGCGATGGAAGCGTTCCTCATGCTCAACGGCTACGAGATCGACGCGGACGTAGACGAGCAGGAGCGACTGTTTCTCGACGTAGCGGCAGGACGCATCGAACGAAGCGCTCTTTCTGGCTGGATAGAAGCACACATGGTGACGCGCACCAGTCGAGCATAGAAGGGTTGCCCCAAAACAACGGCCTCTGCCAGCCCTTCCGACTTGCCCCGACGCCCTTCAACGGGCACGCCCTGCGCTCTCAAGCGACGGCCACGAGCCTTGCCGTAGCCATGCTCGTCTGCAAGCTGGAAGGGTTTGCCAACGCAGGCTCCCCCGCCATCGTTGGCGGTGCGCTCGGTATGGAGTTTCACAGGCTGAGCTGTCAGACGCGCGGCGCGGCGGCCCCGAGACCGTCCCGGAACCGCCGCGCCACCACCTAGCCTGGGTGCGCGCCTCAGCGCAGCACGGTCAGCTTGCGCGTCTGTGTCGTACCGCCTGCGCGGAACTGGCACACATAGACCCCGCTTGCCAGGCGGCTCGTGTCCAGCGCCACGTCGTGCCACCCGGCGGGCTGCGGCGCGTCGTCGGCGAGGACGGCCACGCGGCGGCCGAGCAGGTCGTAGACCACGAGATCGACGCGGTCCGCCTCCGGGAGGCCATAGCGAATCGTGGCGTCGCGGGTCGTCGGGTTCGGGTAGACCGTGTCGAGCGTGAACGAGGCTGGCAGGCCCGACTCGGTCTCGGTGCCCACCGTGACGATGGTGACTGTGGCCGCCGCGCTGTTGTTGGGCAGGAAGCCGTCGAAGGCGCTCGTCGTCGCCGAGGCGCTCAGCGTCAGTTCGCCCTTCGCCTCGGCCTCGACGACCACCTCGACGACCACCGGCGTACCACCCGCCTCGATGCCCGCCAGCGTGCCGAGGTCGCAGACGATGGGCATGGTGCCGGTGCAGGTCCCCACCGACGGCGTCACCGACACCAGCGGCGCGTCGGGCGGCAGGATAACCAGCTCGGTTTCCATCGCCTCGTCTGTCGTCACGTTGGCCACCTGCACCTCGAACGTGGCGGTTTCGCCGACATTCTGCTCGGGCATCGCAGCAACGGCCACGTCGAGGTCCGCGACGGCGCGCAGCTCGTAGGTCACCGTCGGGGTGAGGATCGGCGGGTTGAAGTCAAACACGATCGAGGCGCGGTTGTCGATGGCGGTGCCCTCCTCAAGGCCGGGACGCGGCTGCACGGTGAAGGCCACGAAGCCCTCGCCCTCGGGCGGCGTCACGTTCGGCGGCAGGTCGATCCCGACGAAGCGGAACGTCACGACTTGCCCCTCCACGGTGAAGCTGAACGTCGAGTCGGACGACGTTTCGAGCACCTCCAGCGTGTTCGGGTCGAGGTCGGCGCTGAGCGTGTCCACGATGGTGACGAACTCGGCGGGGGCCGTCGCCTGCGGGAGGTTCTCGAAGGTGATCGCGTAGCCGAGCGGCGAGGTCGCCTCCGCGAGCGGGATGAACGTGCGCACGCACCGCGTCACCTCCTCGCCGTCCACGACGACCGTCCCAAACTCGCACGGTAGGTTCGACTGGATGAGCTTGTCGTTCGGGTCGGCGGGCGCGCTCGGGGAACTACATCCGCCTCCGCCGCCCCCGCTGGTGCTCCCACCGCCCCCACCACCCCCACTGCCGTAGAGATTCTCGGCGCGTTGGATCGGGTCGACTGTGGCGTTCCGCACGCCTCCGAGGAAGGTGCCCTTCGGCTTCGGTGGGGAGAGGAAGGGCAGACTCGGCGTGGATGGGATGGGCACGCTGGGGTCCCACCCCCCGCCGCCTTGACGGGCGAACGCCAGCGGGGTGGGCGTCGGCGCTACCGGACTTGCTCCGGCAGGCTCAGGAATGCCGAGCGTTTCGCGGGCGCGGGCGGCGAGGGCGTCGGCTTCCGCTCGGAGGAGCGCTCCGACCTCCGTCGGGCCGTCCACGAGCGCCTCCCCGTGGGCCAGGTCGATCTCGACGGCCAGCGTCCCGACGGCCACGTCCAGGGCAATCGCGAAGGACTGGGCAGCGTCCTCGGCCAGCCCAGCCGGGGTGGGAACGGTGTCGTCAAGCAGGCGCAGGATCTCGCCGAGGAGGTTGGACGGCCGGTCCAGGTAGGTGGGACGCGCCGACGGCGTCATGGCCCTAAGGACGGCCTCGGCGACCGCGTCGGCGTCAGCGTCGTCCACAGCCGCGAGGTAGGACGTGAGCGCAGCCGTGCCAGTCTGGCGCAGCCCAGTCTCCGCCGTGCGGACCGCCCGCTCCAACGACGCGTTCGGCAGCGTCGCGACCGCCCAGACCAACTCCTCGCCGAAGGGGAAGCGATCATCGTCGGGCCCCGTCGGGGTCTGCTCGGGGAACAGGATGCGGCTCGGGTCGATGCGCAAGCCTACCACGAGCGCGGCCTCCACGCCTTCGGGGAGCCGGGTGACCAGGAGCGGCGGTCCGGCTAGCTCATCGCGGGCGTCGTCGTCGAAAAAGAACTGCGCGGGGCCAGGCACGAGCGGTGTGAGCGTCGAGAGGCCCAGCGCGATGTCGTCCGGGGCCGGGCGATAGACCTTCACGAACGGGTA
>JBCDFO010000435.1:0-3865 GCA_039177895.1 Bacteroidota bacterium
GCGGTGACGGGCACGGGCTTCGAGTGGCTCAGCGGCTACCTGGAGGCGGGGCGTCTCGTCAACCGGGAGGTGATCCGCTTCACGGGGGCGAACGCGAGCCGGGGCGCGCGGGGCGAGACGGCGGTGCTGCGCAACACGGGCGCGGTGAGGTGGGAGGACTCAGGCATCCTGTATGTGTACAACGGGGCGCGGTTTGAGAACGCGGCGGCATTCGAGGTGAGCGGGACGGGGAGCCTGCGCGGGTTCAGTGGGGTGGGGACGTTCGTGACGGAGGCGGGGGCGACGCTGACGAAGACCGGCGAAGCCCTCTGGGAGATCTTCGGCAGCCTCGACGTGGAGAACGCGGGGACGTGGTCGGTGGAGGGCGGGACGGTCGAGTTGGAAGAGGAGACCACCCATCGCAACGCGCTGCTCGCCGTAGCGGCGGACGCGACGCTGCAGTTCAACCGGCCCCTCACGGTCGTGGGGACGCTCACGAGCGCTCCGGCGGGCGCGCTCGTCCTCAACGCCAACCTGCTCACCGACCGCAACGCGGCGCTCGCCGTCGCCGGCACCGGCTTAGACTGGCGCTCGGGCTACCTCACCACGGGCACGGTCGTCAACCGCAACCTGATCCGGCTCACCGGCGCCACCAACAACCGCGGCGTGCGCGGCACCGACGCCCGCCTCCGCAACACCGGCACGATGGAGTGGACCGGCGACGGCTTCTTCTATGTCTACAACGGTGCCCGCTTCGAGAATGCCGCCACGCTCGACGTGGTGAGCAACGGCGGCCTGCGCGGCTTCACCGGCCTCGGCACCTTCGTCAACACCCCGACCGGCACCTTCACCCGCCAGGGCGACGGCGTCTTCGCCTTCGGGTCCGACGTGGAGCGCAACCGCAGCTTCGAGCCGTTCGACGCGACGCTGGATGGCATCGTCGAACTCGGCGGCGAGATCGATGCCATCGGCCTCGCCCTCACCAACCGCGCAGCCTTCGGCGTGCGCGGGCCTGACGGCGGCATCGGCGCGCTCACGTGGACCGGCGATATCGCCCTGGACGATTCCGCCGCCGTGGGAATCGAGGTGGCGGGGGCGGACGCGAACGACGCCCTCGTCGTGGTCCCCAACACGCGCGGGCAGGCCTTCGGCACCGCCCAACTCGACGGCGCGCTGGACGTCGTGCTCCGCGACGGCTACGTGCCCGACGTCGGGGCCTCGTTCGACCTCATCACGGCCGAGGCGATCACGGGCGGCTTCACCGACCTGACGTCGCTGACCATCGAGGAGGCCAACCGCTCGCTCTACCCGACGATCACCGATCAGCTCTTCCGCGTGACGGCCGCCGAGGGCGTCCTCACCGTCAGCGGCGACCTGACTGCCGATCCAGCCGCGTCGCCCAACGGGCGCGTCGCCTCGGTGGCGCTCAGCGGCACGGGCTTCGCGCCCGACCTGACGGTCACGCTGGAGTGCCTCGCGTGCAAGAACCCGGAAACGGCAGGCGTCGTCGCGGGGCAGGTGCGGACGATGACCGCGAGCACGATGACGGTGCTCTTCGACCTCAGCGGTGAGGTGCTCGGGAGCTACGAGATCGTCCTGCGCGACCCGCGTGGCGGCGAGGCGCGGACGCCCTTCGGCGTGAGCGAAGGCCCCGTCGTGCTCTCCGTGGAGACGCTGCAGGGGCTCGCGCAGGAGCGCGATGGCACGCCAGGCCTCCTCCTCGTGCGCGCCAACCGGACGCCCCGGGAGCCGGTCGTAGTGCCCTACACGCTCGGCGGCACGGCGACGCTCTTCGCCGACTACTCGCTCGACGTGCTCGGCGGTGCGCTCACGATCCCCGCGGGCATCGACTCCGTGGTGGTCCATGTCTTCCCCGTGGGCGACGACGTGTCCGAGTCGCAGGAGTTCGTCACGTTCACGGCGGCCTACGACAACCCCGAGCTCGCCCCGCTCTCGGCGACGGTCCGCATCGAGGACGGCCCCGGGACGGGCAGCTTCGACGTGTTCGCTTCGTCGCCGTCGGCGGCGGGCAACGTCGGGAGCGTGACGGTGGTGATCGGCGGGCAGGGCTTCGACGACGCGACCCGGGCGGTGCTCTCGGCCCCGAGCGGCACGCTGGCCCCCTACGCGACCCGCGTTGATGCGACGGGCACGCGCCTGGAGGCCACCTTCGCCCTCGCAAACCAAGAGGTCGGCCTCCGCGACGTGGTGGTGACAAGCGGTAGCGGCGAGGAACGCCGCCTGCTCGGCGCGCTCGACCTCGAAGTGGCGGAGTACCCCGACGTGTTCGTCCAGGTGCTCGCCCCGCCGCGCGTCCCGCGCACCCGCGAGCGGACGTACTCGGTGCTGCTACGCAATCGCGGCAACGTCAACGTGATCGGGCACCCCGTCATCGCTGGGCTCCCCGAGGACGCCGAGTGGGAGGTCGACCCGACGACCTACACCATCCAGGATGGCGGCGGCCGCACCTGGCGCGAGGTGGCGCCCCTCTACCCCACCAACGACGACGACTACGTCATCGTGCTCCCGGAGATCATGCTCGGCCCGGGCGAAACCCGTGAGATCGAGATCGTCGCCGCCATCGGCACGCCTCAGGAACTCCGCCTGGTCGGAGCCTGGGTCTACGACCGATGAGCCTGTCCATTGCTGTGCCTCCCCTTCCCTCCTGTGACGCCCTACGCTGGTCGCCCATCATGCTGTATTCCCTCCTTCGCCCCAGTCTCGTCGGGTTCTGGATCACCTTCGTGCTGGTTGCCTCGCCGGGTGCCCTTGCCCAACAGGTCGGCATCGACACCCGGACCGGGGAGCGCATCATCCTGGAAGAATCGTTCTTCAACGGCGCGCAGATCTCGACTCCGGAAGAGTATTTCGGGAGCGATGCCGACGTGATGAACGGGATCCTCGACCTCGCCATCGAGCGGGCGCCCGACGAGCGCTTCCAACTCGAGAAGAAGCTCACCCGCGAGGGGTGGTACGACAACGCCTGCGCGGCCGCGGCTGCCAACATGTACGACGAGACGACGGGTCGCGGGCTGCTTCCGCCGGACTGGGAGATCCGGCAGGTGGGCACCCTGGGCAGCCTCACCACGTGGGAGAATGCCGCTGCCGCCGAGTTCAACGAGGTCGTCAACTGGTGGGCCACCGGCACCTTCTCCTCGACCGACTTCGACGCGCTCAACCCGCCGTCCTACGCCCACAGCCTCTCCATCGTCCGCAGCCCCGACGGCAGCTACTACACCGTGGACAACTGGATGGGCGGCGTCAAGGTGAAGAAGGTCTACCCCATCGACGACGAGGCAACATACTTCTCGGAAGACCCCAACGAGACCGACCTCACCGCGTCTAGCTACCGCCTCTCGGGCTTGGACCAGCGCGGCCGCGCGTGGGAGACGCCGCAGCAGGGCGATCCGCCCGAGGAGGATCCGGACGAGTTTACCTCGGAGCCGCCGCCCACGAGCGAGCCCGTCGAGGTGGAGGTCCTCACGTCCGCCGACCCCAACGACAAGCTCGGCCTGCTCGGCGTCGGGGCGGACCGCTTCATCACGCCGGAGGAGCCACTTCCCTACCTCATCCGCTTCGAGAACATGCCCGACGCCTCGGCCCCGGCGCAGGAGGTGCTCATCCGCGACACCCTCGACACGCGCGTGCTCGACCTCGACTCGTTCGAGTTGGGGGACGTCACCTTTGGCGACCGCCGCGTGCCCGTGCCGCCCGGCCGCAAGGCGTATTCGACGCGCGTGGTGCTGGAGGACGACCGCTTCGAGGTGCTCATCACCGCCGCGCTCGCGGAGGCGACCGGCATCGTGACGTGGCGCTTCACCACGCTCGACCGCAGCACGGGCGACCTGCCCTTCGACCCGCTCGACGGCTTCCTCCCGCCCAACCA
>JBCDFO010000436.1:0-3844 GCA_039177895.1 Bacteroidota bacterium
GATGCCGGGCGTGCCCTATGAAATGGAGGCGATTACGAAGACGGCGTTGCTGCCGAAGCTCCGCGCGGCGCACGACGGCCTCGTGATCCTGCACCGGACGCTGCTGACGGTCGGCTACGGCGAGACGATGCTCGCGCAGCAACTCGGGGCCGACAAGGGCGACCTCATCCCGTTCCTGGGCGCTCACGATCAGGGCGGGGACCACCTCGGCCTCGCCTATCTCCCTGGGGCGGGCGGCGTCCGCCTCCGCCTCACCGCTAAGGGCGACGACCGTGCCGAGGCCCAGGCCCGCCTCGACCGCTTCGCTGCCTTCGTGCGCGACCGCCTCGGCGACGCGATCTACGGCGAGGGCGACGACACGCTCGAAGCCATCGTCGGCGCGATGCTGGCCGAGCGCAGCCTCACGCTCGCGGTGGCGGAGAGCTGCACGGGTGGGCGGGTGATGGAGCAACTCGTCAAAGTCTCGGGAGCCTCGGCTTACCTCCGCGGCGGCGTCGTGGCCTACTGCAACTCCGTCAAGCGTGACCTCCTGGGTGTGGACGCTGCCACGCTCGACGAGCATGGGGCCGTCAGCGAGCCCGTCGTCCGGCAGATGGCCGAGGGTATCCGCGCGCGAACCCGAGCCGACGTCGCGGTCTCCACGAGCGGCGTCGCGGGGCCAAGCGGCGGCACGCCTGGGAAGCCCGTAGGCACGCTCTGGCTCGCGTATGCCGACGATGCCGGTACCTACGCCGTCCGCCTGCAACTCGCGCAGAACCGCGCGCTCAACATCCGCCTCTCCACGATGGCCGCGCTGAACCTGGTGCGCCGTCAACTCCTCCGACGGGATGGGGAGTGAAGAGTTAAGGGTAAAGAGTAGGGAGCGCGCACAAGCTTGCCGCCGTACCCAAGACAAGTTTGCTTTCCTCACCGCCTCACCGCCTCACCGCCTCACCGCCTCACCGCCTCACCGCCTCACCGCCTCACCGTGAGCTTCCGCCCCCGCCGCCGTCCTGATGCTGCCGACGAGCCTGAGCGCCCGCCGCTGAAGGCGGGCACCGTGACCCGGCTGGTGCAGCAGCAGAAGAACACCGACCGTGTCTCGGTCTACCTCGACGACGCGTTTGCGTTCGGGCTGACGAAAGACCTCTCGGTCACGGAAGGGCTGCGGAAGGGCCGAGCGCTTACGGTGGCCGAGCAGGAGGCGCTGCTCGTGCGCGACGAGGAACTGCGTGCGCGGCGCAAGGCGCTCGACGTGCTCAGCTACAAGGCGCGGACCTCCAGCGAGCTCCGCCGTAAGCTCCGCGACACCGGCTTCGGCGAGCCCGCCATCGAGGCGGCAATCGCGCGGATGGAAGAGCTTGGCTACCTCGACGACGCGGCCTACGCCCACGCCTACGCCAAGGGGCGCTTCTCGGGGCGCGGCTACGGCCCGCAGCGCATCCGCTCGGACCTCATGAAGCGCGGCCTCGACCGCCGCCACATCGACGCGGCGCTGGCCGACCTCGCGGAGCCCGACGACCTCGTCGAGACGGCCCTCCGCCACGGGCGCAAGCGCTGGGACCGGCTCGCCAGCGAGTCCGACCCACGTAAGCGCACGAAGAAGACGTACGACTTCCTCCTCCGGCGTGGCTACGGCTTCGACACCGCACGGCGTGTGGTGGAGCTGCTAAAGGAGGAGGACGCCAACCGCGACGACGGATGAGTGACGCGCCCCCGCAGCCCAACCGCAACGACGACGAGCGCACGCGCGACGACGAACGTGTGGAGCAGGAGGTCGTCCTAGACGTCCCGGCAGGGCAGGTCACCGACACGCGGCTCGACGTCTACCTCACCCGATTCCTCCCCAACGTCACCCGGTCGAAGGTGCAGCGGGGCATCAAGGACAGGCGCGTGACGGTCAACGGCCAGGTCGTGACGAAGCCCTCGACCGTCGTGCAGGCCGGCGACCGGCTCGTGGCGAAGGTGCTCCGGCCGCCGCCCATCGATCTCACGCCCGAGGCGATCCCGCTCGACATCGTCTACGAAGACGACACGCTACTCGTCGTCAACAAGCCTGCGGGGATGGTCGTGCACCCGGCCTACGGGCACCGCTCGGGGACGCTCGTGAACGCGCTCTTGCATCACGTCGGTGCCGGGCCGCTCGCCTATGGCGACATCGAGGAGGAGGACGACGAGGACGTGGGCCTCGCCACGCAGGGTGCCGGGCCCCGCTTCGAGGGCGACCCGGTCGTGCGCCCCGGCCTCGTCCACCGGCTCGACAAAGACACGACGGGGCTGATGGTGGTCGCGAAGACCGACGCGGCGCTGAGCCACCTCGCCAAGCAGTTCGCCGCCCGGACGACGCGCCGCCGCTACCTCGCGCTCGTGTGGGGCGTCCCCGGTCCGCCCGTGCAGCGCGTGGAGACCGAGCTGGGCCGCAGCCCGCGCGACCGCAAGCGGATGGCCGTCGTCAAGCCGGGGAAGGGCAAGCTCGCGATTACGCACCTGGAAACGCTCGAAGCGCACACCCACACGGCGCTCTGCCGCTTCCGCCTGGAGACGGGCCGCACGCACCAGATCCGCGTCCACGCGCGTCACCTCGGCCACCCGCTCTTCGGCGACCGCACCTACGACGGTGATCGCATCGTCTACGGCACGGCGGTCGGCAGCCGCGCGAAGTTCATTGCCAATCTCTTCGCCGTGCTGCCTCGGCAGGCGCTCCACGCGCACACGCTCGGCTTTGAGCACCCCGAGAGCGGCGCAGCGATGGACTTCGAGGCGCCACTCCCGGGCGACATGGCGCACGTGCTTGCGCGGCTCCGGCAGGTCGAAGGCGGAGGCCCCGAGTACGACGAGGTCGGCTGAGCGCGGAGGTTGCCGCGGTAGGAGGGAGGCGGTAGGTTGAGCGTGTTGCCTCACCTGTGGTCGCTATGAGTACACCCGACGCGATCGACACCACCAAACCTGACGAGCCGCCGGAACCTTCCGTGCCGGCGGCTCCCGCCTCGTGCGCCAACTGCGGGGCATCGCTCGTGGGGCCGTACTGTGCCGCGTGCGGGCAGAAGGACCAGCCGCTGCGGCAGCCCGTCCACCGCGTGGTCATCGAGACGGCGGCGGAGGTGTTAGGCATCGATGGACGACTCTGGCGGACGCTGGCGCAGCTCCTGCTCCCCGGCCGACTCACACGCGTTTACCTCAACGGCCGCCGGACGCGCTTCGTCCGCCCGCTGCGGCTCTACCTCCTCGCGACGCTGCTTTTCTTCTTCCTCGTCAACGTCCTGGATCCCGTCGGATCGAGCACGGGGCTGGAACCTGTTGCCGCAGCGGACACAACTATCACGGCGGCGGCCCGCATTGCGGAGCTAGACAGCGCCCTGGCGGAGCGCACGGCGGCAGTCGAAGCGCAACGGGCGGTGGTCGACTCGCTGCGTGCGGTACTCGACGGGGCGGACAGCACGGCCGCTGACGTATTGGACGAGGCCGAGGAGGACCTCGACAGTCTTCTGCGTGCGAGCAGGTCGCGGCGCGCGCGACACCTGGCCTGGCAGCGCGACTACCTGGCGTCGCTCCCGCCCGACAGCCTCATCCAGCCTGCAAGCATCGAGGTGGCCGCCGACTTCCTATTTCCAGACGACGACTTCTACGTGGACGTGGGGTTGCCTGCCTGGGCGAGCGGCGGCGCAGCGCTCGAGCGTCTCAGGGCCGCCCGCACCGACGACGAGCGCCGCGCCGCCGTCGCGGACCTGCTGCGCAGCACCATCCGGCAGATCCCGACGGTGATGTTCCTGCTGCTGCCCTTGTTCGCGTTCCTGCTGAAGGTCGTCTACCTCCGCCGCGACTGGTACTACAGTGAGCACCTCGTCTTCGCGCTGCACGTCCACGC
>JBCDFO010000437.1:0-3832 GCA_039177895.1 Bacteroidota bacterium
CCGGCCCCGATGAGCGCGCGGATCGTCTCGCGTTGGTCGGTGGACGGGCCGAGGGTGCAGACGATCTTCGTGCGGCGATTCATAGAGCGGGGTCGAAAACGGGGGAGTGGAAGCGCTTAGCTCCAAGATACGGAGCTAGGCCGTCTCTCTCCCGTTGCCATTCGCCCACGCTGACGCGTTCGTCCTCGCGTCAATGTCCGTGTGCCTACTCAGCTGGACGCTCGCTCGGCGGCATTGGCATTTCGCTGCCCGCGTTGTTCGGGTCGCTCGTCGCCTGGACCCACGCGAAGGCATAGTGCGCCAGCTCGGTTGCGTTCTGAAGATCGAGCTTCCGCTTGATGTTGGCGCGGTACGACTCGATGGTCTTGATACTCAGGCTCAGCCGGTCGGCGATGTCGCGCGTGCGGACGCCCTGCCCGATGAGTTGGAGCACTTCGAGTTCGCGGTCGGAGAGCACCTCGGCGGGGTTGGTGCTCGCCCCAGCGCGGCCCTCGACGGCGCGGCGGAGGAGGTCGTCCGAAAGCTCCTCGCTCAGGTAGAGGTCGCCTTCGAGCACGCGTCGGATGGCCTCGATGACCTCGGCGGGCGCACGCTGCTTCATGACGTAGCCCTGCGCTCCGGCCCGGAGCGCGCGCTCGGCGTAGAAGCGCTCGTGGTGCATCGAGAGGACGAGCACGCGGACGCCGTCGTAGCGCTCGCGGATCTGCCGGACGAGTTCGAGCCCGCTCACGCCTTCGAGGGTGATATCGACCACGGCCAAGTCGATGCGGTGTTTCTCCAAAGCGGCGAGCGCCTCTTCGGCCCCATTCGCCTCGGCGACTACTTCAAGGTCAGTTTCGAGGTTGACAAGGCGAATGAGACCTTGGCGAACGACTGGGTGGTCGTCCACGAGCAGGACATGCCGCACCTCGGAGGCGGCTGTGTCGGAGGTAGTAGAAGGAGCCATACGCGTACCGTCGCGCATCGTACCGGGGAAATAGGTGGGGAGGAACGCACCGTTGGGGGACGCATGCCAGGAGTCCCGCAACACCATGTGCAGCCTGCGCCGCGCCAAGGTACGAGCCTCGCACGATAGTTGCACACATCGGGGTTTACCTGATACCCCTACCCGGATGTTCCGACATTTCGACGCGGCCTTTGCGTAGGCTTTACCCGTCTCGCCTCTTCGCAGCGCCTACCTTGGTGTCTCGTTGATTTCCTTCCGCTGCTCCATGCGCGCTGGCGTCTTCATCCTGTTCGTAGCGATGCTCGCTGTGCTCCCTGCGAGCGCGCAGCATGCTCGCGTGGGCGTCGCTCCAGCCTTCTTGGAGGACGCGGCCCTTTCGGATGGGGCCCGCTCTCCGGATGCAGTGCCCTGGCTGCCCCCTTCGCTGGCGTTCCCTTCCCAGTCTCCCGACCGGGATGCCTCGCCGCGCTCGGTCGTGCTGCTCGAGCCTTCGGTAGCCCGGGAGGACTCGGCAGGCACCGCCAACCTAGCTCCGACGCGCGTGCGGCCCTGGCGCGTCGGGCTGATCGTGGGGGCGAGCGCCGTCGGGGCCTTCGCGGCGATGGACTCGCAGCGGCGGCGCTGGTGGGAGGAGCGCACCCGCTGGAAAATCCAGAACGACTGGGACTACGTTCGCTGGGCCGACAAGCTGGGCCACTTCGCCGTCAACGACTTCTGGACGCGGCTCTACCGCTCGTCAATGCGTTGGAGCGGCCTCTCCGAGCGCGACGCGGCGCTCTGGGGCGCGGGCCTCGCGTTCGCCAACTCGACCTACTATGAGATCCTCGACGGCTTCGGCCCGCGCTGGGGCTTCTCGCCAGGCGACCTCGCGTTCAACGTCGCCGGCATCGCGTTCGCGTCCGCGAAGCCGTACGTCCCTGCCCTGCAGCCGTTCAGCGTCAAGCTGAGCTATGTCAACAGCGGCTGGGCCGACAAGAACTTCATCGACGACTACCAGGGCCAGACCTACTGGCTCGTCGCCAACCTCGACCGCCTCGCCCCCGGAGTCGGTTTTCCCGAGTGGCTCGGCGTCACCGTTGGCTATGGCGCGCGCGGGTTAAACGAGATCAATTTCTTGACCGAGAGCCACGTGTATGTCGGCCTCGACATCGGTCCGGAAATCATCCCGTTCGAGGGGCGCTTCTGGGACGTGCTCCGCAACGGGCTCAGCATCGCCCGGCTGCCTGCGCCAGCGGTGCGCATCACGCCGGACGCCCGGGTATTCGTGCTGGCATGGTCGCCGCAGTAGGCGAGCGGTCTCTGGTGTAACCATTTCGAGGCGCGGTTCGTCCGAAGGATCTCTGTGTTCCCCCTGGTTTCCTCTTGCCTCCGATGCGTCGCGTTGCCCTCGCCCTTGCCCTCTTCGCCCCCAGCCTTGCCATCGCAGCAACCCCTACGGACGACGCCTGCGAGGCACTGATCGAGGCCGTACAGAGCGTGGACAGGGACAAGATCCAGCACCAGCTCGAACGCACCGATCCCGACTGCACCGTTCCGATGGAGGGCTCGCCGCTTATTGCTGCAGCAGAGGGCGGCTTCCTACCCGTGGTAAAGCTCCTGGTCGAGGCAGGCGCGTCGGTGGACCTAGGCATCGAGGGAGACGGCAACCCGCTCATCGCTGCGTCGGGGGCGGGCTGGTCGCACATCGTCACCTACCTGATCGACGAGGGGGCGGACGTGAACGCGCTGGTGGAGGGCGACGAGACGCCGCTCATCAACGCCGCAGCGGAGGGCCACATCGCCATCGTACGGCTTCTCGTGCAGGCCGGTGCCGATGTTAACCAAGCGGCCTGGGGCGGCAACTCGGCCGCACCCGAGCTGCGGACCCCGCTCGGGATGGCGCAGCGCTACGGACACACCGAGATCGCGGCTTACCTCGTGGCCGAGGGCGCGACGGAGTAGAAGCGCGCTTCGGGCCCGTAGGTCCTCTGACGAGGCAGCCATGCACTATTGGCGCAAGGGGATGATTGATGCCCTCCGTAGGACCGCTGCCGATGCGAGCGGCGACGAGGCTCTCGATGCGTATGCGACGTACTGTCAGCTTCGCGAGCAGGGCCTCAGAAAGCAGGCGTTGGCTCACGTCGCAGACCTAGCCGGTAGGCTGTCGGAGGAGCCTTTTCTAAGGCGCCAGCGCTTCGTTGGCTGGGTGCTGCGCCAGTCCCTCGAAGGCCAGCAACCCTCCGACGGCATGCTGCTTCTCCCCTACCCGCTCGTCCGTCGCCTCATCGAACCGACCGTGCTGGATTGGACACGGTGGGAACCCGAGAACCCCGAGCCTCACTTCTGGCTTGGCATGCTGTCGTCGGGGCATGGGACCCACACGATTTTCGTGAGAGCGGCTGCGCAGAACTTCCGGGACGCTCTGGCCCGAGATCCATCCTACGAGCCGGCGCTTCAGGGCCTTATCCGGTTGGAGCAGCGGTTCGGCTAGACTAAGAAATAACGAGAACTGGACGAAAGAACGGTCCACCATCACGGCCGCTGAATGGAGTGGGGAGCCAACGCGGCCAGGGGCCCAGGCTACGCAGATCCCGCTCGTTTTTCGTACCTTTCACCTTATTTAGGCACGCGCGCGCGTGAGGCGCGTTCGAGGTCTGCTCCGCCACCTCTCTCCCACCAACGGTCCGGCTGCCCAGCGTTTTATGGAAGCCCCACGCATCATCCCCATCGACATCGAGCAGGAGATGAAGTCGAGTTACATCGACTACTCGATGTCGGTCATCGTCAGCCGCGCGCTCCCCGACGTGCGCGACGGCCTCAAGCCGGTCCAGCGGCGCGTCCTCTACGGCATGCAGGACCTCGGCCTCACCGCCGGGAAGTCCTACCGCAAGAGCGCCACCATCGTCG
>JBCDFO010000438.1:0-3831 GCA_039177895.1 Bacteroidota bacterium
AGGCGGTTGCCCCTGACTGACGATCCCCTCGAACCGTAGGCGATTCGTTTCTTCCTTCTCCTCCCGTCCTCGCCGTACGTGGTCTGTGTTTGTCTGGACCGATCTCTCCACGTTTGACCTCGCCGAAGCGAGCCGTTTCTATGCGGTAAGCCTCGGGTGGAACTACGCTTCCCTCACCGACGACTACGTAGTCGGTCACGCGGGGGGGGAGCCGAGGGCTGGGCTCTACCCCATGCCTGAGCGGTTCCAGCAAATAGGCATGCCGTCGTTTTGGATGTCGTATATCCGCGTCTCCGATATCGAGGCGACCGTGCAGACCGCCGAGGCCCATGGGGGACGGATCGAGGTGCACCCGAAGGAGGCTCCCGGAGGCGGACGCGTCGCGTTGATTCGGGACCCTGCTGGGGCTGGGTTTACCTGCTACGAGGGCTACCAACTCGCGACGAGCCAGCAGCACTGCCACGGGCTCCCGGCCTGGCACGAACTCCACGTGTCGAGCCTGGAGCGCGTGCAGGCGTTCTACGGCCACGTCTTCGGCTGGACGCTCCGAGCCACGGCTGCGCCGGACCGCCACGAATGGATCGCAGAGGATGGTGCGGTAGTCGCAGGCGTGCGGGTGACGCCCAACAAGGTCAAGGGCGACAAGGAATACTGGGGCGTCTACTTCGCCGTGGACGACCTCGACCAGGCCACCACGCGGATCGAGCGAGCCGGCGGCCAGGTCGTCGCCTCAGAGCGCCTGGGTGAGCAGGAGGCGCGCCTCGCGTACGACACGCAGGAGGCAGCGTTCTACGTGATCGGGTGGGCTACGCAGACGAACACCTCAGGCGACCACGCAGCCACGAGCAGCGGCGTGAAATGGAAAGCCCTACTGGGCCTGGTCTTCATCGTGGTGGCCGTCGTGCTCGGCCTCGACTGGGTCTGGGGCGTCCTCTTCCTGCTCTGGGCCCTCGCCGACGTGCGCCTTGGCGCAACGCACTTCATCGAGGTCGTCGAGCGGCGCCGCAACCCCGTCGTCTTCTGGCTGCTCGTCGGGACGTGGGTGAGCCTGGCCGCCTACGTGCTCCTCGCAGGCTGGGGCTGACTGGCCGTACGCGCGTTCTCTGCCCTAGCTGTCATCCTGAGCGTAGCAGCCATCGGCTGCAAAGTCGAAGAGCTTGCCCCCGCGACGGCGGGGGATCTCTGTCCGCCTTGGCGCTTCGCTCAAGGCCTGGAAGCTGGCCCGCAGATCCTTCGACTCGCTGCGCTCGCTCAGGATGACAAGCGGTGAACGGCATGCCCGGACCTTTCCGAAGGCTAACGTCTACCTATTGGGCTCACGCTACCTTCGTCCGTCGTGCTATGCCTCAGATCACCGTCAGCCTCAGCGATCCTGAACCGGTTGGGCGAAAGTTTGTCGGTCGCGAGGCGCTCATCACAGGGTTTGAGACAGCACTGGATACGCTCACGCCCGACCGGCACAGCGTGCTCATGTTCTACGGCGTCGGCGGCATCGGCAAGAGCGCGCTGATCCGTGAGTTGCGCCGCCGCCTGCGCGAGGAGCGGCCTGCCAGTCTGCCTCCAGCGGTACACGCCCGCGTGGACTTCACCGACCCCGAGAGCCGGCTCCCGACGACGGCGCTCGTCCGCGCGCGCTCCGACCTCCACCGGCAGGGCGTCCCGTTCCTCTCGTTCGACATCGCGTTCGCGCACTACTGGAGCCTCGCTTACCCACACCTCCCGCTCTCGAAGTCGGAGCTGCGGTTTCTGGAGGAGGGCGAGATGCTGGCCGACCTCGTGGACGCCGCCGCCGAGATCCCTGGCCTCGGGCTAGTCTCGAAGATTCCGCGGGCGCTCGGCAAGACGCGGAAGGTATTCCAGACCTACTGGCACAAGCGCGGGCAGGAGGAACTGCGCCGCATCGCCGCGCTGGACGATGCGGACAAGGTGGTGGACTGGCTCTACGTTTTCTGGGCCGCCGACGTGAAGGCGTGGCTGGCCGAGGAGCCGGGCCGCCGTGCGGTGCTGCTTCTCGACACCCTGGAGGCGCTCGGCGCGAGCGACGGCGGCGGCGTACGCGGGACCGCGCCCGACGACTGGGTGCGCGAGTGGGCAGGCCACCTCGACGGTGTCCTCGTGACCATAGCGGGGCGGCAGAAGCTGCGCTGGCGCGACCGCGACGCCTCGTGGGGCGCGATGATCGATCAGCACCTCGTGGGGAGCCTCGCGCCCGAGGACGCCGGGGACTTCCTGCGCGCGGCGGGCGTGGTGGAGCCGGACGTGCGCGCCACCATCATCGCGCAGAGCGAGGGCGTGCCGCTCTACCTCGACCTGGCCGTGGACACCTATGAGGCCATCCGCCGCGCTGAGGGCCGCCCGCCGCGCCTCGACGAGTTCGACGCCAACCTCGACCAACTGCTGCGGCGCTTTCTCCACTACCTCACCGACGAGCAGGAGGCCGCACTCTACAAGCTCTCCGTCTGCTCGACGTTCGACCTCGTGCGCTACCGCGATCTGATGCAGACCTTCGGCACAGGCTACCCTGCTACTGCCGACGGGCTAAAGCGGCTGCGGGCGTTCTCGTTCGTGGAGGAGCCGGAGCCGGGCCGCTATGCGCTGCACGACCTCGTCCGCAAGGCGCTAGAGCACGCTGACGACTTCGACGAGCGCCGCCGTGTGCACGAGCACCTACTCGCACAGGCCACCACCATCCTCGATGCTATCGACGTGCGCGCCGTGACTGAGGAAGATGAACGAGCGCTCCGAGAGGCTTTCGAGCATCAGCAGGTGTTGTTGGAGCCGAGGGTATTTATCAATTGGTACTCAGGAGCTGAAGACCCTCTTTATCATGCTGCAAGATGGTCAGTACTCCAACCCTTAAGGGAAGATATTCTAAGTATTTTAGAGGCTGAAGTTGGGATAGATCATCCTGCAACGCTCTCTTCAATGAATAATCTGGCATATACCCTCCAGATGCGCGGCGCCTTAAATGATGCCAAGCCTGTATTTCACCTTGTTCTTTCTAGACGTATAGCTCTTCTAGGAAAAGATCATCACGATACACTTCTATCATTAAGCAACTACGCCAATCTCCTCCATGACCTTGGAGACTTAGATGAAGCCGAGCCTCTATATCGCAGCGCACTCAGTAGATATGAGTTCATACTAGGGCGAGACCATCCAGACACCCTGAGGACGGTCAGTAATCTTGGGAGCCTCTTGCTAGAACGCGGAGACTATACTGCTTCAGAGCCTTTCATACTGCAGGCACTACTGAGGAGAGAGCGAATCCTAGGACCTGAACACCCTGACACACTACTATCTGCTGGCAATCTCGGTGGTTACTATCTGGAGATCAAGGACTACAAATCTGCTTTGCTACTTTTTCAGCGCACGCTTACCGGATACCAGGATACTTTTGGAGAGAACCATCCAAGAACTCTTCTCGCAGCCAATAACGTAGCCTTCATTCGATTTCAGCTAGGTGACTACTCAGGAGTGGAGCCAGTATTCCGCCAGCTTCTTGGCAAATACAAGGCTAGTATTGGAAAAGACCACCCGGATACTCTCCGCTGTGCTATCAACCTTGCTGGCTTACTAGACAGACGCGGCAATCTTGCAGAGGCTCGAATTCTGTACTACGATACGCTAGACGATGCAAGTCGCTCGCTTGGCGAAAGCCATCCCATCACGATACTAGTCAGAAGAAACCTAGAGGCTATTGCAAAAGTGGGCGGACGTGATAGCTTCGGGGCATGAACACCGTCCGACTCTCCGAGGCGCAGTGGGAGGCTATTCGGCCCCACTTGCCGCCTCCTAAAAAGATGGGCCGCCCCCGCGCCGACGACCGCG
>JBCDFO010000439.1:0-3809 GCA_039177895.1 Bacteroidota bacterium
CGCCAACAAGGCCGCGTGGGAGAATCCGTGGAAGCGCCAGAAGATCGAGAACCTGGCGATGCTGATGCAGGGCGCGATCCGTGCCGAAGGCCAGGTCGGACTGAAGCTCAACGCGCCGCGCGCCGCCGTCCCTGAGATCGTGCAAACGCTCCCCGCACTCCGCAACCCGACGATCTCGCCGCTCTTTACCGAAGGCTGGGTCGCCATCGAGACGGTCATCGCCGAGCGTGCCGTCCGGACGATCATCCCTGAGCTGAAGCGACTCGGCGCGGAGGGGATCATTGAGTATCCGATCGACAAGATCATTCCGTAGGGGCTGGTCCCTCGTCCTTGGTCATTTGTCCTTGGTAGGCGGTGGCTCAGCCATGGTAGCATGGGCGTAAGTTTGCGCCATGCTTCCTGATCCGCACGTATGGGTGTTCAACGCCGCTCGGTCTTCGTTTCCGGGCGGCGTGTTTACCACCCGCGCACGCGCCGAAGCCTGGATCACAAAGCATCGGCTTAGCGGGACCCTCACGGCCTATCCCATTGACAAAAGCGTTATGGACTGGGGCTACGAAGTCGGAGCATTCCCTCCTGGGAAATTCGACACCAAGATAGACAACCCCAGATTCGTCGGAGGTTTTTCGAGCGGAGTTCAGGAGCACTATCACTACGAGAACGGCACCGAGAATTAGCGCCAACCAATGACCAAGGACCAGGGACCACCCACCAAACTCCTCGACCTCGCGCACGCCCGCTCCGGCGACAAGGGCGACGCCGTCAACGTCGGCGTCATCGCCCGCGCGCCGGAGCACTACGCCACCCTCCAAGCGCTCCTCACACCCGAGCGCGTGAAGGCGCACTTCGGACCGATGGTGACCGGCAAGGTGGAGCGTTTCGAGCTGCCCAACCTGCACGCGCTCAACTTCCTGCTGCACGGCGCGCTCGGCGGCGGAGGCACCGTCTCGCTCAAGCTCGATGCCCAGGGCAAGACGTACGCGGCGCACCTGCTGCGGATGGAGGTCGAGTAGGTCGTGGGGCACGGGGCACGGGTCGTGGGTCTGGTCGGGGTGCTACTCGGGTTGCTGCTCCTTGTCGCGCTGGCGGGATGCCGGGAAAACGCTCCCGGCTCGGACGTGCCGGACAGCACAATGGTGGCCGCGCTGACCGACCTGCACCTGCTCGACGGCCGCCGCGAACTCTATGGGGACAGCGCCCTCCACGTGGACTCGCTCCGCCAGGTGCTCCTCTCGCGCCACGGCCTCGATTCGGCCGCCTTCGCGGACGCGCTCGACGCCTACGCGGCGGATGCCCCGCGGCTGCGCGGCGTCTACGACTCGGTCATCGTCCGCGTCAACGCGGCTCTCAGGGAAGCAAACGAGCGGGCTGACGGCTGAGCTGTGTACGTCCCCACCACGTCCTCCAACCAGTCGCTCGCAGCGCGGGCCGTCCGTCGCAGCGTGGCAGGGCTGATCCGGCGCTCACTTCGGTCGAGCTTCCGGTCGGTACGCTGGGTCGGGGCCTGGCCGCCGCCGCTGCCAGACGGGCGTCCGGTGGTCCTTTACGCGAACCACCACAGCTTCTTCGACGGCTACCTCCTCTGGTGGCTCCTCACCCAGCACCTGCGTCGTCCGCCGCTCGTCTGGATGCGGGACCACGACCGCATCCCGCTCTTCGCGCCGCTCGGCACGCTCGCCTTCCCCGACGACGACCCGCGCCGCCGCGCCCAGACGATCCGAGAGACCGCACGGCGCATGCGAACCGTCCCCGAGACCGCGCTCATTCTCTTCCCCGAGGGTGAGCAGCGCCCGCCTGACACCGGCATCGGGCCCATCGCGACGGGCGGGCTCCAGCGGATTGCGCGCCTGCTCCCCTACGCCGTCTGGTGGCCCGTGGCGCTGCGGCTGACGTGGTGGGACGCCGACCGCCCCGTGGCACTCCTCGCGGGCGGCACCCCACACGACGCCCCTACTGGCGACGAAGCCGAGCGCCTGGACACGCTGCTCGATCTCCTCCGTGCTGCACGTCCTCCCGCGTTCGTTGTGGAAAACGAGGACGTGACGCCGCCCGTCACTGCGGCGGCTCAACGGGTACTGCTTGAGGGAACGCGCAGCCCGGCCGAGCGCTGGGACCTGACCCCGCTTCGAGGCTTCCTCGAACGCTTTGCGTAATCTCGCACCGCCGAGCCTCGGTCGGCCCAGCAGCGCGCCCTCACGATTTCTTCGGCTGGCGCGTCCTCGAACTCGTCGCGCCGAGTCCTAAACTGTGCCGCGAGCCTTCTTCCAGCGCTACCCGCATCGTCCGCCTCATGCTTGCTCTGCTGGTCTTGATCTTGACGCTGTCGATGCCGACGCCGTCACCGGAGCCGGACCCAAGGGAGCCTGCCCCCCTGCTCTCCGCTCCCTCGCCCGCGTTGGCCTTCGCCGCCTTCTCCGACTCGCTCGCCGTCCTCTACGCATCGCGCGACGTGCCCGGCATGAAGCGCCTCTACGCGCGGGCGACGTCGCTGGAGCAGCGGCTGCTCGGGCGCTACCGCCTCTATCCGGTCACGCAGGACGAGGCGTTCCTCGACGACCTGCCCGACGCCGACGAGGCAACCTCGGCGCGGGAGTACGCCCTCCTCTCGGCGCTCTGGGCGTACCGCGTCGCGGAGGCTCCGCCGTGGAAGATTCCGTCGTACGGCAAGCGCTCCGAGGCCCTGCTCGAACGTGCCAAGTCGCTCGACGCCGACGCGCCGTTTGTGCTGCTGGTAGACGGCCAGGCGTTGCTCTACAAGCCCGCGCTCTTCGGCGGCGACCTCAACGCCGCGCTGCAACGGTTCACGCACCTGCGCCGGGTGCTGCTCGGCAGTCCGCACCCCGGCCTCACGACCCTCGAAGCCGACGTGTGGGCCTGGTACGCCATGCACAAACTGGAGCACGCGAGCGCCGAGGAAGTCCGCCAGCAGTTGCTCGCGCAAGCCCCGCCGCGCCTCTTCCGCGACTTCCTCACGAACCCGCCTTGACCCTCCACGAGATCGCGGTGGCGGCACTCCTGGTGCTGCACGGCGGCCTGTTCGCCGTCCTGCTCACCAACCTGGTGTACCTCCGCCGAACGCGCGTGACGGCCGATGACTGGCCTCCGACGGAGGGCTGGCCGACTGTGTCGGTGCTGATTCCGGCGCGCAACGAGGAGGGCAACCTGCAGCGCCTGCTTCCGTCGCTGGCAGCGCAGACGTATCCGCACCTCGAGGTGGTGGTGGTGGACGACGCGTCGGAGGACGGGACGTGGGTTGTGCTCCAGGAGGCCCTGCCCGCTTTCGAGGACGCCGGGCATGCGCTGCGCCTCGTCCAGGGGAACGGCCCGCCAGCCGACTGGCTCGGGAAGCCGCACGCGCTCTACCAGGCATCGCGGGTAGCCTCTGGCTCGTGCTACGTGTTCCTCGACGCGGACAGCCGCCTGCGCCATCCGGACGCTGTGCGTGACCTCGTTGCCCGATTCCGCTCGCGCTCCGACGGTGCTGCGCCCGTCGTCATGAGCGGGCTCCCTCGCTACGACGACACGGGCGCGGCGGCGCTCCTCACGGGCCTCGTTCCGTTTTCGATCCTGAGCGCGCTGCCGCTGCCGCTCGTTCCTCGGACCCGCTCGGCCAGCATCGGGGCGCTCAACGGGCAGTGCTGGATGATCGAGGCGAACGCGTACCACGAGCACGAGCCCCACCAGGTACATCGTGACGAGATCCTGGAGGACGTGCAGATCGGGCGCACGCTTAAGCGCCGAGGGCTCCGCCTTCACTTCGTCGACCTCAGCGATGTGCTCGCGGTGCGGATGTACGAGCGCTTCAGCGA
>JBCDFO010000440.1:0-3796 GCA_039177895.1 Bacteroidota bacterium
AGGCACGAGGATGCCTTTTGCTCGGCAGGTCTACCCCCTCCCGCTTCGCGGACTCCCCCTGTCTAGGGGGAGAACTTCCTCGGCAACCCCCTAGCCTGCACGATCACCGCCGTAGGAGTAGTCTTAGGGCGTGCGAACCGTCCCGGAGGCTGTGTGCGTACCCTCCTGCACTCCTCCGTTCCTACGCTCTCCCATCCCAAACCGTGGCTCGACGCTTCGTTCTCAAGCCCGACCCAACGCCCGAGGCGCCTGCCACGCCGGAGGCCGCGCTGACGCTCGACTACGCCGGGGCCCTCAACGAGCAGCAGTACGCCGCCGCGACGGCCCCGGGCGGCCCGACGCTCATCGTCGCGGGCGCCGGGACGGGCAAGACGCGGACGCTCGTCTGGCGCGTGGCCTATCTGATCGAGACGGGCACGCCGCCGGAGCAGATCGTGCTGCTCACCTTCACGCGCCGCGCCGCGCGCGAGATGCTCAACCGCGCCGCCGACCTCCTCGACGGGCGCGCGCAGCGGGTGCGCGGCGGCACGTTCCACAGCTTCTGCCTCCAGATCCTCCGCATCCACGCCGAGAAAATCGGCTACCCGAAGGGCTTCACCCTCCTCGACGCCACGGACAGCGCCGATGTGATCGACCTCATCCGCACCGAGCGCGGGCTGGGTTCGGGGCGCAAGCGGTTCCCGAAGAAGCGCACGCTCCAGGCGATGTTCTCGGCGACCGCCAACCGCGCGCTGCGGCTCGACGACGTGGTCGAGGCGAAGTACCCGCAGTTCCTCGTCCACCTCGACGACCTCGACGCGCTCCAGACGGCCTTCGCGGACTACAAGCGCCGCCACGGGCTGATGGACTACGACGACCTCCTCCTTCAGACGCAGCACCTCTTCCAGCAGCACCCCGACACCGCGCGACAGGTCAGCGCGGGCTGCCGCCATGTGTTGGTCGATGAATACCAGGACACGAACCGGATGCAGGCCGACCTCGTCCGGCACTTCGCCGCCGTCCACGGCAACGTCACCGCCGTGGGCGACGACGCACAGTCGATCTACCGCTTCCGCGGGGCCGACTTCCGCAACATCCTCGACTTCCCGACGCACTTCCACGGCACGAAACTCTACAAGCTGGAGGAGAACTACCGCTCGACGCAGCCCATCCTCGACCTCGCCAACCGCGTGCTGGAGCAAGCGCAGGAGAAGTACGAGAAGACGCTCTTCACCGAGAAGCAGACCGGCGAGCTGCCCGCGCTCGTGCAGGCCCCGGACGACGCGTGGCAGAGCAAGTTTGTCTGCCAGGTGGTGCTGGAAGAGCGCGAGGGCGGGACGCCGCTCAACCGGATGGCGGCGCTCTTTCGGAGTGGCTACAACTCGTACGACCTCGAAACGGAGCTCAACCGGCGGCGCATCCCGTTCGTGAAGTTCGGCGGGCTGAAGCTCAACGAGGCCGCGCACGTGAAGGACGTGCTCGCGCACCTGCGCGTGGCCGAGAACCCGGCCGACGCCGTCGCCTGGAACCGCGTGCTGCGGCTGCTCGATGGCATCGGCCCGAAGACCGCCGCGCAGCTTGTGGAGTGGATCGCGCAAGCCGAGGACCCCTACACGCTCGACGCGCCGTTCGTGAGCCCGCGCTTCGTGGAGGAGATCAAACGCCTCGCCGCGCTCTTGCAGGCGTTGCGGGCCTCCGATGACGGCTTGCCTGTGCAACTAGAGACGCTGCTCGGCTACTACGAGCCCATCCTCGCGCGGACCTACACCGAGGACCACCCGAAACGCCAGCAGGACCTCGACCACGTCGCGGGCCTCGCCGAGGGCTACGCTAGCCGCGGCGACTTCCTCGAAGCGCTCACGCTCGACCCCATCGACCTCACCGCGCTCGACGCCGAGGCGGCACTGGAGGACGAACCCCCGCTCGTCCTCTCGACGATCCATTCTGCGAAGGGCCTGGAGTTCGACACCGTGTTCCTCATCCAGGCACTCGATGGCGTGATCCCGTCGCAGTACAGCCTCGGCTCCGACGCCGAGATCGACGAGGAACTGCGGCTGCTCTACGTGGCGGTCACGCGCGCCGAGCGGCAGCTCTTCGTGAGCTACCCGATGCTCCAGCGCCGCCGCCGCACCGGCGACTTCTTCGCTCGCCCCACCCGCTTCCTCGACGGCCTCCCCGAGACGGTCCTGGAGCCGTGGACGCTCGTGCAGGAGCAGAACACGCCGCCGAAGCAGCTTCCCGAAGGCTCTGACACCACGCCGAAGCAACTGGGTACTGGCGAATGAGCGGACGCTTTCAGGTGGAGGATCTGTTCACGATTTCGGGCCGTGGTCCGGTAGCGCTGGGCGACGTTCTGGAGGGCACCATCCGGATTGGTATGCATACACAAGCACTCAGCGCTGAGTGGCCTTGCGGGTTGCGCGTCGTCGGGGTCGAGATCGCACATGGCAGGAGCGACGGCGACGTGTGGCACCAGGTTGGTCTCCTGTTCGAGGGGGATCGAGGCTACCGAACTCGAACGTCTGCTTCCAGAAGACCGAGTGCTGGTACTGCGCCCAGCCACCGAATCGTCTTCGTCATCCTGAGCGAGCGTAGCGAGTCAAACCGAAGGTTCACCCCAGTAAAGGATCTGCGGACCAGCTTCCAGGTTGCCGGTGAAGCGCCGAGGTAGACAGAGATCCCCCGCGTTCGCGAGGGCAAGCTCCTCGACTTCGCCCTGTGGGCTACGCTCAGGATGACAGTGGACCATAGCGAAACGGCTTTCTCTAGCGCAACCGCCCGAGCGCTCACGGCTCCTCGGGGAGAGCGACCTGAAATAGCTGCGCGGCCAGTTGGCTTGCCTCCTCAGCATTCGCCTGGATGCGGCGGCGCATCCGTAGCGCGGTCGGGTAGGACACGCCGATCTCGCGCTGGATCTGCTTCGCGGAAGGCGGCTCGGGGAGGCGCGCGGCGAGGTAGAGCACGTAGAACCAGTCGAGCAGGGGCACGCGGGAGCGCTCGAAGAGGGTGCCCACGGTGGGCCGGACCTGGGTGCCGCAGACCTGGCAGGAGTAGCAGCGGCGGCTGGCGATCAGGTGATGCGGCCGCACCACCTCGCACTTCTTGCAGGGAATGCCTCCGTCGTAGACCTCGGGAGGCCAGCGCAGCGCCCGCAGCGCGCTGAGGCATTGCTCCTCCGTTCCGTATCGGGCGAAGAAATCGGCGAGGGCGAAGGGCTGCATGGGGTGAGACGTGGACGAGCTTCGACTGGGAGAGGCGGGAGCAAGGCGCGCGTAGCGGCCGGACATACGTTTTACACGGTTGCGGCAGGTGCAGGCACAGTGAGGCTCCCGGTGCACGTGCCGGATCGTTTCTTTCTGGTCCTACCAAGGCGGTCACCACGAGCCGCGTCTCCCTACCCCTCCCGCACGCATGCGCCTGCTCCTCGCGTACAACGCCGACGGCGGCCTCGCCAACGCAGCGTTCCACACGGCGCACCGGCTGCTCTCGCCCTCCACCTACGCGTGTCCCCTCTGCGCGCTCACGCACGGCCCGCTCGCGATGCGCCGCCGCTGGCGCGCGACCCTCGACGGCCTCGGCGTTCCCGTCGTCTTCCTCCACCGCGACGAGATCGCCGAGGTGCACCCCAGCCTCGCCGGGCTTTCGCTGCCCGCGATCCTCACCGATCGCGGTCCAGACGACCTGCACCCGACGGTCCTGCTCCGCGCCGACGCCATCGAAGCCTGCGCCGACCTCAACGCGCTCATCGCAGCGCTGGAGACGGCGCTGGCCGAGCGCGCCTCAGAGCGCGGGCTTTGAGACGGTCGCGTCGAGCCAG
>JBCDFO010000441.1:0-3795 GCA_039177895.1 Bacteroidota bacterium
ACGATCTCAGGGACGGCGGCGCGCGGCGCGTTGAGCTTCAGTCCGACCTGGCCTTCGGCACGGATCGCGCCCTGCATCAGCATCGCCAGGTTCTCGATCTTCTGGCGCTTCCACGGATTCTCCCACGCGGCCTTGTTGGCGATGAGCTGCGTGTTCGACTCCAGCAGCACCTCGGCGATGCGGAGGTTATTGGCGCGCAGCGAACTGCCGGTCTCGGTGACTTCCACGATGGCATCCACGAGGTCGGGGGCCTTCACCTCCGTCGCGCCCCAAGAGAACTCGACGTCGGCCTCGACGCCGTTGCTTGCGAGCCACTTCCGGGTCAGGTTCACCACCTCCGTCGCGATGCGTTTGCCCTGGAGGTCCTGTACGCTCTGGATTGGCGAGTCGTTGGGCACGGCGAGGACCCACCGAACGGGCCGCATCGACGCCTTCGAGTAGACGAGGTTCTCGACGACTTGGACCTCGGCACCCGTCTCGGCGATCCAGTCGAGGCCCGTGATGCCTGCGTCGAACACGCCGTCCTCGACGTACTTCGCCATCTCCTGCGCACGGACGAGCATGGCGGTTAACTCGTCGTCGTCGATGGAGGGGAAGTAGGAACGGCTGCGGACCGAAAAGGAGAAGCCCGCCTTGTCGAGGAGGTCGAACGTCGAGTCCTGGAGGCTGCCTTTGGGGAGGCCGAGTCTGAGGAGGCGGCTGTCGTCCGCGCCGTTTTTGGCGAGACGGGAGATGGTTTTGGGGGCGGTTGCCATGAGCTTGGTAGAATGGCCGGGGTTCTCGCGGAGATAGGACGGGGGACGATACCCCGCAGCGAGAACCTACAACGAGCGCATCATCCCATGTGTTAGCCGGACCCGTGATGGGCCGTGCTATGATGATGCGCGGAATGGAGGGCAGCGACCGTCGGGGTCGCGTCGGCGGTGCGGAACGTGCGTGCCATCGCTTCGAGCTGGCGGATGAAGCGGCGCTTCTCCTTGCCAGGCGCGAGCACGAAGCCGTACATGACGTACAGGCGCTCCTGCGCAGGCTCGTAGAACGTGTAGGCGATGAACGGTCCGCCCTGCACGAAGAGGTTCATCCGCCAGAGCCCGCGCACTTCGAAAGCAGCGTTGCCATTGATGGTCGTGGAGTCGATGGCGACGGAGATACGGGGCTCGGTGAAGACGAAGGCGCTGTCGTTCTGCGCGCCGCGCAGGAAGCGGCTCGTGAGCGCGTCGAGCGTCGGGACGAGGCGGCCAGGCTGGAGGCGCGCAGCGGCGTCCTCGGCTGTGACGCCGTCCTCGTAGTAGACGAGCAAGTTGCGCTGGATCTCGACGAGCGTCCGCCGCAGCCAGACGAGTTGGGCCTGGTCGCCGCCTGCGAGGAAGCGACCGTCCGACAGGAAGCCTTGGGTGAGGGTCGAGTCGGTCGCGACGAAGTAATCGTGCTGGACGTTCACCGCGAAGCCGTGGTCGGCGAGGAGCGTGTCTTCGAGCAGGATCTGCCGCCCGCGGTCGTACATCTCGACGCCCTCATTGGCGAGCGCGACGCGGTCGAAGTCGGCCCGCATCTGCTCACCGCGGCTGCGGATTGCTTCGGCGAGGCGCTCGGGCGTTGTGTCGGTGGCGTAGTAAATCATCTGCCCGCGCGCCCACAGGTCCTCGCGCGCGATCACGCCTGCGCCCGGCTCCTGCTCGCCGATGGCCGCTTCCGTCCCCTCGCCCAGCCGTGCTCGGATGAACTGCGCCGTGTTGGTTGAGTCCGAGAGCGCCGCCGCGAAGACGACCGAGCGCTGCATCTTGAGCCCGTTGAGGAACTGCGGCTGAAGCGATTGCTGGCGTACCCCAAATGCGGGTTCGCCGCCGACCGGGTTAAGCGTCGCAACCGAAGCCCCCAACTCCTCGCGCAGCGCCTCGCCCACGGGTCCGCGCCATGTCGTGGAGTCGGTCACCACGATCACCTCGCCCACGAGCCCGCGCGCCTGCGGCACGTAGGGCTCGCCCGACCCGCACCCGACGAAGGGCACGAGGAGGGTCAGGAGCAGAAGGAGGCGAAGTGGCATGAGCAAGCGAAAGCTCCCGTTTCTGTCATCCTGCCCCCAACGATCTACGGGGCGTTTCAGGATCGCAGACGATTGCAATGCCGCGGGAGACTGCTGAGATGCTGAACCAAGTTCAGCAGGACAAAGACGGTGGTATGTGGTGGATTGGCGTCAGCCGTATTTCAGCCGCCGCGCGAAGTCGGCGATCTGCGCGAGGCGGTCCGCGTCCGAGAGCGACGGGTCGTCCCAGAGGCGTTCGGCCTCGCGGATGAGCGCGCTCCCGACAATGAAGCCGTCCGTGTGTGCGGTGAGCCGAACCGCGTCTTCGTTCGACTTGATCCCGAAGCCGACGAGCAGCGGGTTGGCTTCGAC
Source organism: Bacteroidota bacterium (assembly GCA_039177895.1). Lineage (GTDB taxonomy): Bacteria > Bacteroidota > Rhodothermia > Rhodothermales > Rubricoccaceae > JBCBEX01. The sequence goes on from JBCDFO010000441.1 coordinate 2,396, forward strand.
GAGGCTTCGCGCGCGGGCCAGGTAGGCGTCCGTCCGGTCGGCGTCGCCGAGGCCCGTACCGGTGAGGCCGGTGATGGAGACGGCGTAGACGAAGGCGCTGGCGAGGGCATCGACGAGGCGGACGCGGTCGTCCGTGGTGTTGGGCGCGATGAGGAAGACGAGCGGGAGCCCCGCCGCCTGGGCCTCGCCCTCGATGAGGTCGGCCTCCTCCGGCGGGAGGTCGGGCAGGATGAGCCCGTCCACGCCCGCAGACACGGCATCGCGGCAGAAGTTGCCCGCGCCATAGCGCAGCACGGGGTTGGTGTAGCCCATGAGCAGCAGCGGCGTCTCGCTCTCCGTGCGGAAGGCCCGCGCCGTCTCGAAGGCATCAGCCATGGTGACACCGTGCGACAGCGCGCGCTCCGAGGCTTCCTGGATGGGCAGCCCCTCGGCGAGCGGGTCGCTGAACGGCATCCCAAGCTCGATGAAGTCGGCCCCAGCGGCGTCGACGGCGCGCAGGATGGGCAGCGTGGCAGAGGGGTCGGGGAAGCCGTTCGTGAGGAAGAGCCCCATCGCCTTCTCGCCACGGGTGGTCGTGGCAGCGAGGGCGTCGCGGAGGCGTGTCGTAGGTCGTGGGTCGTGGGTCACGGGTCTTAAGTCGCAGGTCAAGGAACGAACCTACGATGCTGCGGGCATGGCGTCCGCGAAGGTGCTATGCGAACGACGCGTACCGGTCTCAGGCCTAGTTCCCGCAGCATAGCACGCGAAAAAGCGGAGTTACTTCGACGCTGTCCTCCTAACCACGCTGTCGCGTATGTTAGGCTGAACTCGGTCGGCATAGCGCACGCGTAGGTGCAGTTATACCGCCGTCGTTCCACATAAGTACTTGTTATGCCGCCTTCTTCCATGCCTGCCGCGTATAAAATCGACAAGCTATTATTCAACGCCGGACATGACTCAGAGTGGGATAGATACTTGAAAGATGACTTTATACAGAATAGAATTGACGCTAGGTCGAAGGAGGGGTGGAAACTCATATCAACCGACCTGGCGTTCAGTAGCTCATCCAACAGGGGCATAGTCCATTTATATTTCGAGCGCTCTGTGTAATTCTGTTAGCCAGATAGACAGAGTTGCGCTAGCGGCATGACCCGCGGCTGCACGCCGACGGAGGGCGTGAGTGCCCTTACGTTGCCTGACCTCTGGCGTGTCTTGCGCTCTAATCCACCGCCAGGGGTGATTGCCCTTCGCGGGCGAGACGCCTATCTGTCTTACCACCTTCCGACTAAGGACCTATCCGAAAAGGGTGCAGGCCCCGACCTCGGCTAGCTTGAGGGACTTCTACCTCACCTCAGCCCACCGTGGATCCGACGCCTGCACCCCGACAAACTAGCATCGACACCCGCTTCCTGCCTCCACCC
>JBCDFO010000442.1:0-3787 GCA_039177895.1 Bacteroidota bacterium
GACCGCTTCCCAGAGACGATCTACCTCGCCGAGGCCTTCTCGCGCCCGAAGGTGATGTACACGCTGGCGAAGCTGGGCTACAACAACTCGTACACCTACTTCTCCTGGCGCAACGACAAGCAGAGCCTGATGGAGTACTGCCGCGAGCTCTTCCAGACGGAGGTCGGCGAGTACTACCGCCCCAACTTCTGGCCGAACACGCCGGACATCCTCACCGACTACCTCCGCGACGGCGGACGCCCCGCGCACGTCGCGCGCTTCGTCCTCGCGACGACGCTCTCCAGCGCGTACGGCATCTACGGCCCGCCCTACGAGCACGTCTACAACCACCAGCACCCGGCGCGCGAGGAGTACCGCGACAACGAGAAGTACGAGGTGCGCACCTGGAACTGGCACGACCCCACAAGCCTCCAGCCGATCATGCAGCGGGTCAACGAGATCCGCCACGCCCACCCGGCGCTCCAGCGGATGCGCAACCTGCGCTTCCACAACATCGACAACCCGCAGATGATCGCCTACTCGAAGCAGGCGCGGCGGGCCGACGGGAGCCTCGACACGATCCTGTGCGTGGTCAACCTCGACCCGTACCACACGCAGACCGGCTGGCTCGACCTGCCACTCTGGGAACTCGGCATCGACGAGCACGCGGCGTATGGGGTGACGGACCTGCTCGGCGGCGAACGCTACCTCTGGACCGGCCCGCGCAACTTCGTCAAGCTCGATCCGCACGTTCTCCCCGCGCACATCTTTTACGTGCAGACGATGTCCTGACGATGCTGTACCGTCCAGTCTATCTCAGGCAAAAACCCTTGGTATCACACTCGTAAGCTCTCCCCCTGGACAGAGCCTGTCCTCGCGAAGGCGGGGAGGGAGTCCGCGCAGCGGGAGGGGGTAGACCATTCTAGCACTGTGCATCACCACGCCTGTACGGTCAACCACCCTCGGCCCCTCCTGTCTAGGAGGGGAGCTAGAGTGAGGTACAGCTCACATTATTTGCTCCTCCCCCAGCCTGTTACATGTCCGATCCCGCTGTAGCCCGCTCTGCCCATGACCACGCTGCCACGCTGCCCGCTCTTGCCGCACCCGACGGCGTCCACGCGCTGCTGACGAATCCCGACCCGGCAGGGCACGCGCCGCTGCTCGACGCCCTCCCGGCGTACATCCGCCGCCAGCGGTGGTTCGGCGCGAAGGACTGTAGCATCGTGTCAGTGGGGCTCGCCGATGCCGTGCGGCTCGTGGAGACGCCGTGGCTGGTCTACCTCGTGACGCTCGACGTGACACTGCAACCAACGGACGGCCCGAGGCGAACGGACGCCTACCTCTTGCCGCTCACTGTGCGCACCGAGGCGGAGGGCCAAGCGCTGTTCTCGATCCGCCCTCAAGCGGCGCTCGCGTGGCTCGATGTCCCGGACGGGCGGCACTTGCTCTACGACGCCGCGGGCGGGCCCGATTTCTGGGTCGCGCTCTTCGACTGGTGGACGAGCGGCCTGGCGCGCGATTCCGAGCGGGGCACGTACGCGGGACACGCGGATGCGGAGGTCTGCGCCCACACGCCGACCGTCGCCAAGCCGCTCACCGGCGAGCAGTCGAACTCGGCGGCCATCCTAGATGGGGCCTACTTCCTGAAGCTCTACCGGCGACTGGAGCGCGGCCCGAACCCGGAGGTCGAGTTGCTGCAGCATCTCACCGAGGCGGGCTTTGCGCACGTCCCTGCCCTCCATGGCACCCTGACCTTCGCGGAGGGCGACCAGCACGTCTCCGTCGGCGTGATCCAGCAGGCGCTGCGCGTCGAAACCGACGGCTGGAGCTACGCCACGGACCTCGTAGCGGCCTTCCTCGACCGCATCGCAGACCGCGCGCTGCCTGATGAGCCGCTCCCACACGACGCCTGGGACCGCGAGCCGGAGACGCTGCCCGATTGGCTGGAGACGGAGGCAGCGGACCTTGTCCAGCTGTCGCGGATGCTCGGTGTGCGCACGGCGGAGATGCACCTGGCGCTCGCCACGGGCACGGCGGACGCGCTCCGCCCGGAGCCCGGCATCCCCGAAGCGGTCCAGGGGCTGGGCGACCGGGTGACGGCGGAGATGCAGGTCACGCGGACGATGCTTGCCGAGCAGGCTCCGAGCATTGCTGACACGCTTCCGTTCGACCTCCCCTCGGGCGAGGACTGGGCGCAGGTGCAGGCCCGCCTCAACCGCCTCACGGACGTGGAGACGACGCGCGAGAAAATCCGCATCCACGGCGACTACCACCTCGGCCAGACCCTCATCGCCGACGGCGATGTCTACCTTCTCGACTTTGAGGGCGAGCCGGCCCGCTCCCTCGAAGAGCGTCGGGCCCGTGACTATGCGCTGCGCGACGTGGCCGGGATGCTGCGCTCGCTGGAGTATGCCGCCTACGCCACGCTCGGCCCGCGCATGAGCGACGACCACCTGCGCGCGTGGACCGACCGGCTCGTCCGCTGGTGCGAGGCGCTCTTCCGCGACGCCTACCTGGGCGTGGCTGGGGACGCCCACTTCACGCAGCCGCCCTCGGCCCGCCAGCCGATGCTCTGGGCCTACCTCCTCGACAAGACGCTCTACGAGGTGCGCTACGAGCTCGGCAGTCGCCCCGACTGGGCGTGGATCCCGCTGCGCGGCCTGCGCCGCCTCCTGCAGCCTGCGCCGGTGCTGATGCCTATTGCGACAGCTCCAGCGACAGACGCAGACGGGTGAAACGTGAGGCCATCTTCGGTCTTCGTCAATCCAGTGTGAAACAGGATCGTGGACGGGGCCTTTTGCGAGGTGCCCCGTTGGGCGGAACCAAGGCTGGACTATTATTTTCAGTCTTGATTGAAAATGCCCTCATGAGTGCGGCGATGTCGCGGCAAGGTGGCGTAGCAGCGGAATATGCTACGCAGCGCTTGCACGGACACTGCCGCACGGCTTCACCGCAGCACGGCCTCACTCCCCACCATGCTTGGACTGATCGGCGAACTCGCGCTCTTCGTCGCCTTCGCGGCGGCCATTGCCTCCGGCGTGGCCTACGTGCTAGGCGCTCGTGACGGCCTCTCCCCGACGGAGACGCTCCAGTACAAACGCCTCGGGCGCGGCGGCTGGCTCGCCTCCGTCGGTGCAACCGTCGTAGCGTCGGTGATCCTGTGGACGCTGCTGCTGACGGAGCAGTACCAGTACCACTACGTCTACAGCCAGACGTCGTCGGCGATGCCGTTCCGGTACCAGTTCTCGGCGTTCTGGGCGGGCCAGGAAGGCTCGTTCATGCTGTGGATCCTCATGACCGGCTTCGTTGGCGCGAGCGTGCTGTGGTGGTCGACGCGCCGCGACGGGATAACCGCGGCGAGCGTCAAGGCGCGCGAGCAGTTCGAGGCCCCCGTCATGGCCGTGTGCGCTCTGTGCCTCGGCTTCCTCCTGTCGATGGTGATCGGGCTCAAGATCGGCGGCATCCAGATCGGCGCGTCGCCGTTCATCACGCTCGCGGAGAAGTTTCCCGACGCGCCCATCGTGCAGCAGCCCGGCTACGTCCCGCAGGACGGCCAGGGCCTCAACGACCTCCTCCAGAACCCGTGGATGACGATCCACCCGCCGACGCTCTTCGTCGGGTTCACGATGATGATGGTGCCGTTCGCCTTCGCCGTGGCGGGGCTGTGGAAGCGGCAGTACACCCAGTGGGTGAAGCCCGCGCTCCCGTGGACGCTCGTCGGCCTCGGCGTGCTCGGGCTCGGCATCATGATGGGCGGCTACTGGGCGTACATCACGCTCTCCTTCGGCGGCTGGTGGGCGTGGGACCC
>JBCDFO010000443.1:0-3784 GCA_039177895.1 Bacteroidota bacterium
CGGGGCTTCATCCTCGGCGCGATGATGGCCGACCGCCTCGGCGCGGGCTTCGTGCCCGTGCGCAAGCCCGGCAAGCTCCCCGGCGAGACAGCCCGCGAGTCGTACGCGCTCGAATACGGCAGCGACGCGCTCGACATCCACACCGACGCCTTCGCGGCCACCCTCAGCGCAGGCCAGGGCGCGCGGGTGCTCGTCCACGACGACGTGATCGCGACCGGCGGGACGGCGGCGGCGACGGCGCGGCTCGTGGACCGCGCGGGCGGCACGCTCGTGGGCTTCGCGTTCCTCATCGAGCTCGGCTTCCTCGACGGCCGCACCAAGCTCCCCGACGGCGCGCCCGTCCACGCTATTTTGCGTTACGACTGACCGCGATAAGGCCCGCGTGTGACGCTTCCGATCCGGCGCGCGGCTCCGCACTGTCTCCGACCCCTTCTCCTGACTTCAACTTCCATGTCTGCTCGTCCCCTCCGCCTGCTGGCGCTGCTCCTCGCCCTCCCGCTCCTACTCCTCGGCTGCGACACCGCCGAGGACGACCCCATGTTCCAGGATAACACTATCCTGGAGGATGCCCTTGTCGTCATCAACTACCTCTTCGACGAGAGTGACTTCGACGCAAATGGTACGGCTACCGTGCAGGGAAACCAGTCGGTGCTGATCAACGGGCTGCTGCCGTCGAGCTTCTCGCGCACGGACATCGTCTCGATCAGCGGCCTCCCGGGCAGCGGTGAACTCCTCATCCGGCAGCCCCCGCTTGCGAACATCGACGAGGTTGCCTCGGCCGAACTGCGCTTCGAGAACCTGCTCGTTGCCACCGCGCAGGTGACCATGACCGACGATGACGAAGAGCTGCGCATCGCCGATACCGACCTGACGTCCCTCGGCAGCCAGTCGGGCTTCAACAGCACGCTTACGATCACGCTTGCCGATCCGAGCGCGGCGCAGGACTACGAGCTGGAGGCTCGCGTGACGCTCCGCTTCGAGTTGGAGCCGTAGCCGGGCCCTACTTCACCGCGATGCAGGACACCTCGACGGCGGCGCCGCGCGGGAGCGTGCCCACCTCGATGGCGGCGCGGGCGGGCGGCGCGGCGCTGAAGTAGCGCGCGTAGACCTCGTTGACGCGGGCGTAGTCGTTCATGTCGCGGAGGTAGACCGTGCACTGGACGACGTGCCGGAAGTCCATCTCGGCCTCGCGAAGCACAGCCCCGAGGTTGTCGAGCACCTGGGTCGTCTCCTCCTCGATGTCGCTGTTGACCATCTGCCCGGTCTGCGGGTGGAGCGCGATCTGGCCGGAGCAGTAGAGCGTGCCGCCTGCGAGGACGGCCTGGCTGTAGGGCCCGATGGCGGCAGGGGCGCGCTTGCTCTTGATGCGCGCGCGGCGCGACGGGGGGGCGATGGCCATGGCGATGGGGTGGTTTGGACGGAAGCAAACGTCCGACGCTACGCCGGTTCTGTCCAGGCCCCAAGCGAAGAAAAGGTGAGAGCTTGCACGCCGCACTGCGGCAAGGGAACGGGGGAGAGTGTGGGGGTATGAGAGTGTGGGTGTGACGAGCAACACCCGCATACATCCACACTCCTACACACCGAACGGCCTCGTTCTCCCGATTGGCTCCGATGTCCCAGCCTACCACCAAGCTCCGCGTCCTCGTCGCCATGAGCGGCGGCGTCGACTCGTCCGTCACGGCGGCGCTGCTCGCCGAGGAGGGCTACGAAGTCGTCGGCATCACGATGAAGACGTGGGACTTCGCCACGACGGGTGGCAAGGCCGAGGCGCGTCTGCGTGAAGCCAAGGCCCGCGAGGCGGCGGCCCGCGCCGCGAACAAGGCATCGGGCAAGGAGGTCGGCTGCTGCTCGCTCGAGTCGATGAACGACGCGCGCTCGGTGGCGCTCAAGCGCGGCTTCCACCACTTCGTCGTGGACATCCGCTCCGAGTTCGGCGACTGGGTCATTGACCGCTTCACGTCGGACTACCTCGCCGGGCGCACGCCCAACCCGTGCGTGCTCTGCAACACCCACATCAAATGGGCCGCGCTCCTGCGCCGCGCCGACGACCTCGGCTGCGACTTCATCGCCACGGGTCACTACGCCCGCGTGAGCCAGGACCCGGACACCGGGCGCTACGTCATCCAGCGCGGCCTCGACACGAACAAGGATCAGAGCTACGCCCTCTGGGGCCTCCCGCAGGCCCACCTCGCGCGCTCAATCTTCCCGCTCGGCCACTACACCAAGCCGCAGATCCGCCAGATGGCCGCCGACTTCGGCCTCACCGAGGTCGCGGGCAAGCCGGACTCGTACGAGATCTGCTTCATCCCCGACAACGACTACCGGGGCTTCCTGAAGCGCCGTGTGGACGGCCTCGCCGACGAGGTCGCCGGCGGGCCCTTCGTCTTGGAGGCCACGGGCGAGGTCCTCGGCACGCACGACGGCTTCCCGTTCTACACCGTCGGCCAGCGGCGCGGGCTCCACCTCGCGCTCGGCGAGCCGGTCTACGTCACCCGCATCGACGCGGGGACGAACACGGTCTTCGTCGGACCGCGCGAGGCGCTCGCCGGGCGGACGCTCACGGCGCGGCAGCTCAACTTCGTGAAGGTGCCAAATCTGCGTGATGAGCGGCGCGCCTGGGGCAAGATTCGCTACAAGGACGGAGGTGCCCCGTGTCTCGTCCGGCAAACCGACGACGACACGCTCGAAGTCGTCTTCGAGGAGCCGCGCGACGCGATCACGCCGGGGCAGTCGCTCGTGCTCTACGACGTGCACCCCGACGGCACGCCCAGCGACGACGTGCTCGCTGGGGGCTGGATCGATACCGTCGGCGATGTTGCCCAGACGAGCGAGGACTTCCTCGCGCTGCCAGTGGTAGGGTGACCCCGACTCAGCGGGTCGTGCCGATCACGGCCAGGTCGGTGGGCATGATGTCGGTGGACTCGTAGACGCGCACGTAGTCGACCTCCATCCGGACCGGGAAGATGCTGTCGTCGATGGGCCCGCCCGCGCGGCCCCAGGCCCCGCCGATGGCGAGGTTGAGGATGATGTTGTACGGGTGGTCGTAGGGCCACGCGCGCCAGCCGGTGCCCTCGTTGACGTAGGTGAAGTAGCGCGTCCCGTCGAAGAAGATGTCGATGCGCTCGGGCGTCCATTCGAGGGCGTAGACGTGGAAGTCGTCCTCGGCGTCGATGGTCTCGATGCTGCCCTTGCGCTGCTCCCAGTTGCGCCAGTAGTAGGCTTTGTTGTGGACGGTGCCGTGGACGTGGTTCATGTCGTAGCCGACGTGCTCCAGGATGTCGATCTCGCCGGAGTTGGGCCACGCGTCGCAGGTGGGGCTGCCCTGCCAGTCCTCGGGGGCTTCGCAGGTGGTCGCGTAGCGGTAGGGGTCGGTGGGGAGCATCCAGACCGCCGCCCAGGTGCCCTGCCCGGCGGGCACGCGCGCGCGCACCTCCACGCGGCCATAGAGGAGGTCGCCCTTGCCTTCGGTGTGGATGCGGCCGGACGTGTACTCGGCATTGTCGTAGTCCTCCTTGTGCGCCTCGATGATGAGGAAGCCATCCTCCTGGCGGACGTTCTTCAGCCGGTCCGTGTAGGCCTGGTCTTCGTCGTTGACCTTGCGTGCGGGCCAGACGTTGTAGGACCACCGCGTGGAGTCGGGCGCGCCCGCGCCGTCGAAGTTGTCCTCCCAGGCGAGCGTCCACGTACGCGCGTCCTCCTGGCGCTGGCGGACGACGAGGGCGCTCAGCACCGGCTCGCCCACGATGGCCTCGAAGGTGACGTCCAGCTGGCCGTCGGCGACCTC
>JBCDFO010000444.1:0-3779 GCA_039177895.1 Bacteroidota bacterium
CGTAACGCAAACGTTCCGCCGCGCCCCTCACGGCACCGGCATGACCACCTCGAAGCGAAGCCGAATCTGATCGCCGATACGCGTCGGTCCATAGCCAGGCCGGTCGACCTCGAAGGCCTCCAGCGAGACGCGAAACTGGCCGTCGAACCGCACGCTCCCCTCTTCCTCCGTGACCTCCACACGTGCCTGCGCGTCGCGGGTGATGCCGTGGAACGTCAGCTTACCCGTGACGATCCAGTCAGCCGTCCGGCTCCCGGCCTCGCCCGCCCACGGTTCTGCCGAGACAGCCTGCGAGACGAACGACACGGTCGGGAACTCGTCGGCTTCGGTCGCCTCGTGCATGCCCCGGTCGCGGCGCGCGTTGCCGCTGTCGAACGACGCCACCGGGACCTCGACGCGGATCGCCGTCTGCTCGGGCTGCGCGGCGTCGTAGGCGATCTCGCCCGTGAGTTGGTCGCTCGTGCCGGTCCAGTCGTGAAGGAAGCCGGAGCCGGTGTAGGAGACGGTGCCGGTGATGGGGACCTGCGCAACGGAGGGCATCGGGAGGGCAGCGAGGAGAACGGCCGCGAGCAGGAAGGCGAGGCGGGGCATAAGGCGCACGAGACGAGGCCGATAGCGTGGGAAGGGGCAGCGCGGGGCTATACGAAGCCACCGCTGGATCGGCTCCCGCCCGAACGTCACAGACAACGCCGAATCACCCATCGGCCCCTGCTAGCCCACTCTCTCGACCAGGCACGCCTCACCGCAACAGCACGAGTCGTCGCGTCTCCACGGTCGCACCAGCTTCGAGGCGCACGACGTACAGGCCGCTCGGCAGCCCGTCGGCCGCGAACACCCGTTCATGCACGCCGGCCGCCTCGATGCCGTCGGCGAGGCGCGCGACGAGGCGGCCGGTCACGTCGTACACCGACAGGCGCACGGGCATGGCCTCCGGCACTGTGTAGCCGATCCGCGTCTGCGCTGCGAACGGGTTCGGGTAGGCGTCGCGCAGCGTCGGCACCGCTGGGAGGCCCGCGACGCTCGCCATCGCAGCCTGGGCGCGGTCCTCGCTGTCGATGAAGAGCCTCCCCTCGTTGCCTGCCACGTCGGTGGCGATCACCGTCCCCGAGCCGGGCTCGCGGGGGTTCTGGAGCCGCACCGTGAAGCCGACCTCGGCGGCCCCTGCCGCAAAGGCATCGACGCTTACGCGCAGGTTCACGGCGTCCGTCCCGAGCGTCACCGAGGCGATGCCGGAGCCCGCATCGGTCGCCGTCCCCTCGAACGCGTTGCGCTCGATGCTGCCACTCACGACCGGGTCCGTCTCGTCCATGCCCGGGGGCGGCGGGGGCGGGTCGTCGGGCGGTGGGCAGCCGTCGGAGCAGATCCAGAGCGTGCTCTCGTTGCCTGCTACGTCGGTCGCCACCGCGAAGCCCTTGCCCTGCGCGCGGCGGTTCTGGAGCGTGACGGTGAAGTCCACCACGGCATCACCGGCCACGAACGCGTCGGGCGTGAGCGTGAGATTGGTCGCATCGCGGAGGGCGAGCGTCGCAATGCCCGTGTCGTTCGTGCGGTCGTCGCGGGCCGTGCCCTCGTACTGCCGGCCGGCAACCGCCCCACTCAGCGCCGGAGCAGTCACGTCCTCGCCGGGCGGCGGAGGGGGCGGGGGCGTCCCGTCAAGGACGTAGGCGTAGGCGGCTCCCGTCTCCACCCCAAAGACGCCGCTGAGCGGGGCCCCCGCGATGAGCGTCGTGCCGTCGAAGGCAAGGCCCTGGCTAAAGAAGTCCTCGTTGGTCCCGTTGGACGGGATGATCGTGTCGAGCAGCACCCAGCCCTCGTCGGTGCGCTCGTAGATGAAGGCGAAGCCCGGCCCGCCCTCCGGGGCCGCGCCAAACGATACCGGCGTGAGGCCGCACGCCGCCAAACGGTTGCCCGCCAGCACGAGGCGGCAGCCTGCGAAGAACGAGACCCCGCCGGTGCCGAACTCGCGCGGGTCGGGGTTCGTGAGCGTGGTCACGAGCGTCCACGTGTCGGGGGCCGTCTCGTCGTAGAGCAGGATCTCTCCGGGCTTGGTGGCAGGCCCGGCGTCCTGCGCGCCGATGGCAAGCGTGGTCCCCTCGACGGCCACCTCCGAGCCAAAGTCGTCGAGGATCTGGGCCCCATTGAACTGGGCCACGAGGGTCCACGTACCCCCGCGCTCGCGGAACACGAAGGCCGCCCCCCTGCCGAGCCCGAAGCTGGGCACCCCCACGACGAGGGTCGGCCCATCGAAGGCGATGTCGCTCCCGAAGCCTTGGACCGTCGCGGGGAACGGCGAAAAGACGGTGGCCTCCAACTCGAAGATGCCGGGCGTGGTCTCGCCGTAGACGAGCACGGCCCCTGCGAATGACTGGCCGCTCGGGCCCTCTGCACGCGGCGCGCTCACCACGAAGCGCCCGTCCGACCCAACGACGAGTCCGTCGCCGAACCGCCCTACGTCGCCGAGCGGGTTGGTGATCTTCGCCGTCTGCGCGTAGGTGCCATCGGGTTGCCGGAGGAAGACGTAGACCGCTCCGGCATCGAAGCCGACCCCGTCGTCGTCCGGGTCCCCGACGATGAGCACGCGGCCGTCGTCCGTGAAGTCGAAGGCCGAGCCGAACGCCGTGCTGAGGTCGGAGTCCTCGATGACGGCGCCCGTGGCGGCGATGCGCTGGAACTGGGTCCAGGCGTTGGGACCGCTGCGGCGGTAGAGGAAGATCTCGCCGTCGCGGGACGGTCCTCCGATGGGCGGCCCGGGAAACGTGTTGGCCGCGATGGCGACCAGGTCGCCCACGAGCGCGACGGGACGCCCGAAGAGCATACCTGCCTGCGTGTCGGGCGGGACGAAGCGGAACTCATCCGGGGACTGGGCTGCCAGCGGGACGGTGAGCAGGGCGAGCAGAACGGCGGTGCCGAGAGCGCGGAGGGCACGCATGGGTAGAGGGACTGATGGAGAGCAGGGGGGCCGGACTCACGAGAGCGTCCACGGACTCCAGCATATCTCCGGGACCTCACGGCACCCTCACGACCGAATTAAGGAATTGTAAAGAGGCAACCTATGGCGGGCGCGCCTGCGCAGACATGGGACCGTCGTCGTGGGGCCACCGCACGCTCCTATGCGGGCGGTGTGGTCTTCCTGTGACATCGGGGTTGTCACCCCGTCCCCCGTGCTTGCGGAGCACTCACCTGCTGCTCGTTATTCCCTGCAGCGCACCCCGCCCCTTCGTGCTTCCCTCCGACCCGCTTCACCTCCGCCTGCTTCTCACCCCCGAGCAGGTGCTCGGCAACCTCCACGCGCCGCGCCCGCTCTTCCTCACCCGCGTCGCCGCTGGCTTCCCCTCCCCAGCCGACGACCACATCGACCAGGACCTCAACCTCCACGCCTACCTCGTGCGCAACCCGGCTGGCACCTACTTCGCCCGCGCCGAGGGCGACTCGATGACCGGCAAGGGCATCCACGACGGCGACCTCCTCGTGATTGATCGGACGCTGGAGCCAACGAACGGACGCACCGTCGTGGCCGTCGTCAACGGCGAGTTGCTCGTCAAGGAGTACCGGCGCGTTGGGCGGCGGCTCTTCCTGCTCGCGCACAACGAGCTGTACCCGCCGCTCGAACTGCGCGAGGGCGAGGAGTGCCACATCTGGGGCGTGGTCACTCATGTCATCCACGACCTGTAGCAGAGCGCTGCGCCTTCGGATCGACACCATAGCGAAACGCAGAGGCTTTGACAGCTCCCCTCCCCCGCCTGCGCGAGGGAGGGAATGGGGGTGGTCGATCATCGAGC
>JBCDFO010000445.1:0-3775 GCA_039177895.1 Bacteroidota bacterium
CCCGGTGGCCCCGGTGGACCGGGGCCACCGGGAGTATCCCATCCAGCCCGACTTCGTGGGCGCGGTCATCCCGACGAAGCACACCGAGCGCGTGGTCGTCGAGGGCGAGGACGACGAGGCGCGCGTGTTCTTAGACGATTGAGGAGCGTATGGCTCAGAACGTTCCATCGGAGCACCAGCGCCTCGCAGCACAGTTCGAAGGGCTCGGGTTCGATGTGCGTTGGCGTCAGGCGATGATCGTGCTTTCAGGGTTACACGAAACCCCATCGCCAACCTTCAACGGAAAGCCGATAGGCATCTAAGAACGCTATGCCTGGCTTTGGCCCGAGGAGAATAGTAGGTGGTGCGTGACCGTGGGGTTAGTGGGAATCGCTGACGATACGACGGTCTTGCCTGAGGCCGAAGTCGTCCCGTTCGTAAGCGGTATTCTCTCATCGGACGACGCCTTCAAAGCGAAAATCAAGAGGCGTCAGGCCATTTTCGCAGCTCGCCGTGCGCAAGCCGAAGGGGAGGGCTGAGCTTGCATGTTCGCGGACGATTGACGGGGCCGTGCGGCGCTGGCCCGTAAGTACGGCGTAGCTTCGGAAGCCCTTCCGGCAGACAGCGTTCCCGCTCAGTGGGCATCGTCGAATACCAGGTCGCCAGGTTAGTGGCTCACCTCCACCTTGGTCATCCCGGACTTGATCCGGGATCCATACGATGCGCCCTATGGATCCCCGCCTTCGCGGGGATGACTCTGTAGGAGGAGGCATCGACCCGGAGAGTCGACAGAAATCGTCTCTTGCCGAGTGTTGCGCAGTTGGCCGTATCCGACACGCAGTACGCAGCACCTTACTCTGCTTCTGAACCTCGCACAGGCAACCCCCTCTCCTATGTCCGACACCACTGCTCCTCTCCGCATCGCCTCCGGGCAAGGCTTCTGGGGCGATCTCCAGCGCGCGCCCATCGACCAGGCGCGGCGCGGACCGATTGACGTGCTCGTGATGGACTACCTCGCCGAGGTCACGATGTCCATCATGCAGAAGCAGAAGCTGCGCCGCCCCGAGATGGGCTACGCGCGCGACTTCGTGGAGGTCGTCACCGAACTGCTGCCCGACATCCAGGCGAAGGGCTTCAAGATCATCTCGAACGCGGGCGGCGTGAACCCGATGGCCTGCCGCGATGCCATCGTGGCGGCAGCACGCGAGCGCGGGTACACCGGACTCAAGGTGGCCGTCGTCACGGGCGATGATCTGCTGGGTCGGCTCGATGACCTGCTCGACGAGGGCATCCAGCTCAAGCACATGGAGACCGGTCAGCCGCTCGCCGACGTACGCGATGCCGTCGTGAGCGCGAATGCCTACCTCGGGGCCGCGCCCATCGTGGAGGCGCTGCGCCAGGGCGCGGACGTGGTCGTGACCGGCCGGACGACCGACACGGGTCTCACACTCGCGCCGATGATCGACCGCTTCGGCTGGGCGATGGACGACTGGGACAAGATGGCCGCGGGCACGGTCGCCGGGCACATCCTCGAATGCGGCGCGCAGGCGTCGGGCGGCAATTTCACCGACTGGCAGACCGTCCCCGACCTGCACGACGTGGGCTTCCCCATTGTGGAGGCCGCGCCGGACGGGACGTTCGTCGTTACGAAGCACGCGGGCACCGGCGGGCTCGTCTCGCGGCAGACCGTCGCCGAGCAACTGCTCTACGAGATCGGCGACCCGACCGACTACATCACCCCCGACTGCATCGCCGACTTCACCTCGATCCACCTCGAAGACGTCGGCCCGAACCGCGTACGTGTCCACGGCATCCAGGGCACGGAGAACACCGCGTTCTACAAGGTCAGCGCCGCCTACGCCGACGGTTGGAAGGCGACGTCCACGTTGGTCTACTCCTGGCCCGACCCTGCCGCGAAGGCCCGCCACGCGGCCGCCATCCTGAAAAAGCGGCTCGACGCGCTCGGGCTGCACTTCGACGAATACAGAGCCGAACTCATCGGGGCGCACGCGCTCACCGAGACATCCGAGGCCGCCCCCGCAGACCTCGACGAGGTGATGCTGCGCGTGTCGGTCCGCAGCCAAGACCGCGAGGCCGTAGCGCAGTTCGGCCGCGAGATCGCGCCGCTCATCCTCACGGGTCCGAGCGGCGTGACGGGCTTCGCCGGGGGCCGCCCCAAGCCGAGCGAGGTGATCGCTTACTGGCCCGCGCTCCTCCCGAAGACGGCCGTGACGCCGCAAGTCGAGGTGGTGACGGTTTGAGGGCGGCGGTGCGGCCGTGTCGCAGGGACCCAGCCGCAACCGAGGTACCGAACCCGTAGGGGCGGTTTGCAAACCGCCCGATGGTGCCCCACGGTGGGCTACCGTCCCACGTTAAAGAATGGCAGCACCTTCGCGAGGCCGTTGTCGCGGACGATGTTGATGAGGCCGAGCTGCACGCCGCGCAACGTGTGGGTGTAGTTGACGAGCCCGATCATGAGCCCGGTCTGGGTGCCCTCCGCCCAGTTGACCGGCGCGAGGCCGAGCCCTGTGATCGAGCCGCGGTCCACGATGCGGTTGACGCCGCCTGAGACAGCGAGTCCGGTCACGTCCTGGCCGACGTTGGCGAGGCCCGCCACGAGGAGCCAGCGCGCATCATCGCCGACCACGTTGGCGAGGCCGCTCACGATGCCGCCGCGCAGGTCCTCACCGACGACGGTGGCGAGGCCACTGCCAGCGAGCCCGTGGAGGTCTTCGCCGACGATCATTGCGAGGCCGCCGCTGCCGATGCCGCGCAGGTCCTCGCCGACGACGGTGCCGAGCCCGCTCCACACGAGCCCGTGTGCGTCTTCGCCGACGACGGTAGCCAGACCACCGCCCGCAGCTCCCTGGAGGTCTTCCCCGATGATGGTGGCGAGACCACCTCCGAACGCCCCGCTCCCGTCCTCGCCTGCGATGACCGCGAGGCCGCCGAGGCCAACCCCTTCGAAGTCGCTGCCGGAGATGGTGGCACCAAAGCTGCCGAGTGCGCCGAAGACTTCCTCACCCGCGATGGCCGCGATGCCGCCGCCGCCGAGCCCGGTGAACTCCTCGCCTGCGACCAGCGCCAGGCCGCCGCCGCCGATGCCGGTAAACTCTTCGCCTGCGACCAGCGCGAGGCCACCCGCACCGATCCCGTTGAAGTCGTCCGCGGCCACGATGGCGAGGCCGCCGAGGCCGATCCCGTGCCACTCGTCCTCCGCGACGACGCCGAGCAGCCCGAGACCTACCCCGTTGATCTTGCCGGCACCCGTGGCCGGAAGCCCCAGGGCGAGGCCGTTGACGGTCCCGAAGCGCACCTGCGTGGAGTCGAAGTACGGTACCCAGAGCGTGAGGTTGAGGCCGTTGACCTGCTCCAGGTAGCGATCCCGAAAGTTGAGTCGGATTCCGTTGACGCGCTCCGCGTCGCCGATGGCCAGGCCCGTGTTGTTGATGGTGAGGTCGAGGCTTCGTCCTTCCTGTGCGTGGGCCGCAGGCCAGAGCGCGAGGAGAAGGACGAACGTGGCGGCGAGGCGAAGCAGCATGAGGGGCAGGGCAGGCTGGGTGGAATGGCGAGCCCTACGGACCGGCCGCGAGCCAGTTGCGCGCGCGTCCTCTTGCCGGGTACCTCGCCTGCATCTTGACGGTCTGGGCCAAACGAAGCGGGGCGGGGTCCCAAGACCCCCGCGCGCACCGCTGGTGAGGCGGCGGCGCCGCGGGGGGTGGCGGAGGGGCGACTTAACCAGCGTGGGGCGGCGCGGCGCAGCCAAGCGCGCGCCCGGGGGTTCGGATCCCCGCGC
>JBCDFO010000446.1:0-3759 GCA_039177895.1 Bacteroidota bacterium
AGCGCATAGGCTCCGCCACTGGACGGGCTGGTCGAGAGTCCGATGATGTCAACCTGGATGTACTCCATGGGGGCGATCTGAGGGGGCGTTCGTGGAGGAACAAAGGTACGGGTACGCCGCAGCCGGAAGGCGCAGCTGACAAGGCCGCCGGTGCAGTCGCTACGAACCAGCCGACACCGCAACGGTTTCGCTCCCCGCCAGACCGTCACCGCCCTGCGCGCCGCCTGAGGGGAGGGTGTAGCCCAATTCGCTGAGGACGGCTGCGAAGGCCTCCAGGCATGCCGCATTTTCCTCGGGTGTCCCAACCGAGAAGCGCACGTAACCGGGCAGTGCCCGGTAGCTGCTCACATCCCGGATGCGCACGCCGCGCTCGGCCATCCGGACACGGACCTCCGCCGGAGCCGCCGGCACCTTGACGAGGAAGAAGTTCGCCGCCGTATCGAGCGCAGTCAGCCCGAGTGCGCGGACCCCGGCCATCAGCGTTGCACGGCCCGCTTGGAGCGCCGCCACCCGTTCGGCGAGGACCTCTGGCCGCGCCAGCAGCGCTAGCCCTGCCGCCTCCGCGAGGTGATCGACCACGAACGGAAGCCGCGCCTTCTGCATCTCGTGAATGACGCGCGGGTGTGCTGCGAGGTAGCCTAGCCGCAGCCCGGCCAGCCCCATCGCCTTCGAGAAGGTGCGCATCACCAGCACGTTGGGATGCGCCGCCAGCAGGTCGATGGCGGTCGGGCCTTCGATGAACTCGTAGTAGGCTTCGTCGATCACGAGGAAGCCGGGGATGCTGCGCGCGATGCGGGCGAGGTCGGCGTGGGCGATGGTCTTGCCCGTCGGGTTGTTCGGCGTCGTCACGACCGTGAGCGCGGCCTCAGCGCGGCGCGCGGCGTTGATGATCGCGTCCGGCGCATGCGTGAAGTCCGGCTCCGGATCGACCGAGATGATATCTGCGCCGTGCATCTTCGCGATGCTCTCGTAGAGCGAGAACATCGGGTGCGGCAGCACGATGGGCGTGCCCGCGTCGAGGAAGCAGAGCCCAAGCGTGTGCGTGAGCTCGTTCGAGCCGTGTCCGACGATTAGGTGGTCGGGCGTCAGGTCGAGGTGCTCGGCGAGCGCGGCGGTGAGCCGCTGTGGGCGGTCCTGTGGGTAGCGGTTCCACCCGTGCTGGAGCGCCGCCTCAACGATCTCGCGCTTGAGCGTGTCGGGGAGGTCGTAGGGACTCTCGTTTTGGTCGAGCTTCGCGCGCCCATCGGTGTCGGTGGCGACCGTGTAGGCTTTGCGGGCCCGGACCTCCGGGCGGATCAGGGACAGCAGGCCGTCGCTCGGTGCCGTCGGGTCGGTAGGGAATTCCATGCGGGATGCGGAGGGCCTGTTCGGCACCGCCCCGCGCAGTCGGGACGGTCAGGCACACAGTCTGGTGAATAAAAAAGCGGTTCCAGGACGGAGGCGCGCCGCAGAGCGGGCAGAAACCGTACCGGGACCGCCGCGATGGGCTAGGTGGGGTCGGAGGACGCCTCCTCCGCAGTGCGCTTCGGCGACGTCGCCGTGATGTGAGCGAGGCGCTCCTGGATAGCGCGGGCGTGGGCGTCGAGGCCCTCCGCCTCGGCCAATCGCACGATGGCGGGGCCAGTCTGCGCGAGACGGTCGCGGGTGTAGGCGATCACCGACTGGCGGCGCAGGAACGTGTCCACACCGAGCGCGGAGGCGTAGCGCGCCGTGCCGCCGGTCGGCAGCACATGGTTGGGCCCCGCGAAGTAGTCGCCGACGGGCTCGGAGCTGTAGGGGCCGAGGAAGATCGCGCCCGCGTGCCGGATGCGCCCCATGACCGCCCACGGGTCGCGGACGATGAGTTCAAGGTGCTCGGGGGCCAGCCGGTTCACGAGCGCGATGGCATCGTCGAGCGTCTCGGCAACGACGGCGGCGCTGTAGTCGGTGAGCGCGGCTTCGAGCTGGGCGCTGCGCGAGAGCGTCGGCACCAGCTCCTCGATGGCGTCCTGCACGGCCTCCGCGAGCGCACGGCTGGGCGTCACGAGAATCGCCGAGGCGCGGACGTCGTGCTCGGCTTGCGAGAGCAGGTCCGCCGCTACGAAGCGCGGATTCGCCGTGTCGTCTGCCAAGACGACGATCTCGCTCGGCCCCGCGAGGCTGTCGATGGCGACCTGCCCGAACACCTCGCGCTTGGCGGCGGCCACGTAGGCGTTGCCCGGTCCCACGATCACGTCCACCGGGGAGATCGTCTCGGTCCCGTAGGCCAGCGCGCCGATGGCCTGCGCGCCACCGACGGCGTAGACGTGCGTGAGCCCGAGCAGGTGCGCCGCCGCGCACACGAGCGGGTGTGGCAGGCCGTCCGGACCCGGCGGGCTGACAAGGTGGATCTCCGCCACACCCGCGACTTGCGCCGGGATCGCGTTCATGAGCACGCTCGACGGGTAGGCGGCCGTGCCGCCGGGGGCATAGAGTCCCGCGCGGTCCACCGGCACGTAGCGCTGCCCGAGCACCACCCCGTCGCCGTCCTCCGTGAACCAGGCCGTGCGCCGCTGCCGTTCGTGGAATCGCCGGATGTTTTCCGCTGCCTGCGCTAGTGCTGCGCGTAAGTCTTCGTCGAGGGCGTCGTAGGCGGCGCGGAGGGCCTCGGTCGGCACGCGCAGATCGTCCAGCACGACGCCGTCGAAGCGGGCGGTGGTCTCGCGGAGGGCCGCATCGCCACGCGTGCGCACGTCGGCTACGAGCGCCTGGGCGGCCTGGGTTACCTCGTCAGAAAACGCGGCCTCGCGCTCCAGAATCCGCGCAAGCTGCGCCGGAAGCGGGTCTCCCGAAGCGACCGTGACGAGCGGCAGCAGGCGCATGGTGACAGGCATTGGGAGACGGCGACGTGGAGTGGATCCAGAAAAGGAACCACGCTACGCGATGGGCCCCACAGGGGTCCTGCTCCCGCGAAAACTCACAGGCGACCGCGCACGTGACGCCTACTCGTCTTCCCAGTACGAATCCTCCGGCACGTCCAGCTCCGGCAGGTCCTCGAACTCGTAGTCTGGCAGCAACTCGTCGCGCACGTGAGCGATGACCTCGTGGAGCGCGCTCACAAACTTGCCGAAGTCCTCCTTGTAGAGAAAGAGCTTATGCTTCTGGTAGCCGCCCTCGCCGCGCCGCTTGCTCTCGGTGATGTTGAGAAAGAAGTCTTCGCCCGAGCGGGTTGCCTTCACATCGAAGAAATACGTCCGCTTCCCAGCAGGGACGCGGATGGAGTAGACTTCGTCGCGGTCGTCACGGCGTGCCGGGCGGGAATCCTGGGAGTCCATGAGGAGAATGGAGAGCGCGTGCGTACGGGACAGAAACGACGCGGGGTGAAAGGAAGGCGAGAGGCGGTGGTGGTAGGCAGCCCGGCTTTGCTCGTTGGTGACGTACCAGGCTGCGGGGCGGAATATCCGGCCCGGTGTCCCCGAAAGCAACACGCGCCCGTCGTTACGGCATAGGCATTCACACATGCCCTGCACACTTCGGGTGCTTGCCTGCCAAGTAGAATCGGTCTGAGCTTTAGCGCGCCGAATGCCCAGCGCTCGCTAAGGGCCAGAGACGGCGTGGAGCGCGGTGGGGCGGAGCGCCTGCGCCCGCAGGTTGAGCGCGAGCCGCTCGGCCCAGTATGCATCGCGGTGCTGGAGCCGCACGAGGAGGGCTTCGGCGGTCGCCTCGTCGCCGAGGCCTAGGTAAGCGTAGGCGAGGAGATAGAGGGCGGGCGCGTAGTCCGGGTCGTGGTGGAGCACCGGC
>JBCDFO010000447.1:0-3754 GCA_039177895.1 Bacteroidota bacterium
GAACGACGCGATCCCCAACGCCAGCTTCGACGTGTGGAATGCGCTCGACCCGGTGGACTGGCTCGTCACGAACGACACCGACATGAACTTCCGCAACGTGGATGCTGTGGGGAACGCGCGCAGCGGCCCGTTTGCCGCGCAGATGACGGTGGTCCCGGTCCCAAACTTCCCGACGATCCCGATCACGCCCGCGATGGAGACGTGTCCGCCCAACACGTGTCGTGATGACAGCGACACCACCTTCGGCGAGGCGACCTTCCCCGTCTCGATCCGCCACGAGGCGTTCTGCGGGTACTACAAGGCGTCGCTGCTCGGCGGCGACAAAATCCTACTCGGGCCGATCCTCACCCTCGGCGATGAGAGCCCGGTTGCGATCCTGAACCAAAACACGGGCGACGGCTTCATCAGCGAGAACGCAGACGACTGGACGCGCTTCGTGAAGCCCTTCACCTATGTCTCCGACGCGACGCCTACCGTCGGCGTGGTCGTCTTCACGATTGTGGCCGGGTCGTTCCCGAGCGGGGACTTCGCCACCGTCGGCTCGACGGCCGTGCTGGACGACCTCTACCTCTGCGACCTCGAAGGCAACCCGACCGGGGAAGGCGATGGCAGCTTAGACAGCGGCGACGCCCTCCTCATCATCGACGACGCGAACGCGCCCGCCTTCGCCGACCAAAACGTGGAAGGTTTGCTCGGCACGCTCGGCTTCGACGTGCTCGTGCGCTCGGACGAGGTGGCCTCCAACGCCGACGCAGAGGACAAAGAACTCATCCTGATTTCTGGCTCGGTCGATCCGGCCGTCCTGACCGCTAACTACGACGCCACCGCGGTCCCGCTCATCGTGTGGGAGCCGGAGCTCTACGACGACCTCCGCCTCACTGCGGCCTCGGCCTTCGGCGCGACCGCTTCCGTGACGGACCTGACCATCGTAGAGGAGACCCACCCCATCGCCGTTGACTTTGCGGCGGGCGACACGACGGTCTATGCCGCAGACTCACCGATGACGTTCGGGCAGCCGGGCGGCGACGCCGTGACCATCGGTGCGGTCAGTGGGCAAGCCGTGCTCTTCGCCTACGACAACGACGCAGCGATGGTGAGCGGCACCACCCCTGCCCGCCGTGTCGGCTTCTTCGCCGACGCCGACGGTCTGGGCGAAGCCACGGGGGCCGGCATCCAGCTTCTGGAGAACGCCATCATCTGGGCGGCGGACCTCGACCTCTCCGTGGCCGTGGAGCCGATTCGCGGTGCAACGCCGAGCACGCTCACCCTCGCTACCAACTTCCCGAACCCGTTCGTGGGCACGACGACCATCGAATACGCACTTCCTCAAGCGGGCCACGTCTCGCTCGAGGTCTACGACGTGATGGGCCGCCGCGTGGCGGTCCTCGCTGACGAGATACAGGCCGCCGGACGCTACAGTGCCTCGTGGAGCGCTGAGGCCCTCGCGGCAGGCACGTACGTCGCCGTGCTACGAGCGGACGGACAGATGCAAACCCGCCGGATGGTTCTGACGCGATAACCGACCGCCGTCCCGGCGAGTCCGAGCGCACATAGGGAGCGCAGATACGGCTGTACTCAGCTCCCGACGTCGGCCTTCACGATGGTGAGCGCACCGGGGTAGCGGATCGGGCCGAGGGCGGTGTTGATGCTCGGCGTGGCTTGGAGGCGAATCTCCTTGCCACTGCCGCCGAGGTCGGACACCGCGAGCGCGAGTTCGACGAGGTCCGGGAGGTTGTTGCCGAAGAACTGGATGAGGTCGAGGCGGATGTCGAGTGGGATGCCGACGGTCTGGCCGGGTGGCAGGAGCGTCTCGTTGTTGTAGGTGCCGCTGACCGTCTCAGAGCCATCGAGGAAGAGCGTCCAGTCGAAGTTCACGAGGCGGGCGGCCGTCGCGTTCTCGCTCGGGTTGGTCGCGTCCACGAACAGCGTGAAGTTCAGGGGCAGTTCGCCGCGCGTGACAGCCGTGCCGAGTTGCAGGAGTTGGACCGCGTTGAGGTCGTTGTAGTTCTGCAGGCTCGTGAGCGGTACTCCGCCGATCTGCGTGTCTGCGGTACGGTCCAGCGCGAAGGCGACCCGCTGTAGCGCGGCGAGCTGTTCGAGCGCGGTGCAGCCACCGATGGAGACAGCGAGGACCGCGAGCAAGGTCGCGCGAAGAGCAAGGTGGCGAACCATCTGGGCAGACATAGAGGCGGGCGAGCAGCTTCGTGAAGGAGACATGCGCCCCCGGTGAACGCAGAACGTGGGCGGCTCGGAGGCATCGCGAATAAGGTACGCCGCCCTCCGTCGCGCGCCTCGATTTGGAACGCGCGCGCCGACCGCCGAATTTGGTGCGGCCTGTTCGCCTAGCCGTAACCCTGGGCGCTCCGTGCACCTACCTCCCCCCGTATGCTCGACCGGCTTTCCGCTTTCCAGCGCTTCCGCGTCGCCAGCGTGCTGCTGACGCTGGCTGCGCTTCCGCTCCTCGGGCTCCTGTCCGCAGGCCTCGCTCCGGCGCTTTCTGTAGAAAAGGCCCCCGTCGACGTGCCGGCCCCTGCTGCTCTCGCTGCGCCCATCGTGGAGCGCGCGCCTACCGCCCGGCTCATCGCGGAGGGCAAGGCGAGCTACTATGGCCCCGGGCTCGAAGGCAACCGCACGGCCAACGGCGAGATCTTCCGCATGAGCGCACTGACGGCCGCGCACCGCTCGCTCCCCTTTGGCTCGCGCGTCCGCGTCACAAACCTGCGGACGGGCAGGTCCGTCGTCGTACGCATTAACGACCGCGGCCCGTTCGTAGGACGCCGCATCATCGACCTCTCGAAGGAAGCCGCCCGGCAGATCGGCATGGTGCACCGGGGCACAGACCAAGTTCGTCTGGAACTGCTTCCTGCGCCGCACGAGGCATGAGCGCGAACGGAGGCGACTCCGCCGGAGGGAGCGCAGGCTTGCGCAAGCTGCGGATTGAGGAGATCGCGCGGCCGTCGCTGCCGGAGTTGGCTACGCTCCCCCGACATCCCATCGTCGTCGTGGCGGATCACGTCCGGTCGGCGCACAATGTGGGGGCGCTGCTCCGCACGAGCGACGCGGCGCGCGTGGCACACGTTTACCTCACCGGCATCACACCGACGCCTGCGCATCGCGCTGTGACGAAGGCGAGCCTCGGTGCCGAGGACAGCGTCCCGTGGAGCCACCACACCGACATCCAGCCCGTGCTCGACCGGTTGCACGCGGATGGGTACGCGCTGATGGCACTGGAGCAGACCACATCGCCGACCTACCTCGCGGATCTGAATCCGGGCCTAGGCTCCGTGGCGCTGATCGTAGGCAACGAGGTGGAAGGCGTGCAGCAGACGGTGCTCGACCGCTGCGATCTCGCGCTGGAGTTGCCGCAGTACGGCGCGAAACACTCGCTGAACGTCTCCGTCGCGTTCGGCATCGCGCTCTACGGCCTCCTGGACCGACTTGAGATTATGGATGTATGATTTTCGATTTGTGATTGGCGACGTTCTTTCATGCGAATAACCAATCGGGAATTCGAAATCTTAAATCCAAAAGTCAGACCCGGTAGTCTTTCACCTGCTTCGTCGTCTGCCCGGTTTTCGTGACGAAGCAGTTCATCGAACCGGAGACCGGGTCAGCGATCTGGCGGACGCCGTAGCGGTCGGTCTTGTAGGCAGGCTCGTCGAAGTAGCGATCAGAGGTCGCACAATAGTAGGTCCCGCGCTTCGGGTCAAGGTCGGTGCGCGGTGCAGGGAGCCGATGCAGACGCTCGACATAC
>JBCDFO010000448.1:0-3734 GCA_039177895.1 Bacteroidota bacterium
AGATGACCTACACCGTCGCCGACGTGAGCTCGAAGGTGATCTACGGCATCCTCCTCACGATGGTCGCTCAGGACCTCAGCGAGAACGAAGGCTACACCTACAACAAGATGACCGAGGTCGCCTAGCAGGCCCCTCGCCACCACGTCACACGCGCGGCTCCCGAGCATTGGTTCGGGAGCCGCGCCGTCGTTTGGGGCCCGGTAGCCCGCACGAGGAAGCGGAACGGAATCGGGACAATCTGCAGCGACAACACCGCTAACGGGCCGGATAGGCATTTCGTCGCTTAAAAGAGGCGGCAGATGGCCGACAACCAGGGAGCGTCCCTCCCTTTGGCTGCCTCGCCGTCCGCGCCGTGTCTACCCTCGCCCTCGTCCTCCTCTCGTTCTGGATGCTGTTCGCCGGAATGGGCTGGACGGCGACCCAGTCGGGCTCGGGCCCAGCGCGGATGGACAAGGACGTGCGGATCCAGTACTACGACATCCAGGGCACGTCGTGGCAGGAGCTCGCCCAGCAGATGCGCGCCAAGGGCCCCGGCGACTTCTTCGGCCAGACGCTCTACCAGATCGGCTACCGCTACACCTCGCAGCGGATGGGCGACCGGTGCTGGGTGGCCGAGGCGACGGTCACGCTGGACGTGACGGTGACGCTGCCCCGCTGGCAACGCCGCAGCGCTGCCGAGCGCGCCGCCCCCTACGAGCTGCGCCGTGACTGGGACCTCTTCCGCACGCGCCTGGAGCGCCACGAGCAGCAGCACGTGCGCATCGCCGAGCGCGGTGCCGAGGCCGTCCGCCGGTTCCTCGACGACGTCCAGGGCGAGTGCACCACCATGGACGAGGTGGTCAACCAGCGCGTCCGCACCATCGTGGCGGAGTGGGACGAGACCAACCGGCACTACGACGTGCGGACGGGGCACGGGCGCACGGAAGGAGCCGTCTGGCCCGTGAGCGCGGACGTGGCGCGGCGCTGAGTAGAGGGCGCTGAGCAGAGGGCGCTCGGCCTGGTGGGTACGGCGGAAACGTAAACGCCGCGCACAAGGTCGAAGCGGTGTATCCCTCGCTCCACCACTCCCCACCGCATGCCCACTTTCTTCCAGAGCATCCTCGACCGTCTCGCCGCCACCTTCGACCCGGAACGCACGGGCGAAGCCGTCGCGGTGTTTTTGTCCAACCTGCTGACTGGCCTCGCCGTATTCGCGGTGTTCTACGTGGGCTGGTGGGTGCTCAACCGGCTGCTGCGCACCGCGTTCAAGCGCGCCGACGCCGACCCTACCTTCGCCAGCTTCGTTCTCGTCACGGCCAAGTTCTCGCTCCTCGCCTTCGGGCTCGTGCAGGCGCTTGCGTCGGTTGGCATCAACACGGCATCGCTCATCGCCAGCCTCGGGATTGCGGGGCTCACCATCGGCTTTGCGGCCCAGGACGCGCTCTCGAACATCATCTCGGGCATCCTCATCTTCTGGGACCGTCCGTTCGTCATCAACGACCTCGTCGAAGTCGAGGGCGACTACGGGCGCGTCGAGAAGATCACGCTGCGCTCGACGCGCGTCGTCACGCCGGACGGCCGCATGCTCGCCGTGCCCAACGCGACCGTCATCAACTCGGTCGTGGCGTCGTACACCAACTTCCCCAACCTGCGGCTCGACATCGAGGTGACCGTGGGCGTGAACGAGGACCTGGGCCGCGTGCGACGGCTCCTGCTCGACCTGGTCGAGGACGACGCGGCGTTCATGGCGAGCCCACCGCCGCGCGTGGCGGTGACGGCGCTCAACGACTACAACGTCGCGCTCGAACTCCAGGCCTGGATCGCCGACGAGCGCCAGCACGTCCAGGCCCGCTTCGACCTCCGCGAGCGCGTTTTCCAGACGCTCACCGAGGCGGGCGTCGATATGCCGTTCGAGACGGTCCAGCTTCGCCCGGTCGCAGGCGACCCGCTGGACCTGCGGATGAGGCAGGTGGCGTAGGCCGGATCCCCGTCTGCGTGTGGTCGACGGCCAAGCGCCGACCGCCAGAGGCTATTCGAACTTCGAGAAGTCCGGCGACCGGCGTTCCATGAAGGCCGTGAGCGCCTCGGCCGTCTCGGGAGAGGTGAGGCGTTCGATGAAGTGCGCGCCCTCGGTGCGGATGGTCGCCTGAATGGCGTCGGTGTCGGCGGCGCGGAGGAGCTGCTTCGAGAGGCGGACGGCGGCAGGAGGGCGGCTCGCGAGTGCCTCGCACCGCTTGAGGGCCACCGTGAGCAGGTCGGGCTCGTGGACGACCTCGTTGACGAGGCCGCAGCGGTACGCTTCCTCCGCGTAGAACGGCTCGCCAAGGAGCAGCCACTCGGCGGCTTTCTGCGGACCGACGAGGCGGGGGACGAGCAGGCTGCTCGCCGCCTCCGGGCAGAGGCCGAGGTTGACGAACGGCATCTGGAAGCGGGCCGACGGAGCCGCGTAGACGAGGTCGCAGTGCAGCAGCAGCGTTGTCCCGATCCCGATGGCGGGGCCCGCGACGGCGGCGACGAGCGGCTTCGGGAACGTCGTGGCGGCGCGCAGGAAGCGGAACACGGCGCTGTCCTCGCCGCGCGGCGGGTTCATCATGAAGTCCGCCAGGTCGTTGCCCGCGGTGAAGATCGAAGCCCCGCCGTCCTCGTCGGCCCCGTGGACGAGCACGACGCGCACGGTGGCGTCCCCAGCGGCGTCGGTGAGGACGGCCGTCATCGCCTCGTACATCGCCACGGTGAGCGCGTTTTTCTTGGCGGGACGGTCGATGATGAGCCGGAGGACAGTGCCGTCGCGCTCGGTGCGGATGTGGTCGGACATAGGTCGGGTCAGAAGCGGAGGAGAAGCGGAGGCGTGGAAGATCGGAAGAACGGCGCGCCGGGGTGCGCAGGCGGTCCCGCCGTCGTCGCTATCTTGATAGCTCTCCCGTCTCACCAGCCTGCCGCCCGTCCATGGCCACGCTCTCGCTCCGCTCGTCTCGTCCTTCCGCGCTCGACCGGCTGCGCGGCGACCAGGCCTCGCTGGCCCTGCAGGTGGCAGGCGTCGTGTCGTTCGCGCTCCTGGCGGCGCTGGGCGCGCAACTGCGGATCTACCTCTGGGAGGTGCCCATCACGCTCCAGACGCTCGCTGTCTACGGCAGCGGCCTCGTCCTCGGGCGCCGCAACGGGCTCCTCGCGATGGCGCTCTACCTCGGGCTCGGGCTCGTCCTCCCCGTCTTTGCGGGCGACGGCTACGGCCCCGCTTATTTCCTCGGGCTCACCGGCGGCTATCTGCTCGGCTACCCGCTGGCAGCGTGGGCCATCGGTACGCTCTCGGCGCGGTGGAATAGCCTCCTCGGCAGCTTCCTCGCCGTCATGGCGGGCTCGGTGGTGCTCTTCACCTGCGGCGTCGTCTGGCTGCATTTTGCTGCCGGGCACGCGACCTGGACCGAGTCCATCGTCAACGGCTGGCTCAAGTTCGTCGTGTGGGACCTCACTAAGGTCGCGCTCGTGGCAACGGTCTACACGGGCGCGCGTCGCCTGCTGCAGTAGGGCCTCGTCACGAGCCGCAGGCCACACTGGCCGTGGCGCCGTTGAAGAAGGTGGAGTCGTCGTTGTCTTGCCGCGAGGTGACGGTGGCGCGCACCTCGGTGACACCGCCGGGTACGGCGGGAAGCACGACGTCGAAGAGCGACGCCTGGGCACCCCGGTTGGCATACTGGGTGCGGATCGTGCGGGTCACGGAGCCCGCCGTGGCCGTCACGGTGTGGTAGCGCCCGTCG
>JBCDFO010000449.1:0-3722 GCA_039177895.1 Bacteroidota bacterium
CCGAGTTGGAGGTGAGTGAGCGCTCGACCTGGTGGCTGAAGAGGAGCAGGACCACGATGATCGCGATGCCGAGCGCGAGCAGCGTCACGTTGAGGAGCGTGCCCCAGGGCCGTCGCCGCAGGTAGGCGAGGCTGAGGGAGAAAAGATTCATCGGAAGAGCGCGTGGGCGTGAGAGGCAGAGGCGCATATGCCTGCCTGCCTAAAAGGCTCCCGTCTGAGGTTGCCCTCGGTGTCAACCCTTACGAAGTAGGTGATGGGCGTTTTCTACGATACAACGCTGGGAAAAACTGGGAGGAGCAACACAGTAGGTAGATAATTGCGAGCGGTATAGCACCCGAAAAAATAAGGGGCGTACGCAGCGTTGACGAAGCATGCGCGGTATGACGTGCATATCGAAGAAGTAGGGAAGGAGAGCGTTTGGTCGAAGAAAAACGTGCAATCGTAATGAGAAATGAGATAGGTGAACGTATACTGTGGAGAGTCATGTGCGCTAGGACTAACCAACCTGAACAAGCGTGCGTGCGATTTAGCATCAACTAACTTCCCATTCCCATGTCGCTCAACATTGAGACGATCTCAGCGAAGGACGCCCAGAGCAAGCTTTCGCAACTCCGCTCCGGACGCGGAGGCCGCACGTCGAAATACCAGCCCGTTCTCGAAGCCGTTCAAGGCCGCCGGGGCAGCCAGATTGTCACCGTCGACAACCTGACCCCGAATGAGGTGCAGGGGCTGCGTGCCTATCTGTACCGCTACCTCGACTCCGAAGAGTGGACCGTGAAAAGTGCCCGCACGGACAGCGACGGAAGCAAGTACCGCGTCTTCATCGGCCGTGAGGCGGACTTCGACTAGGCCCTGCGTCTGCGTTCTGACCTACCGCGAGCGGCGGCAGTCACCCGACTGTCGCCGCTCCTGCATGTGAGAACGCTCGGGAACTCTCCGGCGTAGAAACGGCACGCTCAACTACGAACGCCAACCCATCCATGTCCATGCTCGACTCCACGTCCAGGCTAGAAACAGCCACGCTCGGCGGCGGTTGCTTCTGGTGCGTCGAGGCGGTGATGAAGCCGCTGCGCGGCGTCCAGGCTGCCGTCTCAGGCTACGCCGGGGGCAACATCCCCAACCCCACGTACCGCGAAATCTGCTCGGGGCTGACCGGCCACGCCGAAGTCGTCGAGGTCACGTTCGACCCGGCGCAGGTGTCCTACGCCGACCTGCTGCGCGTCTTCTTCGCCACGCACGACCCGACCACGCTCAACCGCCAGGGAGCGGACGTAGGCACGCAGTATCGCTCCGTCGTCTTCACGCACTCGGACGCGCAGGCGGAGACCGCACGCGCAGTCATCTCGGAAATCGAGGCGGCAGGCATTTACTCCGATCCCATCGTGACGGAGGTCGCGCCCGCGCCGACGTTCTATGTCGCCGAGGACTACCACCAGGACTACTTCGAGCGGAACCCGAACCAGCCATACTGCGCGGCCGTCATCGCGCCGAAGGTCTCCAAGTTCCGCAAGCAGTTCCTCGACAAGCTCGCGCAGCCCGCGTAGCTGCCTCATCGAGCCATACAAAAAGCACCGCCCCGCCTTCCAGCTTCGGAAGGCGGGGCGGTGTGCGTCGGAGGACCAGGGGCACTACTTCACGAGCACCACGCGTCCGGTGACCGCCGTGCGCTCGGCGCCGTACTCGGCCTGGAGGCGATAGACGTAGAGGCCTGAGGCGAGCCCCCGTCCGTCGAGGCGGACTGCCTGGCCGTAGCCCGGCGCGAGATCACGCTGGTTCACGACGGCGACCTCGCGGCCCATCACGTCGTAGACGCGGACCGTCACGTCGGCGCGCTCCGGCAGGTCGAACGCTATCTGCGTCTGTGCCTGGAACGGGTTCGGGTAGGCCCCTACGAGCGCGAACGCCTCGGGCAACTCGACCGACGAGGCCGCTAGGCCACCCTGCACGCCGTTGCCATCGAGGATGTCCTCGTCCCGCACGCCCAGATTCTGGATGCGCGTGTCCTCCTCCACGGGCGTGTCCGCGACCGCGAACGGCGTCTCCGAGAAGTTGGCGGCGAGGAACTCCGCGAGGGCGTCCTGCTCCGAGCCCGTCGGCGCGAAGTCTGCGAGACCCGTGAAGTCCTCCTCGTCTTCGAGGTCGACGCGGCTGAGCGCGTTGGCAAACTCCTCGTAGCCGTCGCCGCCGCCCGCGAGGAAGTCGAGCGTGACGATCTTGACCACACGGCTCGGGTCGCCTTGGAGAACGCCGTCCTGTGCGATCACGTCGAGCACGACGCCTGCGTCGTCCACGATGGCGACGGTGCGGACACGGCTCTCGGCCTCAGCAGCCGGATCGAAGCTGAACTTGACGCCCGCGACCTGCGGGAAGCGCCCGCCGACGAATTCGACGCTGCTTACGCCGTTTTCGAGCGCGCCAACGAACTGCTCCGCGGTGAGTTCGAGGATCGAGAGGCCATTGTTGAACGAGAGCGCGCCCTCGATGTCGAGTTGCGCAATCTCGCCCTCGGCGCGGAGGCCGGGGATCTCCTGCGGCGGGAGGCGCTCGCCCGTCTCGGCGTCGATGTCGCCGATGGGGGCGCGGATGCCGCCGCCGTTCTTGAACGACACCTGTACGCCCGCGTCGACCGCGCGCGCGAAGTCGAGGTTGGCGTCGGCGGTGAGGTTACCGAGGTTGGTTTCCTCAGTGCGGACCTCGCTGCGGAGCCCGTCCAGGAAGACGTCCGTCGAGCCGAAGATGTTGGAGAGCTTCGCGTCGAGGACGGTGTCCACGGCGTCGATGATCGCCACCACCGTTTCGTCCGGGGCGGGGTTGCCGAGGCGATCCACGCCCGCGTCGTCCGTGGCGAAGGCCCCGCTCACGGCGGCGTCCACGCTCGGGAGGATCACGTTGCCGAAGGCATCGAAGGAGATCACGAGGCGGCCGACGTACGTGTACTGCCCGTCCGTCGAGACCACGGGCACGTCCTTCCCGTCGGCGTCTTGGAAGAGCGTCGGGTAGGGCCCGGCGGCGGTGTCGCCTGCGCGGAGGATGTCGGTCTCGTCGGCGAGGAGCCGGTCGGAGCCGCCCGCGATGGCGATGTCCACGCCTGAGAGCCGGTTGACGAGCTCCTGGTCGATGTTGAACTCCTGCAGGTGCGAGACGACGATGATCTTGTCGACGCCCTTCGCGGTGAGCGCATCGACCTCCGCCTGCACGATGGCCGCGAGCGCGTCGAAGTCGTTCGGGTCCTCAGGCTTCACGATCACGTTCTCCGAGGAGGTGATGATCGGCAAGAGTGGCGTCGTCGCGCCGACGATGCCGACCTGTGTGCCGTTCACGTCGAGGATCACGCTCGGCGCGATGCTGTTCGGCTGCGCTGGCTCGGCACCCGGCACGGCGAGGTCCGCTAGGTCACCATTCGGCGAGAAGTCGAGGTTCGCGCTCAGGTAGGGGAAGAGCGTGCCGTCGTAGCCGTCCGAGTCGGGCTCGATGATGTCCTCGAAGCGGTCCGTGCCCTCGTCAAACTCGTGGTTGCCAATCGCCGAGGCGTCGAAGCCAATGGCGTTCATAAGCGCGATGTCCGCGAAGCCACGACCTTCCTCGCCAACCACGGCCCCAACCGTGCGGTCCGCACCGGCGGAGAAGAAGGGACCGGGGATGTAGTTGTCGCCCGACGAGATCAGGATCGAGTTGGCGAACTCAGGCCGTAGGGCATTGATGACCGCCGAGAAGCGCGGGGC
>JBCDFO010000450.1:0-3714 GCA_039177895.1 Bacteroidota bacterium
AAGAAGAAGCTCTTCGACGGGCTCAAGCCCGAGGCGCGCGCCATCGCCAACCGCGACGACGTGGCCTGGGCGACGATGATGGCCGACACCCGCGCGCGCGTCACGACCTTCGGCTTCCACGAGGACGCCCACGTCCGCGTCACGCTCGTCCGCAACGCCCTCGACGGGCTGCGGCTGACGTTCTCGGACTGGCAGGGCAAGCGACACGAGCGGACGTTCCGATTGGCGGGACGATTCAACGCCCTCAATCTCGCGGCGGCGTATGCCACCTGTCTGTCACTGGAGCTCGCCGATCCGGACACGCTCCTTGACGCGCTCGCCGAGGTG
This sequence comes from Bacteroidota bacterium, assembly GCA_039177895.1. Classification (GTDB taxonomy): domain Bacteria; phylum Bacteroidota; class Rhodothermia; order Rhodothermales; family Rubricoccaceae; genus JBCBEX01. The sequence continues at coordinate 328 of JBCDFO010000450.1, forward strand.
CCGCCGGTGCCCGGTCGCTTCGAGACGATCACATCGCGGGATGGCGTCGTCGCGGTCGTGGACTATGCCCACACGCCCGACGCGCTGGAGAACGTGCTCGCTACGACCCGCGCGATGCTCGAAGAAGACCAACAGGACGAAGCTCGCCTCACCGTCGTCTTCGGCTGCGGGGGCGACCGCGACCGCGCCAAGCGCCCCGCAATGGGTGCCATCGCCGAGCGGCTTGCCGACCGCGTAGTCCTCACGAGCGACAACCCGCGCACCGAGGACCCGCACGCGATCCTCACCGACATACTGGGAGGGCTAACTCGGCCCGGGGCTGCGACCGTAATCGCAGACCGGGCCGAAGCTCTCCAGACCGCTCTCGCCGACGCCCGCCCCGGCGACGTGGTCGTGATCGCAGGCAAGGGCCACGAGCCCTACCAGATCGTCGGTACCGAGAAGCGCCACTTCGACGACCGCGAGCAGGTGCGCCACGTCTTCAGCGACCGCGGCTCATGATTGCGCTCCCAACAAAAAGCTCTCCCCCTGGACAGGGGGAGTTGGAGGGGGTAGACCTGCTGAGCACGAGGCTACTTCCTGCCGAGACGTTCAACCACCCCCACCCCCTCCTGTCCAGGAGGGGAGCTTGATCGAGGCAAACCTCACCCTCACCCCTCCTCGTCATGCTCTACGTCCTCTTCGAATGGCTTGAGGCTACCTACCAGCCCCCGGGTTTCCAGGCGGTGCAGTTCATCACCGTCCGCGCGACGCTCGCGGCAGTGACGGCGCTCCTCGTGGGCTTGTTTGCCGGGAAGCGCATCATCCAGATGCTCCGCCGTAAGCAACTCGGCGAGACGGTCCGAACCGGTGCCGATGCGGGGGTCGTGAGCCACGCGCACAAGGCAGGGACGCCCACGATGGGTGGGACGATCATCTTGCTCGCGCTCTTCTCGGCGGTGCTGCTCTGGGGCGACCTCGCCAACGTCTACGTCCAGCTCGCCCTCTTTGGAACCGGCTGGATGGGCGCGCTCGGCTTCGCCGACGACTACATCAAGACGATCAAGAAGAACAAGGACGGGCTCTCGGAGAAGGCCAAGCTGATCGGCCAGGTCACCTTCGGCGCGGTGCTCGGGGCGACGCTCTACTTCCACCCCGACACCGCCGAGTTCGGCTCTGTGACGAGCCTCCCATTCGTCGCCAACGGGCTCATCGACTACGACTTCCTCTCGCCGTTCATCGGCGTTGATGTGGGCTGGGCGGTCTACATCGTCGTCGTGACCTTCATCCTCACGGGCGTCTCCAACGCCGTCAACCTCACCGACGGCATCGACGGGCTGGCCGCTGGGACGAGCGCCTTTGTGGGGGCAGGCCTGGTCGTCCTCTGCTACATCTCGGGCAACGCCGTCCTCGCCGACTTCCTCAACGAGATCTTTCTGCTCGGTGCGGGCGAACTGACCGTCTTCGCTGCCGCCATGACCGCTGCCTGCTTCGGATTCCTGTGGTACAACAGTTACCCCGCGCAGGTCTTCATGGGCGACACCGGCAGCCTCGCGCTTGGCGCGGCCATCGGCGCGATGGCGATCATGATCCGCAAGGAACTGCTGCTGCCAATCCTCTGCGGCATCTTTTTCCTGGAGACGCTCAGCGTGATCCTCCAGACGAGCTACTTCAAGTGGACGAAGAAGCGCACCGGCGAGGGCAAACGCATCTTCCGGATGGCCCCGCTCCATCACCACTACGAGGCAATGGGCATCCACGAGTCGAAGATCGTGATCCGCTTCTGGATCGTGACCGCGATTCTGGTGATCGTGACCTTCCTGACGCTGAGGTTGCAATGAGTGGGCAGGTCGAGAGTCGTGGGTCATGGGTCGCGGGTCCGGGTGCGCGTGTCGAAGGGCGTCGGGTGACGGTCATCGGTGCGGCGCGGAGCGGGCTGGCGGCGGCGAAGCTGCTCGCGGCGAAGGGTTCCGACGTGTTCCTCACCGAGCAGGGCGTGCTGTCCGACGAAGTGACCGCCGATCTCATCGAGCGGAGCATCGCCTACGAGGACGACGGCCACACCGCGCGGGCGCTCAACGCCGACTTTTGTGTCGTCTCGCCCGGCGTGCCGACGGAAGCGCCGCTCATCCAGGAGGCGCTGAAGCAGGACCTGCCGGTCTACTCCGAGGTCGAGGCCGCCTCGTGGTTCGCAAACGGCCCCATCGCCGCGATCACCGGGACGAACGGCAAGACGACGACGACGAGCCTCCTGGGCTTCATCGTCGAAAACGACGCCAAAGAGTCGGGTCGCCGGGTCGCCATCGCGGGCAACATCGGCCGCGCCTTCGCCGACGCCGTGTTGGAAGCCGACGGCGCGGAGACCACCTACGTCCTCGAAGTCTCCAGCTTCCAGCTTGACCACGTCGCCACGTTCCGCCCGAAGGCGGCCGTGCTCCTCAACCTCACGCCCGACCACCTGAATCGCTACCAGCACAGCTACGAGCGCTACGTCGCCGCTAAGCTCCGGCTCTTCGAGAGCCAGCAGCCCGGCGACTGGCTCATCTACAACCACGACGATGCCCTTGTCCGCGACCACGCCCTCCGCATCGCCGCCAAGAAGAGCATGATGCCCTACGCCTTCTCCATCGACAGTGACGTCGAACGCGGCGCCTTCGTCCGCGACGGCCAGATCGTCCTTCGCCTACCTGACGCCGCACAGCCTGCCGACTCCACCGCCTCACCCTCCTCGCCCACTGCCTCCGTTCTCACGGACACCGTTCTTATGGACACGCGCGATCTCGCCCTCCGGGGCCGCCACAACCTCTACAACTCGCTGGCTGCCGCCATCACGGCGCGCGCCATCGAGATCCGCTCGGACGTGATCCGCGAGAGCCTCATGTCGTTCGAGGGCGTCCCGCACCGGCTGGAGTCGGTCCGGACGGTCGGCGGCGTGCAGTTCGTCAACGACTCCAAGGCGACGAACGTGAACGCGGTCTGGTATGCGCTCGAAAGCTTCTCGGAGCCCATCGTGCTCATCGCGGGCGGGCGCGACAAGGGCAACGACTACGAGCCCGTCAAGGCGCTCGTGAAAGACCGCGTCAAGGCCGTGATCGGGCTGGGTGAAAGCGGCGATAAGGTCCTGCTGGAACTCGCCGACCTCGCCGACACGAGCGCACGGGCCTACACGATGGAGGAGGCTGTCCAGTACGCTCGCCTCCTCGCCGACGACGGCGACGTGGTTCTCCTTAGCCCCGCTTGCGCCTCCTTCGACATGTACGCCAACTACGAGGAGCGCGGCGACGATTTCAAACGCCTCGTGCACTCCCTGTGAGTCCGGCGGTGTGGCAGTGAAGCCGTGCAGCAGTGAAAGCCTGCTGTGAACGACCTCACCAAGCCCACCGCAGCACGGCCGCACCGCAACACGGC
>JBCDFO010000451.1:0-3707 GCA_039177895.1 Bacteroidota bacterium
CTTCTCGACGCGCGACCGGCGGCGGATGAAGGTCGCCGTGCGGCTCCCGCTGGACGCCGCGCCCCACCAGGTCGAGCGCGTCATCGTCGGCATCCGCGCCGTGATGGAGCGCCAGGAAGCCCTGCGCGCCGACACGCTCGCGGTCTACCTCGCCGAGGTCGGCGACGACGGCATCGTGATCGAGGGCAAGTGCTACTCGCAGACCGCCTCGATCCACCCGTTCCGCGCCGCGCGCCAGACGATTCTCCTCGAAGCCATGCGCCTCGTCCGCGCCGAGGGCCTCCACCTAGCCTCAACGGGCCGCACGATCTACATGCACGACCTGACCCCGACTGGCGACGGGCACGCCATCGTAGACCCCGATGGGATGCGTGTCGTCGCGCCCTCGCCTATCGCTTCCCCGTCCATCGTGGGCGTGAGTACGGGCGATGGCCGACGCGCCGATGCGCGGCTGGAGGACGAGCGCGGCGACGGCGATGCCGAGACCGCTGAGGAGTATGACGAAAGCTTCGCCGATGAAGGGGACGAGGACTGATTGGGAGGTAGGAAGGGAGAAGTAGGAAGTGGACGCTGTTTGACCTTCGAGCTAGGACCTCGACGACGCAGTGCGATGCCAGAGCGCTGGTTCGCCGCGAAGAAACCCGGCACCGTTCTAGCTGTGGAAGCGGGACGCCGATCCGCCTAGCCTCTCATCGCCCCGCCTGCCGACTCACATGGAGCCGGTCCTGACCCGCCGCCCGCCTCACACCAGCGCGTTCTGGAAACCGAACGTCTCGCACCGGACGCCGCCGCCCACCTACGCGGCTGAGGTTCGCCCGGCGTCCACCGAGACGCCGCCGCTGCTAGACGACGCCCTCCGCATCGCGACGTACAACGTCCACCGCTGGACGGGCGTGCGCGGCGGCGATGCCTGGGTCCCCGAGCGCGCCGCCTCGCTCATCGCGACGCTGGACGCCGACGTGATTGCGCTGCAGGAGGTGCTGCGCCCGAACGACCACGAGGACCCGCTCCCGGCGCTCGCGGATGCGCTCGACTACCACGTGGCCTTCGTGACGTCGCGTACGCACCGCAACGGGACGCTCGGCAACGCGCTCCTCTCCCGCTGGCCCTTTGAGGAGGCGCTGGCTGTCGACCTCTCGTTTAGCCGCGTCGAGCAACGCGTGGCGCTCGCCGTGGAGCTCGATGCGCCCACCCCGCTGGCCTTCGCCGCGACGCACCTAGCGATCCTGGACCGGACACGGAAGCGGCAGGTAGAGGCGCTGCTGTCCCATCCGAGCCTGCAGGGCCCCGTGGTGCTGATGGGCGACCTCAACGCATGGCGACGCCGGGGCGCAGCCTCGCGCAAACTCGCCGCGGCCTTCGAGACGCGGCACCACAACCAGCACTGGCCGCCGAGCTACCCGTCCTCCGGCCCGATGCTGGCCCTCGACCGGATCTACGCGCGCGGGGCCCGCCTCCTCAACATCCGCACAGTCCGCACGAATGCGGCACGAAAGGCGTCGGATCACCTCCCTGTGGTAGCGGATCTGGTATTGTAGCTGGACCGCTGTCAACACCGTGCGCCACAGTCTATGGCTACGCGGCCCGCGCCCACTGCCAGAGCTCCTTCAGCGACGCCTTCTTGCCGTACATCAGCATTCCCGTCCGGTAGATCCGCGCGGCGACCCACATCAGCCCGACCGCCGTCCCCGCCAGGAGCGCGAGGCCGAGCGTGTGCTGCCACCACGGCACGTCGGTGACCACGTGCCGCGCTACCATCAGGATCGGTGCAAAGGGCGGGACGAGCGACATGCCGACGGCGAACGGCGCGTTGGGCGCGTTGAGGATGGGCATGAGCACCAAGAGCGGCGTGATGACGAGCGGCATGATGAGCGGGGCCATCAGCGACTGCGCGTCGGACTCCTGCTCCACGGCGGCCCCAACGGCGGCCATGAGCGCCGCGTAGAGCACGAAGCCGCCGAGAAAGTACACGCCCAGCGTGAGGAAGAGCACGGGCGAGAAGAGCTGCCCCAGCGCCGCCACGTCGATGGGCATGGCCTCGGCTGCCTGCGCCGCCGCCTCGGGGTCCTGCGAGGCCGCAACGGTCGCCGGGTCGAGGAAGAGCGGGAGCAGGCTGCCCAGCGCGAACAGCCCGCCCAGGACGAGCACCGCCCAGGCCACCAGCTGCGTCAGCCCAATCGCGGCGATGCCGAGCACCTTGCCCACGATCAGGTCGAACGGCCGCACGCTCGACGCGATCACCTCGACGATCCGGTTGGCTTTCTCCTCGATCACCCCGCGCATGACCATCAGGCCGTAGAGGTAGACCACGAAGAACATGAACGAGCCCATCGCATAGCCGACCATGAACGACGTGCCCGCCATGTCGGCGCTTTCGCCTTCCTCGCTCACCGTCCGGACGGTGAAGCCGAGGCCGCGGTCGAGTTCGGCCCGCACCTCCTCGGAGAGCCCGGCCGCGCGCAGGCGCTCGTCTTCGACGGCGTCGCGGACGGCGCGGCGGAGGTCGCCCTGCAGCGTGATCCCGCCGGTGCCCTGGTTGTAGAGCAGCGCATCGACCTCGCCCTCGAAGAGCGCCTCGGGCAGGACAACGACGGCTTTGTACGTCCCTGCGATGAGGCTGACGCGCAGGCTGTCAAACGGCGTGGCCGGGTCCAGCGTCTCCACCTCGAACGCCTCGCCGAGATTCCCAGCGATGGCGTCGGCGAGCCGCCCCGTCTCGTCCACGAGGGCGACCTGCGTGGACTCGGTCTCGTCGAGGATGGTGAAGAGCACGATGGGAAACGCGAACATCGCCACGAGCAGCACGGGCGCGAGCAGCGTCGTGAGGATGAACCACTTCGAGCGGATGCGGCGCTTGTACTCGGTCTGCGCGATCAGGGTGAGGGACATGACGAAACAAGGAGACGGCGAAGCGAGGAGACGAGGAATCGGGGAGACTGAGAAGTGCGGGTAGGATCAGCGGCTCACGAGCGCCGTGGTGCTCTGACTGCCCCCCTGCTCCACGGCGAGCTTGTAGATCACGCTAAGGGGTGGCTCGTGGCGCTCGAAGTGGGCCACGTCGGCCCCAGCGGAGAGGGCGGCTTCGAGGATGCGGCGGGCGGGCACGGCGTCGGCGAGCAGTACCTCCGCGGCACCACGGCTGCGCGACTCGATCTCGATGACGCCCTGGGCCGCAAGCGCGTCGAGCCAGGCGTCGGGGCCGTCGAAGCGGAGCGTGAGCGTGTTGGAGCCGAAGCGACGCTTGACCTCCGAGAGCACGCCCGAGAGCACGACCTGCCCGCGGGCGATGAGGCACACGTCGTCGCAGAGCTTCTCGACCTGCTCCAGCCGGTGCGAGGCGAAGAGGATGATCCGCCCGGCCGCACGCAGTTCCTGGATGATGTCGCGCAGCAGGTCGGCGTTGATCGGATCGAGGCCGCTGAAGGGTTCGTCGAGGATGAGCAGGTCTGGCGCGTGCGCAATCGTGGCGACGAACTGCACCTTCTGCTGCATGCCCTTCGAGAGCGACTCGACCTCGGCCCCCCACTGGTCGCCCAACCCGAGCCGGCCGAGCCAGTCGCGCGTTGTACGCGCCGCATCGGCGCGCGGCATGCCCTTGAGCTGTGCGAGGTAGACGAGTTGCTCGCCGACCTTCATCTTTTTGTAGAGCCCGCGCTCCTCGGGGAGGTAGCCCATCCGTCGCTGCGAGGCTGGGCCGACGGGCTCGC
>JBCDFO010000452.1:0-3698 GCA_039177895.1 Bacteroidota bacterium
CCGGCGAGCTTTGGTTGCTCGTCGTGTAGGTGTTGACGCGAAACTCGCTGCCCTGGCGGGTACCGTCGGAGCCAAAGCGCTGCGCATAGATCCCAGAGAGGGAGCCGTCCTGGCCGTCGCTCGACCAGACCACGGCGAAGTTGCCGTCCGCGTCCATCGCCGCGGATGCGGTCGATTGGCGTCCCGTCGTGTAGGTGTTGACGCGGAACTCGTCCCCCAACAGAGTTCCATCGGCGGCGTATCTCTTCGCGTAGACGCCTTCGCGGCTGCCGTCCTGGTCGTCGCTTGACCACACGACCACAAAGTCGCCATCCATATCCATTGCCACCGACGCCGGGCTCTGGTCGCCAGCCGTGAACGCTTTAACCTGAAACTCCTCGCCGAAGGTCGGCAGCGGTTGCGCTCGTGCCTCGGGCGCTGCACGAAGCATGGCGAGCGTGAGCGTCCCCGCAGCAGCAGAACGACGGAGCCACGCGAGACGGCGGGCGGCGATGCGAGACGGGGCACTGGCAAGCATGCAATGACGGCGCAGGCGGTGGAGGAACGGACGCGCGAAGCTAACGCTGAACTTCCGCCGTGGTAAAGCGCTACCTCGGATGCCGACACGCGGGGTCCCTCACCCCACACCCACCCGCGCGTTTTTGCCTGCCTTCTGACGCAAAAGGCCCTCCTGCGCGACCGACGCCACGAGCCGCCCGTCCTGCGCGTAGATCTGCCCGAGCGCCAGACCTCGTGCCCCCGACGCCGATGGACTCGCGACGTGGTAGAGCAGCCACTCGTCGGCGCGGAAGGGGCGGTGGAACCAGAGCGCGTGGTCGAGGCTAGCCGCCTGGAGGTTCGGGTCGAAGAACGTCAGCGCGTGCGGGCGGATGGCCGACCCGAGGAGGTTGTGGTCCGACACGTAGGCAAGGACCGCCTGGTGGACGAGCAGCGCCGCCCAGTCGTCCGCGCTGGGGCCCTCGCCTTCGGTAACGGTCCCTGTCGTGCGGAACCAGATGTCGTGGACGGGCGGGCTCGCCTCGGGCGCGAACGGGTCGCTCGGGTGCACGGGGCGGAACTCGAACGGGCGCGGCTGGAGGTAGACGTCCCGCACTGAGGTCGGGAGGCGGTCCGCGCGCTCGGTGAGCAGCTCCAACTCCGTCGGCAGGCCCTCCGGCCCGGGCACGTCCGGCATCGTGTCCTGGTGCTCGATGCCCTCCTCCACGCGCTGGAACGACGCCGACATGTTGAAAATGGGCCGCCCGTGCTGGATCGCGACCACGCGCCGCGTCGTGAAGGAGCCGCCGTCGCGGATGCGGTCCACCTCATACACAATGGGCGCTTTCACGTCGCCCGGGAGGATGAAGTAGGCGTGCATCGAGTGGCACGGCCGGTCCTCAGGCACGGTGCGGCTGGCGGCCACGAGCGCCTGCGCGAGCACCTGCCCGCCGAAGACGCGATTCCAGCCGAGGAAGCGGTTCTGCCCCCGGAAGATGTTCACCTCGATGGCTTCGAGGTCGAGGAGTTCGAGGAAGTCGTCGAGTGCGGCAGACATGGCGGACGTGCGAAGTGCGAAGTGCGAAGTGCGAAGTGCGAAAAGGTGCAGGTGACGCGGCACTGCGTCAACCCTTGACTTCGGATCTCCCCGGCTCTTCGTCTCCCCGCGTCGCCGTCTCGCTCAGCCGTAGAGCACGCGGGCGTCGGGGGTGCGGCCCTGGAGGTACGACGCAGCCGGATCCACGAGCACGCGGCCGTTCAGCGACGCGCGGCCGAGGAGCATCCGAAACTGCATCGTGCCGCGGTCCGTGAGCGTGACCAGGATCGGCCACGACGGGGCGTCTACTTGGGGACCAAGTCTGAGGATTGTCTCGATGGCGAGGCGTGCCTCGGTCTGCCCATTCGACGACGTAACCGCGTGCTCGTCCACGACGAGAGCCTCGCACGCGACGACCGTGCGGAGGTCGTCCCGCAGCGGGTGCGTCTCGAAGCGGACGTGCGGCGCCCCACCATCGCGGAAGCGCTCGATGCCCACGGCATGCAACACTGCGAACTCCGCTCCCGTGTCCACTTTTGCTTCGATGCCGAGCAACCCGAGGTCTGGCAGCGCCACCCACTCGCGCCAGCCTACGGTGAGGGGAGTGTGCAGGTATGGGGGCACGGGGGTCACTGGGACGAGGGCAACTCCCCTCCTGGACAGGGCAGCGCATGCGCTGCGGGGTTTCTCTGCCTTTCTGGGCTGGGGGTGGTCGAGCGTCTTGACTCGAAAGGAACTGCTTGCCGAAGCCGGTCAACCCCCTCTGTCTCCCCCTGACCAGGGGGAGGACTCCCTAGGCGGTCTCTTCTCGTACTCTCAAACGCTCTCACCCTTCCCGCACGCCCGGGGCTAGCAGGAACAGCACCGCCATCCGCACGGCGACGCCGTTCGTGACCTGGTCGAGGATGACCGCGCGCTCGTGGTCGACGACCTCCGTCGCGAGTTCGACGCCGCGGTTCACGGGGCCCGGGTGCATCACGATCAGGTCGGGGTGCCGGTCGAGGTGGTGGAGGCCGATGCCGTAGCGCGCGTGGTACTCCCGGAGGCTCGGGAAGAGCGCGCCCGCCTGCCGCTCCAGTTGGATGCGCAGCGCCATCGCCACGTCGCAGCCGTCGAGCGCTTCGTCGAGCCGGTCGGTGACGCGCACGCCGAGCGTCTCGGCCTCGACGGGCAGCATTGTGCGCGGGCCGCAGAACGTGACCTCGGCCCCGAGCTTGGTGAGCGCGTAGGCGTTCGAGCGCGCCACGCGGCTGTGCGCCACGTCGCCCAGGATCGAGACGCGTAGGCCCGAGAAGTCGCCACGTGCGAGGCGGCTCTGTCCCTTGCTATCGGGGCCGTCGGCGTCGCGGAACTTCGGGAGGTCGAGGTCGGCGATGGTGTAGGCGTCGAGGAGCGCTTGCGTGGGGTGCTCGTGCGCGCCGTCGCCCGCGTTCACCACGGCCGAGTCGATGCAGCGGGTGAGGAAGTGCGGCGCGCCCGCCGACTTATGCCGGATCACGACGAGGTCGATCTTCATCGCCTCGATGTTGCGCGCGGTGTCCTTGAGCGTTTCGCCCTTCGACACGGACGAGCCCGACGCGGAGAAGTTGACGGTGTCCGCCGAGAGTCGTTTTTCGGCAAGCTCGAACGAGATCCGCGTGCGCGTGCTCGGCTCGAAGAAGAGGTTGACGACCGTCACGCCGCGCAGGCTCGGGACGCGCTTGATCGGACGGTCGAGGACGCCTCGGAACTCGCGCGCGGTGCGGAGCAGCAGCCGGATCTCGTCGGCGGAGTAGGTCTCCAGCCCGAGCAGGTGGCGATGCTGGAGCCGGTCGAGGGTCACGGGTCGAGAGTCGGGGGTCATGAGAGAATCCGTTCGCCGTTCATCCATCGGCCTTCGCCCGTTCCACGAGCCACACACCGTCTACGCTGTCGGTCTCGGTGAGACGGACGCGGACTTCCTCGCCGGGCGTCGTCGGGACGGTGCGGCCTACGAAGTCGGGGCGGATGGGCAGTTCGCGCAGGCCGCGGTCGATCATGCAGAGCACGCGCACGGAGGCGGGCCGCCCGAGGTCCATCAGCGCATCGAGCGCCGCGCGAGTGGTGCGGCCCGTGTAGACGACGTCGTCTACGAGGACGAGGCGGCGGTCGTAGACGTCGAACGGGATGTCGGTGGGCTGGACGACGGGCTGGCGGAGGCGGCGGC
>JBCDFO010000453.1:0-3670 GCA_039177895.1 Bacteroidota bacterium
CAGGTCGACCCGGATCTGACGGTGGAGCAGAAGGACGGCGAACTCGTCGTCACCCGCCCGACGGAGCAGAAGCGCCACCGGGCGCTGCACGGCCTCTACCGCTCGCTCATCGCCAACAACATCCAGGGCGTCACCGAGGGCTACTCGAAGGAGCTCGAACTGATCGGCGTCGGTTACCGTGCCGATGTGCAGAACGGCATCCTCGAACTCGCGCTCGGCTTCTCGCACCCGATCTACTTCCTCCCACCCGACGGCATCACGATCGAAGCCGAGACGGTGCGCGGTAAGAACCCGAGCGTCAAGATCAGCGGCATCGACAAGCAACTCGTCGGCCAGGTCGCAGCCAAGCTGCGCGCCCTCCGTCCGCCGGAGCCTTACAAGGGCAAGGGCATCCGCTACAAGGACGAGTACGTCCGCCGCAAGGCCGGTAAGACCGCCGCTCGATAACACCGTTGTGCCGTGTGGCCGTGATGCTGTTCTGCCGTGTGTCTCACGCACGGAAACACAGCAGCACGGCACCACTGCAACACTCTCCACAGCGTGGCCGGACGGTCGGAATCGTCGGCCCTCAACGCAACCAAGATCATGGCAAAGACCGCACGCAAGGTTACGCAGCGCGCCCGCATCCGTCGGCGCATCCGTAGCAAGATCAGCGGGACGGCAGCGCGCCCCCGCCTGAGCGTCTTCCGCTCGAACAAGCACATGTACGCCCAACTCATTGACGACCTCGGCGGCCGGACGCTCGCTGCGGCGGGCAGCACCGACGCCGGGATCGACGTGAGCGCCAAATCGCCCAGCGATGTCGGCAAGGCCGTCGGGCAGCTCCTCGCCGAGCGCGCGAAGGAAGCAGGCATCACGACCTGCGTCTTCGACCGCGGCGGCTACCGCTACCACGGGCGCGTGAAGGCGCTCGCTGACGGCGCACGCGAAGGCGGGCTCCAGTTTTAACGACCGCACCCCACTCTCCTACACCAGATACCATCATGGCACGTAATGATCGCGGGCGCGGGCGCCGAGCCAAAGCCTCCGAACAATCCAACTACATCGAGCGGCTGGTCGAGGTCAACCGCGTTTCCAAGACCGTGAAGGGCGGGCGTCGCCTGTCGTTCAACGCCATCGTCGTCGTCGGCGACGGCAAGGGCGCGGTCGGGCACGGGCTCGGCAAGGCCAACGAGGTGGCGGACGCCATCGCGAAGGGTACCGAGGTCGCGAAGAAGAGCATGATCCGTGTGCCAATCACGAAGAACGGCACGATTCCGCACGCCGTGCGCGGTCGCAACGACGCGGGCGTGGTGCTCCTCAAGCCTGCCAGCGAGGGTACCGGTGTGATCGCCGGTGGCGGCGTCCGCGCGGTGCTCGAATGCGCCGGCATCTCGAACGTGCTCTCAAAGAGCCAGGGCTCCTCGAACCCGCACAACGTCGTGGCAGCCGCCGTCGACGCGCTCGCGCAGCTCGAAGACCCCGCCGAGACGGCCAAGCGCCGCGGCATCTCGCTCAAGCGCGTCTACGAAGGATAGACGGGAAGTGCGAAGGGGGACGTTTGAAGTGAGAAGTTCGCTTCGCCCCCACTTTCAACTTCAAACTTCTAACCTCCTACTTCTCATCATGGCAACACTCAAAATCACGCAGACCCGCAGCACGATTCGGCGTTCGCAGGTCCAGAAGCGCACCATCGAGGCGCTCGGACTGGGCCGCATCGGCAAGTCGGTCGAGCAAAACGACACGCCGCAGATCCAGGGCATGATCGCGAAGGTGAAGCACCTCGTCGCGGTCGAGTCTGTGGAGGCATAGTCCTCCTGCGAATAGGGCGTAAAGCCCGACGCGGCAGCTAGGACCCTGGCAACCGCGTTTCTATGTTCTGACTCTTTGCGAGTTCGCCGCGTCGCCTGTCCTGTGCCGCGGTGGGCGCTCTCAGCCAACGAAAACGATGGACCTCAGCAAGCTCACGCCCGCCAAGGGCAGCACGCACTCGAAGAAGCGCATCGGCCGCGGTCAAGGTAGCGGCACCGGTGGCACGGCCACCAAGGGCCACAAGGGCCAGAAGAGCCGCTCCGGCGGTAGCCTCCCGGCATGGTTCGAGGGCGGCCAGATGCCGCTCCAGCGCCGCCTGCCGAAGTATGGTTTCAAGAACCGCTTCCGCGTGGCTTACGACCCGGTCAACCTCAGTCGCCTCGCGCGCCTCGTCGAAGACGGCGTGCTCCAAGATGGCGCGACGGTGACGCCCGACACGCTCCGCGCGCTCGGCATCGGCGGCAAGAACGGCCGCTTCAAGATCCTCGGCGACGGCGACTTCTCGGCCAAGCTCAGCGTGACGGCGCATGCCTTCTCGAAGTCGGCTATCCAGAAGATCGAAGCGGCAGGCGGCAGCGCCACCGTCCTCGGTGACGCTGGCGGCGACACTCCTGCTGGCGATGCTGCTTCAGGCGACACAGCCGCCGCGTAACTACCCCGGAGGCGGCACTCCACCGGATGCCCGGCCACGCTCCCACCCGTAGGCCCCGCGTCTCGCCGCTCTCTGCCCACCCTGCAACCCTCTCCCCGGCATGGCCTCGGTAGCGGAAAGCATCCAAAACATCTGGCGCATCGTCGAGTTGCGGCAGCGCATCCTGTTCACGCTCGGCCTCCTGCTGGTCTACCGCATCGGCGCGTACATCACGCTCCCGGGCGTGGACGCGGGCGTGCTCGAAGACCTCATGGGCGACGGCCTCGGCGGCCTGCTCGGGCTCTTCAACATGTTCGTCGGCGGCGCCTTCGCCCAGGCGGGCATCTTCGCGCTCGGCATCATGCCGTACATCACGGCGTCGATCATCTTCCAGCTGCTTGGCGCGGTCAGCCCGACTATCCAGAAGCTCCAGCGCGAGGGGGAGGACGGACGCCGCAAGATTACGCAGTGGACGCGCTACGCCACCGTCGGCATCACGGCGCTCCAGGCCATCGGCTACGCGATCAACCTGCGCGTGCAGTTCGCCGACGCCATCGTGGTGAGCTCCACCGCGTTCATGGTCTCGACGGTGATCGTGCTCACGGCCGGGACGGTCTTCGTGATGTGGCTCGGTGAGCGGATCACGGAGAAGGGCATCGGCAACGGCATCTCGCTCCTCATCACGGTCGGCATCATCGCCTTCCTGCCGACGGCGATGCTCAACGAGTTCCAGCGCGAGACCTCCAACGTCTTCATCTTCCTCATCGAACTCGGGGCACTCTTCCTCGTGACGATGGGCATCGTCTACGTGACGCAGGGCACGCGCCGCATCCCGGTGCAGTATGCCAAGCGCGTGGTCGGCCGGAAGGTCTACGGCGGCGCCACGCAGTACCTCCCGCTCCGCGTCAACGCGGCAGGCGTGATGCCGATCATCTTCGCGCAGTCGATCATGTTCATCCCGGCCACGGTCGCCTCCTTCTTCCCGGACAGCGCCTTCTGGCAGGGCATCGGCGGCGCGACGGCGGACATCTTCGGGTTCTGGTACTCGCTGATCTTCTTCGTCCTCTGCGTCTTCTTTACCTACTTCTACACGGCTATCGCGGTGAACCCGCAGGAGATGGCGGACACGATGAAGCGCCAGGGCGGCTTCATTCCAGGCATCCGGCCAGGGAAGCAGACCAACGAGTTCATCGACAACATCCTCACGCGGATCACGCTGCCGGGCTCGCTCTTCATCGGCGTGGTGGC
>JBCDFO010000454.1:0-3664 GCA_039177895.1 Bacteroidota bacterium
CGCTGCTGCCGAGTACCTCGGCCCGGACAACGAGACGCTCAACAAGCTCTACACGAGCGCCTACTACAAGCTCGGCGTCGCGCAGGTGCGCGCGGAGCAGTTCTCGAGCGCCAAGGGCAACTTCGAGCAGGCGCTCGCCTACGGCCGCCGGGCGGGCATGGACCGCATCGTCGGTGCCGCCCAGCAGCAGCTCGACTACATCGCGGAGGTGCAGGGCAACTAGGCCCGGAGGGCTCTTGGCTAACGGCTCTTGGCTAACGGCTCTTGGCTGTCGGCTTTCAAGAACCCGATCCGCTGAATCGAAAACCGCCGCCCCGGTATTCCGAGGCGGCGGTTTTTTGTGAAGCAGGCGTGCCGTCCTTACTGACAGCAGATAGCCCATAGCTGACAGCCGTTACACCGTGCTCCGGCTACCGAGCCAGATCACGACGACGAGGAAGACGAGCGCGACGAGGACACTCGCGATGGGCAGCCATTCGAGGCCCGTCCCGGTCGGGTACGGCGGGTCTTTGAGGAGGAGCAGCGCAGCAAGCAGCGTCATGGCACGGGCGGGCTGAAGTGGGACGAATGATTTGCTGGAAGGTAGGGTGCAGAGGCGCTTCTGTTTCAGCCGCACCCGCGCTTTCTCCTATTTGCCATCAACCGAGGCGTCGCTCTCCTCGTCCTTCCTCAGCCCGGGGCCGAAATAGTCGAGGGCGATAAGCCCAAGAAGGCAGCAGAGCAGGACGGCCACTCTCCACAGCTCGATATCACCCGAGATCAAGTGCTGAACGAGCAAAAGGGTTATGAACGTGTAGAGAGCGACAGAGGGCCTGAGCTTGGTCATGTGCGCGCGTGTCGAAGATCTGTGGACAATTAGGAAATCAACACGGCTCTACGGCACGTCATGTTCCGGCTTCACAAACGCGGAGGGGTGGGTGCTCTTCACTCTCTGACCCAGATCATCGCGGTGCGCTCCGGGACGGCGACATCGTGCGCCTGCCCCCCATCGAGGGTCTCGCCAAGGCCGTCCTCATGATCGATGCGCTGGCCGTCGCTGACGAGTGTCCAGGTGCCGCCCGCGAGGTCCACACCGCTGAACGTCTGCGGGGCATCGCTGCTGTTGACGAGCACGAGCACGCGGTCGTCCACGACGTAGCCGAGCAGTTGCGTGTGGTCGGGCGTGAGGAAGCGGTAGTAGCCCTCGGCCTGCACCTCGCCCTTGCGGAAGACCGCGCCCGCCTCGGAAAGACGGAAGTGGATCAGCCCGCGCCAGAAGGCGAGCATCGCGGCGTAGTCGTTGGCCGCGCCGTCAGCAGGCGTCGCGCCGACCGTCTCCCAGTCGTATTGGTTGGCGGTGCGCAGGTTGTAGGTGTCGCCGCGCCCGTTGATGTAGACCGGCGTCATCGCCGTTTCGAGGACCTTCTGGCCGCCCATCTCGCTCTGGAGCGGGGCCACGCCCTTCGAGCGCAGCATCTCCGAACCGCCGTTGAGCACGATCGGCCCGAGCGAGGTGAAGAGCAGCGTCGCAGCCACGCGGAAGCGGTCCTCGTCCACGCCCGCGCGCCCGTCCCAGGCGTCGGCGCCGGTCTTGTTGCGCGCGTAGCGGTCGGGCAGCGCCCAGTTGTCGTGGATGTCGAGGTAGTTGATGCCCATGTTGGGCGTCGCCTCGTCGGGGAAGCGGTTTGAGAGCGCGCGGATGGTCTGCTCGCGCACAGCCCCATCGCCGCCCGCGAAGCCGCGGCTCTCGACGGCGGGCGTCGGGTCCGACGTCGGCCCCTTGAACGCGTTGCGGGCGTCGTCCTGGAAGAAGGTGATCGGGCTGTCGATTTTGTACCAGTCCCAATCCGGATTCGCCTCGAAGGCCGGGTCGTTCGACCCGATCCACGGCTCGCCGTAGACGATCTTGTCGCGCCCGATGGCCTCGCGGACGGCGCGGAGCGTCTGCTCGTCGGTCTGCCCCGCGAGGTCGATGCGGAAGCCATCGACGCCGAACTCCTCGATGAAGTGGAGGCACTGGTCGATGAGCCAGCGCTGCACCATCGGGCGGTCCTCGGACTTGACCTCATTGCCGAAGACGCCGATGTGGTCGAAGGTGCCGAAGAGGTCGGGGAGGATGCGGTAGTAGTAGAGCTTATCGATGCCGTTGAAGTTGAGGAGCTGCTGCGTGCCCTCCATGTTTTCGCCGGTGTGGTTGAACACGAAGTCGACGATGACGGCCATGCCCTCGTCGTGGAAGGCCTGCACGAGGTCGCGGAACTGCTCGCGCTCCGCGCCAGGCTCCGTGCCGCGCTGGCGGAAGCGGCTCTCGACGGCCATGTAGTGCGTGATGCGGTAGCCCCACTGGTAGTTCTCGTCGGCCACGCCCTGCGCCTGCATGAACGGGTCGTCGGCGAAGGCGGCTTGCCAGACGTCGTCGGGGTAGTGCAGGAATTCCTGCATCGGCATCAGGTGGACCACGTTGACGCCGAGGTCTTTGAGGTAGTCGAAGCCGATGGGCTCGCCGCGCGAGTTGGTGAGACCGGTCATGGTCATCGCTGGGATGGTACCCTTGAGGTCGTCGGAGACGGGGAGGCGGTCGGTGAAGTCCTGGACGTGCACCTCGTAGGCGATCACGTCTTCCATCGCGGGGATGCCGCCTGCGAGCGGTGTGGCGGGCTCGGTGGCGCGCCAGATGCGGGCGCGGCCCCAGCCGTCGTCGGAGACGCGCGCGTAGGGATCGGTGACGCGGACACCTTCCTGGTTGAAGAAGTGGTTGCCAGGATCGTCCGGCCCGACGACCTCGAAGTCGTAGTACGTCCCGTGCAGATCGCCGTCGAGGGCGATCTCCCAGACGCCCTGGCTGTCGCGGACGAGTTCGTGCGAGGCGGTCGCGTCGCCGGTGCGGTCGTCGTAGAGGTTCACCGTCACGCCGTCGGCGCGCGGCGCGAAGAGGCGGATGTCGGTGCGGCTGCCATCGTCAGCAATCTCGGCTCCGAGCGGCTTCTCGGAGTAGAGCGTCCGCCAGAGCCCGTCGAAGCTGGCCCAGGCCCGGAGCGGCTGGTCGCTGCCCGGCGCGCTGTACTCGACGAAGTAGATCCGGTTGAGCGCGAGGTCCTCCGCCGGCACGACCAGGAACTCATTGGCCTGGTTGGGCAGCACGGCCGCTACGGGCGTCTCGTTGCCGTGCGCGTCCACGATTTTATAGCGTAAGAGGCGCGTCGACTTGCGGAGGCCGTCGCCTTCGAGCTTCACCCAGAGCGCGCGTTCGCCGCGCAGTTCGGCGCGCATGCTCGACGGCGTGACATCGTGAAGGAAGACGAGGTTACCGCCCTCGGCGTTGGGCGCGCTGCCGGGCGGGTCGAGCCACTGCCCGTCGTCGACGCGGAACTTGAAGGGCGAGCGTGGGCCGATGACGGCGTAGCTCGGGTTGAAGAGCGAGAGCGCCCAGAGCCCGGCCGCGTTCGCCACGGGACGCAGTTGGCGGTCGGGATCGTCCATGTTCGTATCCCACCCCACGAGCGCGCCCGTGATGACGACCCGCTCGGGGATCGCGCCGAGGCCATAGTGGCCGGGGTCGAAGAGCACCACCGTCGTGTCGCCACGGAGCGCATAGCCCTGGAGGCGCTCGGCATCCGAAAAGTCTTGGGCGAACGCAGCAGGCATGACGAGGAGGAGGACGAGGAGGAGAACGCGCATAGGGCTA
>JBCDFO010000455.1:0-3647 GCA_039177895.1 Bacteroidota bacterium
AGAGCGCTGGCTCACTACCGTCCGGGCGGTGGACCCCGACGTGATCGCGACGCTGGAGTCGAACCAGTGGTGGCAGGACACGGTGTTTGCCGACCTGCGCGCCGCGTACCCGCACGCCGTCGAGGTGCCACAGGAGGACACATATGGGATGCACCTCTACAGCCGCCTGCCGCTCGAAGACGTCGCCGTGCGCCGCCGCGTCGACGACATCGTACCGTCCATCGAGGCAACCGTCGTTCTACCGAGCGGGTCGCGCGTTACCGCGTACGTCCTCCATCCGATGCCGCCGCGCCCAGAGTTCAACCAGCACACAGACCGGCGCGATGCCGAACTCATCCTCGTGGCACGCGAGGTAGCGGCGCGTCGCGAGGCCGACCCGGCACGCCCGATCATCGTGGCGGGCGACCTCAACGACGTCGCCTGGAGTCGAACGACGCTGCTCTTCCAGCGGCTCTCAGGGCTGCTCGACCCGCGCAAGGGACGCGGGCCCTACAGCACCTTCCATGCGGACTACTGGCCGCTGCGTTGGCCCCTCGACCACGTCTTCCACTCGGATGACCTGCGGCTCCTCCACCTCGAACGCCTCGGCCACGTAGGCTCCGACCACTTCCCGATCCACGTTGCTTTCGTGCTCGACCCTGCCGCCGCCCCGTACCAGAACGCCCCCGAGGCGGAGGCCGACGACCGCGAAGACGCCGCGGCTGTGCTGGACGAGGCAGCGAAGCGGGCGGCCGAGCGCGATCCCGAAGAGGAGCCCGCGCCCGAAGAACGCTAAGCGTCGCAGGTCTGAGGGCAACGCGGATTTGTTCCGATTTTGCTTGATCTGGCAGAAAATGGAACCACCTTCAATGACCAATGACCAATGACCAATGACCAATGACCAATGACCAATGACCAATGACCAATGACCAATGACCAATGACCAATGACCAATGACCAATGACCTCGCGCGTCTGCGCGTCACCTGCCCCGACCAGCCCGGCATCGTCGCGGCGGTCAGCACCTTCCTGCGGTCCCACGGGGCCAACATAACCGCGCTCGATCAGCACTCGACCGATCCGGAGGCGGGCGTCTTCTTCATGCGCGCCGAGTTCACGACGCCGCACCTCGACCTCACGCGGCCCGCGCTGGAAGCCGCGTTCGGACGCGTCGTCGCGGAGCCGTTCGGGATGACGTGGAGCCTGGACTACGCGGCCGAGGCGGCGCGCATCGCGGTCATGGTGTCGAAGTACGACCACGCACTCCTGGAGGTGCTCTGGCGGTGGAGCCGGGGCGAACTGCCGGGTACCATCGCGTGCGTAGTGAGCAACCACGACGATCTCCGGGCGGAAGTGGAGCGCTTCGGAGTACCGTTCCACCACATCCCGGTCACGCGCGAGACGAAAGCCGAGGCGGAGGCCGCCGCGCTCGAACGCTTCGAGCAGGAGGGCATCGACCTCATCGTGCTCGCGCGCTATATGCAGATCCTCTCCGGCGACTTCGTGGCGCGCTACCCCGACCGCATCATCAACATCCACCACTCGTTCCTGCCTGCGTTCATCGGCGCGTCGCCGTATCGGCAGGCGTTCGAGCGCGGCGTCAAGGTCATCGGCGCGACGGCGCACTACGTCACCGAAGACCTCGACGCCGGGCCGATCATCGACCAAGGCGTGGCGCGGGTGTCGCACCGCCACAGCGTCCGGGATCTCGTTGAGCTAGGACGGTCGCTGGAGCGCGAGACGCTCGCCCGCGCGGTCCGCTGGCACCTCGAAAGCCGGGTGCTGGTCTATGAGAACAAGACAATCGTGTTCAGCTAACGCTTTTGCCCTAGCGAAAAGCTCACCGGAGCACGAAGTGGACCGGCAGGGAGAACTCGACCTTGACGGCGCGTCCTCGCTGCATGCCAGGGCGGAACCGGAGGCCCTGCACGCAGCGAAGCGCCTCCTCGTCCGCGCCACCGCCGATGCCGCGCAGGACGCGGGGAGCGGTAACGGTACCGTACTCGTCCACGATGAACCGAACGAAGACGCGGCCCTGGATCTCGGCCTCTCGGGCCATCGCGGGGTAGCGGATGCACTGCTGGAGCGCCGCCATGGCCCCGGCTTCGCTCGGCAGCAGCTGGGGCGGGTTTTCGACGACCACGAAGACCTCGGGCGCGACGGGCTCAGGCTCAGGGTCGGCCTGGATGAGGCGCGGCGGCGGCGGCAGCGGTGGGGTGTGCGCCGGGTCAAACGTCACATCGATCAAAATCTCGGTATCGTCGATCAACTCGGTGTCAGGCACCTCCATCGGCGGCGGTGGCTTGGGTGGCGGGGGAGGGGGCGGCTCGTGGCGGGTCGCCTCAATCTCGTGGAGCGTGACCTGCTCCACAGGCGTCACCTGCGCATCGAAGCTGCTCGACGCGCGGTAGGGTGTGGTGAAGGCGGCGAGGACGACGCCGAGTGCGAGGAGCGCACCGACCTGGAGGGCGACGGGGTATTGCCGCTGGAGGTCGGCGCGGGGCGTTTTGCGGACGGGCATGGGTCGGGTGGCTCGTGGACGAGAAAGCAGCAGTCGGTCTGCGCTATTCTTGCCCTACAGACACGACGCCCCCGCACACGTTGCTCGACCTGAGACATCTGACCTTGGACCTGTGACCGATCCCCTCCGCGCGCTCTTTCCGCACACCGACCGGATGGTCTACCTCGATCACGCCTCTACAGGCGTGCTGAGCCGTCCGGTGATGGATGCCGTTACGGCGCACCTCCAGCAGCGCCACGCGACCCAGCCGAACAACTACTTCGACATCGCGCCGACGCTGGAGCGGGGGCGGGCCCGCATCGCGCAGGTGCTCGGCACGTCGCCGGAGCGCGTCGAGTACGCGCCCAACACCTCGTACGCGCTCAACGTCCTCGCGCACGGCCTCGACTGGCAGCCGGGCGACCGCATCGCCGTGCCCGGGTGCGAGTTTCCGGCCAACGTCTTCCCGTGGCGCTCGCTCGAAGCGCAGGGCGTCACGGTCGATACCATCCCGACCCACGACGGCACGTTCACGCTCGACGCTGTGGCGGCGGCGCTCCGCCCGGAGACGCGGCTCGTGGCGGTCAGCTGGGTCCAATTCCTCTCCGGCTTCCGCGCCGACCTAGCTGCCCTCGCTGACCTCGCGCACGACAACGGGTCGCTGCTCTCGGTGGACGCTATCCAGGGCGTCGGTGCCGTGCCGATAAACGTAGAGACCCTGGGCATCGACTTCCTCGCGTGCGGCGCGCACAAGTGGCTAATGGGCATGCAAGGCGTCGGCTTCTTTTACGTGACGGAGGCGCTCCAGGCGCGTCTCACTCCGCAGCTCGGCTGGCTCAACGGCCCCGTCGATTGGGAGAACCTCACCGCCTACGACACCGTCCTCCACCCCGACGCGACGCGCTTCCGCCTGGGAACGCTCAACACGGCCGGGATCGTCGCGCTCGACGCCGCGCTCGGGGTCTACCTGGACGTGGGGCCCGAGGCCGCGTGGGCGCACATCCAGACGCTCACCGCGCGCCTCGCCGACGGTCTCGACGCGCTCGGGCTGCCGCGCTACGGCTCGCGCGACCCCGCTCAGCGCGCGGGCATCGTCACGGTCAGCCCCGAGGCTGTCGGTCAGGGCGCGGGCGGCCTGCATGCGGAGGCGCTCTACGGGGCGCTCGCGG
>JBCDFO010000456.1:0-3637 GCA_039177895.1 Bacteroidota bacterium
GTCGCCAGCCCCGGCACGTCGAGGCCGAAGCGCGGGCCGAAGGCGTGGCGGTACTTCGTGACACGCCCGCCGTCGCTCGTCCCCGCCATCCGAAAGCGCATGAGCCGGTCGAGGGCGTGGCGCACGTCGCGCTCGGAGAGGTCCATCACGGGGTCGCGGCCCGTCTTCTGGTTGCACGCCGCCGCAAGCGCATTGGTGGACATCGGGTAGTAGTCCGGCGTGGCGAGGCTCTTTTCGATGAGCGCGCCTGCTACGCGGAGGTCAGCAGGCGTGAGGGCATTGGCGTCAGCGGGCGTGGTGTCAGTCGGTTCCATCGAAGTTGAATCGTGGAGGTGCGGGCGGGTACGGCTCCCCCTGTTTTTCTCCCCGTGAAGGGTCGGAAAACTGTCCTCCTCAGAGATGAGGGGGGACAGCTTGTGCGCCGTCGCAGGCGTACAAGCGGGAGGAGTCGCGACAAGCAAAAACGTGGACTGCAAGCTACCCAAACAAAGCGCCCCGCCAGTCCGAAGACCAGCGGGGCGCAGCGACGGGCGGACGTGTGGGAGCCGTCCGGGACCGCCGGTTCAGGCTACGATATCCTCAGCGCCTAGTTAAAGATGTAGCGGACGCCAAACTGAGCGCGCCAGCGCGAGAACTCGGTCGGGTCGTCAATGAACGTCTCGTCCGGCCCGGTGAAGTTGAACACCGGCTCGCCCCCTTCGAAGCCCACGAGCGATAGCGGGGCCGTGGCTGCCGGGTTGGCGATCTGGCGCACGCCCCAGTCCGAGTTGAGGAAGTTGGCCACGTTCAGGATGTCGAGGCTGAGCTGGAGGCGGTTCGGGACGCCGCCGATCAGGAAGCCGACATCTTGAAGGATGCGCAGATCGATGTTCGAGTACCACGGGTTGATGGCTCCGTTGCGTTCGGTGATCCGGCCCCGCTGCTCGCTCAGGTAGTCGTCCTGCTCGATGAACGCGTTGAGGCGGGCCCACTGGTCCGCCGCTGAGTCGACCACGTTGCCATTGGCATCCAGCACGTCCGCAAGGCGAATGTCGCTGGCATTGCGCGGGACGTAGAGGAGGTCGTTGCCGCCAAAGCCGTCACCGTTGACGTCGCCCGAGTAGACGAATGAGTAGCGGTTGCCGCCTGCGTAGATGTACTGGTTGCCCCGTGCAACCGTGGCGAACATGCCAATCTGCGTCGCGAAGAGGTCGCTCCACGGCAGGCGGACGGTCGCCGTTCCGACGAAGCGGTGCGGCTGGCCGAACTGCGCGAAGCTGGCCCGAGGACGGTTCGGGTCGCCCTGGACCGGGTTGCTCGAGAAGAGGACGCTCGCGATCTCCGTCGTGTTGAAGACGTTCTCGGCCTCGGTGTAGGCATAGGCCACCGAGGTGTTGACGTTCTGGCCGAAGGCCTTGCGGAGCTGCGCCGTGAAGTTGAAGCTGTAGCCTTCGTCCGTGTTGTCGATCACGTAGATGCCTGCGCCGAAGTCCGGGTTGAGCTCCGCCCCGCCTTCCTGCGCGCCGAAGTACGGCCGGTCGCCCACCGTGCTCAGCGTTCGGACCGGCTCCACGAGATCCGAGTTACGCATCGTGATGGCGTTGATGTCCTTCGAGTAGATCGCCTCCAGCGTGCCAAGGAAGCCCGCCCCGAGGTCGTAGTCGAGCGCGAGGTTGGTCGTCCAGACCTGCGGGAAGACGAAGTCCGGATCCATCGCGTTGAGGTCGAACGTCGTCTGGAGGATGGCGTTGTCGCCGGTCTGCTGGTCCTCCGGCACCTCGTCGAGGTCGATGATCGGGAACAGGTTCGGGTTGGCTCCCGGGTTCGAGATCACGTTGCCGACCCACACGAAGGGCACGCGGCCGGTGAAGACGCCCGTGCCGCCGCGCACCTGGATTTTGCGCTCACCCGACTCGTCCCAGTTGAAGCCGAAGCGCGGCGAGAGGAGCAGCTTCGCACCGGGCAGCTCGGCCTGGTCCACCGTCTCGGGCTGGTCGAATTCGTCGAGCGCGGTGAGGCCCGTCGAGTATGGGTTGGCGACTGGCTCGGTGAAGTAGATCGGCAGGTCGGCGCGGAGGCCGAACGTGAGCGTGAGGCGCGGCGAGACGAGGAACTCGTCCTGCAGATAAAACGCCGCCTGGCCCACCTCGATGTCCTCGCCCTTGAACGGGATCGACTCCGGCGTGACGAAAGAGCGGAAGTCCACGAAGTTCGGGCTGTCCGGGTCGGTCGCGTCGAGGAAGGCGTCCACCGACTCGAAGCTGCTCACCGCCGGGAAGAAGCCGTAGCGGAAGAGGTTGAACGAGTTGAAGAACTTGAAGTACTCGAAGTTGGCCCCCGCCGTCAGGACGTGCCGCCCGGCGAACACCGTGAAGTTGTTGGTGAACTGCCAGACATCCTGATCGAGGATGTTGCTGATCGAGAAGGGCTCGTGGCCCGCCGTCGTGTAGGTGATGCCGTTCTCCGCAATCTCGATGGTGGGGAAGGGCTCGCTGGCCGCCTCGCGGAAGTCGCGGAAGCGGTTGTAGCTGGCGAAGAACCGGTTGGCGAACGTCGAGGAGCGGCTGTTGAGCTCCAGCGCAAACGAGTTGAGTTCGTTGTTGATGCGGTAGCCGCTGTTCTGGAACGGCAGGCTCTGCGCGTTGGGCCCGCGCCCGGTGTTGTTGAACGAGATCGCCGCGGGGTTGACGGGCAGGTCGCGGAACGAGTCGAGGTAGTTCCAGCGCAGGCTCAGGTTGTTGCTGCTGTTGATGTTCCAGTCGAGCTTGACGAGGAGCTTGTCGCTGTCGGTGTCGTGCAGGTAGCCGTCGAAGGCCCCCGTCTCGTAGCCGTACACATCGCGCAGCCGATTGCTGATCGCGGTGAGGTCGTCGGCGGTCGCGCGGGACTCGCCGAAGCCGACCGTGCCGTCGCGGTTGGCGACGAAGTTGGTGCCGGGGTCCTCGCGGCGGGAGAGCTCGCCGTTCACGAAGAAGAACAGCTTGTCGCGCACGATGGGGCCACCAATCGAGAAGCCGTACTGCCCGAACGTGAGTTCGGGGTTCGCGAGCACGTCGTTGCCGCTGACCGTGTTGCCGATCAGGTTCTCGTCGCGGTAGAACGTGTAGAGGGTGCCTTCGAGGCGGTTCGTCCCGGACTTGGTGACCTGGTTAATGCTGGCGCCGGTGAAGCCGCCCTCGCGCACGTCGAACGGCGCGATGGAGACCTGCACCTGCTCGATGGCGTCGTAGGGGACGGGCTCTGCGCCTGCCTGGCCGCCCGGGGCCGGGTCGTCGAGGCCGAACGGGTTGTTGAAGTACGACCCGTCGAGCGTGACGTTGTTGTAGAGCCAGTTGCGCCCGCCGTAGGAGAAGTTGCCGTCCGAGCGCGGGTCGACGCGGGTGAGGTCGCGCGTGGAGCGGCTCACGGTCGGCAGGATCTCGACCTGCTGCGGGTCGATGAACGTGGCTGCGCCGGTGCGGTCGGCGTTGAGCACGTCGTCGCCGATGGCCGTCACCTCGACGCCGCCGAGGGCCACGTCGTCGGGCACGAGCGCGAAGTCGAGGCGAAGCGTCTGGCCGAGACTCAGCGAGATGTTCTCCTCCTCCTGGCTCACGTACCCAATGAAGCTCGCCGTGATGGTGTAGGGCCCCCCGACACGCATGTTGGGAATGACGTA
>JBCDFO010000457.1:0-3625 GCA_039177895.1 Bacteroidota bacterium
CGCTCACCTACAGGAAGCGATTCCCCAGCCGACGCAGCGTCGTCGCCGTGGCGCAGGCGGGATGGGACTACGCGTCGGATACGCGCGACCTCATCGCGACGAGCGGCGTGAGCGGCAGCCTGGAGCCCATCGATCAGCTTCGCGACCGGCGCGGCACGACGCTCAGCCGCTCGGGGTCCCTGCTGTTCACGCAGCCCATCACGCGTCGCCGCGCGCTCCAGCTCAACCTGGGCCACACCATCGAGAGCGAGGACGAGGATCTTGACGTCCTGGACCGCCTCTCTGGGGAGCCGATGCCCGACGACCTCCTCAGCTCGGCGTTCGAGCGGACGACCCACATCACGCAGGGCGGCTTCACCTACCGAGACAACGGCGAGCGGCACCAGCTGAGCCTCGGGGCGCGTCTCCAGCGCACCCAACTCGACGGCGAGATCCTCGACCTCGGTGCCCCCGTGTCGCGGACGAACTACCACCTGCTCCCCTCGGCCTCGCTCCGGTACACCTTCCCTGGTGACCAGAGCTTGACGCTCGGCTACACCGCATCCACCACCGAGCCCACGCTGCGACAGCTCCAGCCCGTGGCGGATGTCGCGGACCCACTCAACGTCTACATCGGCAATCGCGACCTGCAACCGGAGCTTCGGCACACGCTCTCGGCGCGCTTCATGCACTTCGACACGTTCTCGCTCAGCTATGTCTCTGGGGTCGTCCGCGCGAGCTACGCGCCGACGGCTATCTCGACGGCGCGCACTGTGGACGAGCAGTTTCGCCAGACCCGGACGCCGATCAATACGAGCGGGACGTGGACAGTCACCGGAAACGCGAGCTACGGGACGCCCATCCGGCCCCTCCGCACGACCATCTCGCTTTCGGCCTCCGTCCAGTACCGCCGCCAACTCGAGTTGGTGAACGGTGCAGAGAACGCAGCGGACCTCTTCGAGACCACGATCGACGTCAGCGTCGAGAATCAGCGCAAGACGACGCTCGACGTTCGGGTTGGCGGACGCGTGGCGTTCTACACGTCGGCCTACTCGCTGAGCCCGGAGTTCAACCAGCGCTACCTCGCCCCTACAGCCTACGCCGAGGGGAGCGTCCAACTGCCCGCCTCGTGGCTCGTCTCCTCGTCGCTGGACGTGGAGTGGACGCCAGCCGATGTGTTCGGCAACGCGCGGAGCGTCCCGCTCTGGAGCGCCGAAGTCTCGCGGCGCGTGAGCGACCGGATGCGGCTCCACCTCGTCGGCACCGATCTGCTGGACCAAGGCATCGGCATTCAGTACACCAACACGGGCGGGCTCATCCAAGAGGAGCGCGTGGGCTCGCTGGGACGCCACGTTCTGCTGAAGCTGGCCTACAACCTGTCCGAGGTGCGGTGAGCCCTCCCCCGCGACGCGACGCCCTCTTTCGTCAGAACACCCGTGCGAAGCCGAGCGTGACGGCCGTGCCCGGCTCGTCGAGCCGGAATGTCACGTCGAGGCGGAGCGGGAGCGCGAGGCCGCCGGAGAGCCCGATGCCGATCTCGTGGTGCTGCCAGTCGGTGGCGACGCTGCCCTCGATCCCCGTGAACGCGTCGACCTCGCCTGCGGCGTGCGCGCCGTGGATGAGCAGCCCGAGGTTGTTGATAGCCGCCCACTCCCAGCCGAGCAACTCGAACGGCACGCTGCGGAAGTCGTGCTCCCAGAACCCGGCGACGTAGCGCGTCGCCTCGATGGGGCGGCCCGTCTGGGCGCGCAGTGTCCCGAATGGGGCTCCACCGAGCAGGCTCCCATCGACCGCGAAGGTGCGCTGCGGGAGGCGGTCGCCGGAGGTCGTCCCCGCAGCCACGCGCAGGTGCAGCGCGTTGGGGAAGAGTCGACGCCGGAGAAACGTGGGCACGGTCACGCCCGCGACGGCCTCGGTCCGGACGAACGAGAAGTCGCCGCCGAGGGCGTCGGCATCCGCGACTTCGACGCGCACCTCAGCCCCCGTCTGCCCAGTCCCCCCGGCGAAGAACCCGCTTTCGAGATAGCCTACGCCCAGCCGCGCCTCAACGGCCCGCAGGTCGCCCTCGGCGATGGCCGGGTTCGCGCGCCGGTCGCCGTCGCCGAAGAGCGCGGCATCGTCGGTGTCTATGAGCGATCGATGGCGCTCGGCGGTGAAGCGGACGCGCGGGCGGACGCGGCCCAGCACGCCTCCGGGGAGGTTGGCGGAGACGCGGGCGAAGGCGTGCTGGCGGTCGTAGTAGTCGTAGTAGTCGCGCCCGTCGAAGGCCACGGCGACGCTGTTGGCGAGACGGTCCCAGGCGAGCGAGCGGTACCGCGTCGCGACCTCGTCGGTGTAGCCACCCTCGACGCGCAGACCGGAACGGCCGAGTTGCCAGACGCCCCCGCCGCGCACGCTCCAGCCGACGTTGCCGAGGCCGGTCCGGTAGGCCGCCCCGCCTCCGACGTAGGGGCCCCACTTCGTCGAGATGGTGGCGTCGAGGCCGAGGTGCGCCTGCTCGACGCGGTTGGCCCAGAGCTGCGGCTCCAGGTTAGTCGTGATAGCGCGCGCGCGACCGTCGCTGGACCTCGCCCCGTCGCCGCCCATCTCCATCTGCACGAAGCGCGCAAGGAAGCCCTGCGGCTCAAAGGCGGACTCGATGGTGTCGGTGGAGTCGATCTCGGCGTAGGCGACCTGCTCGCGCTCGGTGAGCGGCACGGTCTGCCCTTCGTCCTCCAGCGCCGCCCCCGACGCCA
This sequence comes from Bacteroidota bacterium, assembly GCA_039177895.1. Lineage (GTDB taxonomy): Bacteria > Bacteroidota > Rhodothermia > Rhodothermales > Rubricoccaceae > JBCBEX01. The sequence goes on from JBCDFO010000457.1 coordinate 2,715, forward strand.
CCGCGACCGAGTCGACGCGCGTGGCATTCTCGGCGTAGAGCGAGTCCGGGACGGGCACGTTGAGGCGGTAGTCGGAGAGCCGCGTGGTGAGCCGGAAGCCGAAGTCGGGGAAGCTCAGCCCCGTCATCCCGATGCGGCCCTTCCCGACGAGCCGGAAGTCGGCGGGGAGGAAGACGGCGTCGCGGTCAGACGCCTCGCCGAAGCCGCCCTCGGTCGCAGCCACGTACTGCTGCCCGAGCGTGAGGTCGAACGCGCGCACGAGCGGGAAGCGCACAGCGTCGTTGACGCTCGCCTCCACCGTCAGGAGCGCGGCGGCTCCGCCTACGTCCGCCGGGCGGGGGTCGAGGTCGAGGACGGCCAGCAGGCCCTCGAAGCCGGGCTGGAGGCGGCTCTTCGGCGCGAAGGCGACCTCGTAGACGCGGCGACCGTCGAGCACACGCTCGCCGATGATCGTGAACCGGTAGAACGACAGCGCCTCCGGAGCACTCGGACCGAGGAGGTCATACCCGCCGAAGTTGATCTCGTCGTCGTAGAGGTTGACGAGGTCGTCGGCCGCCGTGAAGACCTCGGCGTCGAACATCCCGGCGAGGTTCTCGGTGGTGCGGTAGGCTTGGACGACCTCGCGGAGGCCGCGCTCGCGGTCCCAGAACGCCTGCGTCGCGCTCTCGGTGATGGCCACGATGGCCGTGTCGCTCTCGATGACCTGGCGGCTGAACGCGGCTGCCTCCCATGAGCGAAGGCCCTCCTGCCACCGCGCCTTGTGCGCCACCACGCGCCGCATGAGCGCGAGCGCAGGGTCTTCACCCGAGACCACGACCTCGCCAAGCGTCTGCACATCGAGCTGAAGCACGATGTCGAGCGTGAGCGGTTGACCACCCGGCTCCACCGTCTCGCGTGCGGTGACGTAGCCG
>JBCDFO010000458.1:0-3618 GCA_039177895.1 Bacteroidota bacterium
GAGGCCCCGGTCCCTGCCCTCACCGAGGTAGGCGTCACCACCGGCTCCGTGGTGACGCTCGGCTTCGCGGACCGGCTGCCCGGCGGCGACCTCACGCTCACGCTCACCGGCTTCCGCGACCTCCTCGGCAACGAGACGCCGTCGGCCACCCTCGTCATCCCGTTCGTACCCGACCGCACGCCGCCTTCCGTCACCGGCGCGGAGGTACTCACTGAGACGACGGTGCGCGTCGCCTTCAGCGAGACGGTCCCGGCCGCGACCGCGCTCGACCCAGAGCGCTACACCGCCTCGGACGGCATCGGCGCGCCACGCGGGGTCGTCTACGCGAACGGGCAGATCGGCACGGCCGTCGTGCTCACCTTCGAGACGCCGTTCGAGGCGCAGCGCCTCTTCACGCTCACGGTCGAAGGCCTCGCCGACCGCAGCGGCAACGTGTCGGCGGCGCAGGAGGTGCTCCTCTTCTTCGGCGAGCCCGACGTGGCCGTGCCCGGCGACGTGGTCATCAACGAGATCCTGTTCGATCCGCTCGCGGGGGCCGACGGGGAGTACATCGAGCTCCTCAACACAACCGATAAGACGTTCGACCTGCGCCGCTTCCGCCTCACCGACGACATTGACGACGAGGCTGACCCGATCAGTGAGACGCCGCTCATCCTGCCGCCGAACGGGATCGTCGTCCTCGCGGCGGAGCCAGACACGGTGCGCGCGGTGTTCGGCGAGGTGCCGGGGCTGTTCCAGCCGGCTGATTTCCCCGGGCTCAACAACACCGAGGACACCGTCGTGCTGCAGGCTGAGGTGGAGGGCGGCGTGCTCACGGTCGACCTGGTGGCGTACTCCGACGACTGGCACCGGCCTGAGCTGCGCGAGACGGACGGCATCGCGCTGGAGCGCATCGCGCCGGACGGGCCGTCGAGCGACGCCGCGAACTGGTCGAGCAGCCTCGCTGGGCTCGGCGGGACGCCGGGGGCTGCAAACAGCGTCTTCGTCGACCCCGAGGCTCCGCCGCCGGGCGACCCGGGCCTCGCTATCGACTCGCCGTTCGCGCCTGACGAGGGGCAGTCGGCACGCATCGCCTACACACTCGACACCGACGCGGCGCTCGTGCGGGTGCGCATCTTCGACGGCGCGGGCCGCCCTGTGCGCACGCTCGAAGCCGGGGACCTCACCGGCCGCACCGGCTTCCTCGACTGGGACGGCCGCGACGATGGCGGACGGCGGCTCCGCGTCGGGATCTACGTTGTCCTCCTCGAAGCGCTCGACGCGCAGGGCGGCACGAGCGAAGCCTACAAAGACGTAGCCGTGCTTGCCCGGCGGTTCTAACCGGATAGCATCCGACGCTCTACCCCGCTTCCGCAACCAGGCCCAGCACAGCCTCGCCATACGTCGCCACCTTCTTCGCGCCGATGCCCTTGATGCCGAGCAAGTCGTCGTCCGTGGCAGGTCGGCTGACGGCGATGGCGCGGAGGACAGCGTCTGTGAACACGACGTAGGGCGGCACGGCGTCGGCGGTGGCGCGCTTCGTGCGCCAGTCGCGCAGCGCCTCGAAGAGCGGTGCATCGTCGGGCGTGAGGGCGGCCTCGTCGTACTCGACCGTGCGTGTGCCCGTCCGGCGAGACCCGTTTGAGGCGGAGCGTCCACGACCCGTCGGCACCGGGCCGTCCGTTTCGAGCGGGATGGCCTCGCGGTGCTTGAGCGCCTGCGTCCCGAGCGCGGTCAGGTCCACGGTCATGTACTCGCCACCGACCTTGAGGTATCCCATCGCGAGGAGTTGTTTGTAGAAGCCGTCCACGTCCTCCTGGCGGTAGAAGCCGAGCCGCCCGTAGTAGGGGTTGCGGCCGTATTTCGCCTCCGTGTCGCCCGCCTTCGAGCCGGTGAGGATGCGCACGAGCGTCTTGCGGCCCACGCTCCAGCGGAGCCGGTCCACGAGGTCGAGCAGGCCGATGGCGATGCGGCTGTGCATCGGCAGCGCCTCGAAGGGCGGGATTTCGTCGGGGGCCTCGCGGAGCCGGGCCTGGATGGCGCACGCGTCGCAGCAGCGCTCCGGCTGTTCTTCTTGATGGACCGCTTCGCCGAAATACCCGACCAGCTTCTCGCGGCGGCACGTCTCGCGCTCGGCGTAGGCGACCATGTGGCCGAGCCCGTCGTGCTTGTTCTTGCGCCGCTTCTCGACGCCTTCGAGCACGAGCCGCCGGTCGCTCCCCTCCCAGCCGCCGAGGCCGTAGTGCCGCAGCGGCCCGCGGTCGTCGTAGCGCGTGAGCGCGCCCATCCGTTCGAGCAGCCCGAGTCCGACGCGCACGCCGACGGCCTTGAGGTCCACGCGGTGGTCGTGTCCGAGCGCGTCCACGTCGATTTCGGCTTCGTTGCCCCCATCGGATGTCGGGGCGTCAATGGCTTGCCTCGCAACGGCGCGGTAGAGCTTGTGGAGGCTCTTCTCGCCGGGCTGCGCTTGGTCGATGAACCACTCGCGGAGTTGGCGGTCGGTCGGCGCGTAGAGCAGCAGGCAGGTCGAGGGGTCGCCGTCGCGGCCTGCGCGGCCCGCCTCCTGGTAGTAGGCTTCGAGCGTCGAGGGGATCGCCCAGTGGACGACGAAGCGCACGTCCGCACGGTCGACGCCCATGCCGAAGGCATTCGTCGCCACGACGAGGTCGAGGCCGCCGGTGAGGAAGGCGTCCTGCACCTCAGAGCGCTCCGTGTCGGTGAGCCCCGCGTGGTAGGCGCGCACCTCGCGCTCGCACACGTCGCGCACGAAGCGGGTCACGGACTCGGCGTACTTCCGGGTGCCGACGTAGATGAGGCCGGGCTGGTCCTTGTGTTCCTCCAGAAAATCGTGGAGGACGCGGCGCTTGTCGCCATCGCCGGGCGTGGACACGACGCGGAAGTAGAGGTTCGGGCGGTTGAAACCGGTCACGACCTGCTTCGCGTGGCCGATGCCGAGCGTCGCGCAGATGTCAGCCTGCACGACGGGCGTGGCGGTGGCCGTGAGCGCGACGGTCTGCGGGCGGCCCATCCGCTCCCGGGCGTCGCCGATGGAGAGGTAGTCGGGGCGGAAGTCGTGCCCCCACTGGCTGACGCAGTGCGCCTCGTCCACCGCCAGGAGCGCGACCGTCGTCTCGCGGAGGGCGTTCATGAAGCCGCGGTGCCGCAGCCGCTCCGGCGCGACGTAGACCAGCTTGAGTGTGCCATCGCGCATCTGCTGCATGACCTCCCGCTGCGCCGCCGTCGCCATCGACGAGTTGATCGCTGCCGCCGGGATGCCCTTCGCTTGCAGGGCGTCCACTTGGTCCTTCATCAGCGCGATGAGCGGCGAAATCACGAGCGTGACGCCGTCCGGTAGCGCCGCGCCATCATGGAGTACCGCCGCGAGTTGGTAGACGAGCGACTTCCCCGCACCCGTCGGCATCACGACCAGGGTGTCCTCGCCACCCAGCACGTGCGTGAGCGCCTCGACCTGCCCCGCCCGCAGCGCGTCGAACCCGAACCACCGCTTCAGCGCGGCCTTGGTGGCGGGCGCATCGGGCGTGATGGTGTTGGCAGCGAGAACGGTAGGCATCGGCGAAGGAGCGAAGCGGTGGAGAGCTAGACGCACGACCGGGCCGGGCGTAACCCGTCGCGCCGCAA
>JBCDFO010000459.1:0-3600 GCA_039177895.1 Bacteroidota bacterium
GGACGCATCTCGCAGATCGCGGACGCAGGCGAGATTATGCCCATGGGCGATCTCGATACCTACGATGCCTCCGGCAAAACGATTTCGCCGGGCTGGTTCGACATGCACGTGCACTTCCGCGAGCCGGGGCAGGAGCACAAAGAGACGATTGCGACGGGCGTGCGTGCGGCGGCGTTCGGCGGCTTCACGGGCGTGGCGTGCATGCCCAACACCGAGCCGCCCATCGCGAGCCGCGACGTCGTAGAGTTCGTGCGCAAGCAGGCGGAGGGGCTGCCGGTGGATGTGCATCCCATCGGTACGGTCTCGAAGGGGCGCCAGGGCGAGTCGCTGGCGGAGCTGGGCGATATGCAGGCAGGCGGCGCGGTCGCCTTCTCCGACGACGGGAGCCCGGTCCAGCACGGCGGACTCATGCGCCGCGCGCTGGAATACGCCCGCACCCTCAACGCGCCGATCCTCGGCCACGAGGAAGACCTCACGCTCAACGCCGAGCACGGGCATATGAACGAGGGCGCCGTCTCGACGCGTCTCGGCCTCACAGGCATCCCTGGTCTGGCCGAGGAGGCGATGATCGCCCGCGATGCGCTCCTGGCCGAGTTTACCGGCGGGCACGGGCACGTCTGCCACATCTCGACTGCGAAGGCCGTCGACATTGTGCGGCGCGCTAAGGCGCAAGGCATCCCTATCACGGCAGAAGCCTGCCCGCACCACTGGACCCTCACCGACCAGGCCGTCGCCGACTCGCAGTTCGACACGCATACGAAGATGCATCCGCCGCTGCGCACTGCCGCCGACATCGAGGCGATCAAGGCGGGCCTCGCCGACGGCACCATCGACGTGATCGCGACGGACCATGCGCCGCACGCGCCGCACGAGAAGGAGGTCGAGTTCATCGCCGCCCCGTTCGGCATCCTCGGGCTGGAGACGTGCTGGGGCCTCACCGTCCGCGAACTCGTCAAGCCGGGCATCCTCACGCTCGCCGAAGCCGTCCACAAGCTCACCGTGGCGCCGCGCCAGATCCTGAACCTTCCCGTCCCGCGCATCGAGGTCGGTGCAGTGGCCAACCTCACCGTGTTCGACGCCGACACCGATTGGACGTTCGAGGCGCGGCATATCCACTCGAAGTCGAAAAACACGCCCTTTGTTGGCGCGCCGATGGTGGGACGGGCGTGGGCGATTTACAACAACGGGCAGTTCGTCGAGGCGTTGGTGTGAGCGACTCTAGTGTCGGCGAGGGCGCGACCAGCCGAGCTCCGCGGGCCGGGCGTGTGCTCTTCGCGCTCGGCAACGTGGTGTTGATCGTGCTCAGCGTATCGCTCGCGTTCGCGCTCAACGAGTGGGGCGACCGGCGCGCGCAGGCCGCGCTCGTGGAGCAGGCGCTGCGGGGCTTCGCCGACGAGATCGAGACAAATCGGGCTCGTGCGCAGACGGCACTGGAGCACCACGAAGCCATCGTCGAGCCTCTCGGATCGGGGGAGCAGACGGGGCTGCAGCTTCGAACCGCCTTTTTGACGGACACGGCCTGGGAATCGGCGCAGGCGTCGGGCGCGCTCGCCCACATGCCGTACGAGACGGTGGCAGTGCTCGCCGAGGTGCACGAGATGCAGGCGCTCTACATCACGGCCTCGACTGAACTCCTCGGTCTGATCTACTTCGGCAATGTCTTCGGGAGCGACCAGAACCCAACCGACGTGAGCGGCTACGCGCCTGCCATCAGCGATCTGATCTTCTTCGAGCGCAGCCTGATCGCGCGCTACGACGATGCGCTCGCACTCATCACTGGGGTGGAGCCGCCAGCCACTACGGAGGAATAGCGATGCGCGGACACCTACCCACCGCGGCGCTCACACCCGCAGCAATCCCCGGACCCGAGGCGCCTGGCAAGGACGTGCTGTGGTTCGCGGCCCTGATGAACGGGTACAACGCAGTCGGAGGCAAAGCGTCGGATCTAGGGCGGTACGTCCAGCGCTTCGAGGGCGATGCGTACGAAGACCTCAGCCTCGATGACCTGCGCATCCTGCTCTTCGCGCGGCAGCGGGCACGCTATCACCAGGGCGGGGTCTACCCCGGCGAGCCCGACACGCTGATGCTAGAGATGCGCGCCATCACGGCGGAGATCCGGCGTCGCGTCGAGGCCCGAGGACCAGGCATCGGCGTTTGGCGGGGCGACATCACCACGCTTGACGTAGATGCCATCGTGAATGCCGCGAACCAGACGCTGGCCGGAGGGGGCGGCGTAGACGGCGCGATCCACCGCGCAGCAGGACCCGACTTGAAGGCGGCGTGCCTCGCGCTGCATGAAGTGTCGCCCAGCGTGCGCTGCCCGACGGGCGAGGCCCGGATCACGGACGGCTTCCGACTGCCCGCGCGGCACGTCATCCACGCCGTCGGGCCTGTCTGGCGAGGTGGTGAGGCGGATGAGCCCGCGCTGCTGGCCGCAGCGTACCGCAACAGCTTGGAGCTGGCCGCTGAGCACAGCCTCGCGACCGTCGCCTTCCCCGCGCTCTCGACGGGTGCCTTTGCCTACCCGCCGTTCGACGCGGCGGGAGTCGCCGTCGAGACGATCTTGGCGTTCCAGCGGGAGCATGGGCAGCCCGAGCGGGTGCTGTTGGTCGCATTCGACGCGAAGGCGGAAAAGGCGCTCCGGCGGGCGCTACGACACGCGCAGTAGCGCAGGTGTCGAGGCGGGCGGTACCTGGATGGGCGCGTTTCCGTGGTATCTTTCGGGCCCGGCTACCTCCCACGAAACCAACACCCTCGTCCCATGTCGCCGCTGCCTGCGCCCGCCGCATCTGGGATCCTCGACTTTGCCGCGCTCCGTGCCGACACCCTCGGCATCGACGCGCCGATCACGACGCCGTTTGGGGAACGGCATCTGGTTTATGCCGACTTCACGGCCTCGGGCCGTTGCCTCGGGCTCGTGGAGCGGTACCTCCAGGACGTGGCGACGCTGTACGCGAACAGCCACACCGAGGATAGCCTGACGGGCCACGCGGCGACGAAGCTGCTGCACGAGGCCGAAGCTGCCATCAAGCGCGCCGTGGGTGCGGGGCCTGGCGGCAAAGTGATTCTCTGCGGTACGGGCTCGACGGGCGCGATCCACAAGCTTCAGGAACTCCTCGGCATCGCGATCCCACCCGCGACACGGCACGTCCTCCAGCGTACCCTCGGCGCGGAGGCGTTCGAGGCGCTCCGCAACACGCAGCCGGTGGTGTTCGTCGGGCCCTACGAGCACCACTCCAACGAGGTCACTTGGCGCGAGGGGCTCTGCGAGGTCGTGGAGGTGGACCTGACGCCGGACGGCCACCTCGATCTCGAGCACCTCGACGCCCTCCTGCAGGACCCGCGGTTCGAGGGGCGGCAGAAGATCGGCTCGTTCTGCGCGGCGTCGAACGTGACGGGGCTCGTCTCGCCCGTCCACGAGATCGCGCGGCTGCTCCATCGCCACGGTGCGTTCGCCCTCTTCGACTACGCCGCCGGTGCCCCGTATCTCCCCATCGACATGGCCCCCGAGGGCGACCCCGACGCGCGGCTCGACGCCGTCTTCCTCTCGCCGCACAAGTTCCTCGGCGGCCCGGGCTCGGCGGGCGTGCTCGTGTTCGA
>JBCDFO010000460.1:0-3595 GCA_039177895.1 Bacteroidota bacterium
CACGATGGTCGTCGCCAAGACGGGCGGTGAGGCGCGGCGGCAGGCACGCACCGACCACCTACTCGCGCTCGTGCAGCGCTACCGCCGCGATGCCACGGAGGACCTGCTCGCAGACGCGCGAAGAACCGCTCACGCTCGTTTCGATGCGGTCTGGAAGGCGGAGCACCGCACGCTGGGCGCGGACAACCTCCTGCGCTTCCTCTGGGACGCACTCGCGCTCCCCGTCACCGACGCCGAGCACGCGGAGACGGTGCGGATCTACGAGGAGAGTCTGCTCGTCGGCCCCCCTGACCTCACACCCGGGCTTTCCGACTTCGTGCAGGGCGTAGCCGGCCGCGTCCGCCTCGGCATCATCTCCGACACGATGTTCTCGCCGGGCCGCGTCATCCGGCGTCTGCTCGACCGCCACGGGCTGCTCGATGCCTTCGACGCGTTCGCCTTCTCCGATGAGACCGGCTGCGCCAAGCCTGACCCGCGCGCCTTCGCCACGATCCTCGACGCCACCGAGGGCGCACCCGCTCGGGCCACCCACGTGGGCGATCTCCGGCGCACCGACATCGCCGGGGCGCTGGACGCAGGCTGGACGGCGATCCAGTACACGGGCGTCCACGAAGACGCGGTCGCGAACGGCCCGGCCCCGCACGCCGTCGCGCCTGACTGGGACGCCGTGTCTGCGGCGCTCGACGCCCGGTGACGGCGATGGATCTGCGGCTGGCGACCCCAGCGGATGCGCCGGGCGTACAGGCGATCTACGCGCCCATCGTGCGCGACACGGCGATCTCGTTCCAGGAGACGCCGCCCACCGTCGGCGAGATCGCGGAGCGTATCAACCAGACGATGACGCGGTTTCCCTGGCTCGTCGCGGAGGACGCCGGGGAGATCGCCGGGTACGCCTACGCCTCGCCGCATCGGGGCCGCGCGGCCTACCGCTGGAGCGTCGAGGTGTCGATCTATGTCCACGCGCGATGCCGCCGACGTGGCCTTGGCCGAGCGCTCTACGGGACGCTGCTGCCGGTCCTCGCCGCGCAGGGCTTCGTCACGGCCTGGGCGGGCGTGACGCTCCCCAACGATGCCAGCGAAGCGCTGCACCGGACGGTCGGCTTCGAGGAGGTCGGCACCTACGAGCGCGTAGGCTTCAAGCACGGCGTCTGGCGCGACACGCGGTGGTATCGATACGCCCTGCGCCCGCCGCCGGATACCCCCACCGAGCCGATCCCGCTGCCGACCTTCACCGAGACTGAGGCGTGGCCGCGCCTGCTCGACACCGGACGGCGCTTTCTCCGCTGATCCATCGCGGTAGGGCGCAACAACGACTACCTTCGCGCACTGGCTCGGCGCTGCGCCGTGCGCCACTGAATCACCGACCCACTGAATCACCGAAGCACACCCATGACCTTGCAGATGGTCCACCTCCGCCGCCAGGTCGCGGAGATCCGCGATGAACTCAATGCCGCTATCGGGGCGGTGCTCGACAGCGGCGCGTTCGTACGCGGGCCGTTCGTGCGCGACTTCGAGGCTGCGCTCGGCGCTTATCTCGCCGATGACGGGGGCCTCGCCGACGACCGCGGCACGCCGCACGCGCTTGGCGTGGCCAACGGGACCGACGCGCTCCAGATCGCCTACCAGGCGCTCGGCCTCGGCCCTGGCGACGAGGTCATCATGCCCGCGTTCACGTTCTGCGCCACCGCCGAGGCTGCCGCCCTCCTCGGCGCAACGCCCGTGTTCGCCGACATCGACCCGGCGACGTTCAACCTTGACCCCACGCAGGTGGAGGCTGCGATCACGCCGCGCACGAAGGCCATCGTGCCCGTGCATCTCTTCGGGCAGTGCGCCGACCTCAGTGCTTTCGAGCAGATCGCGGCACGTCACGGCCTTGCCCTCATCGAGGACACGGCGCAGGCGGTCGGGGCCGAGCACATCGCGCCAGATAGCACGCGGCGCTGGGCCGGGACCGTCGGCGATGTGGGTACGGTGTCGTTCTACCCATCTAAGAACCTCGGGGCCTACGGCGACGGCGGCGCGCTCCTCAGCCACGACGACACGCTCCACGAGCGGATGCGGCAGACCGCCAACCACGGCGCGGCGCGGAAGTACTACCACACGACCGTCGGCGTCAACAGCCGCCTCGACGGCATCCAGGCCGCCATCCTGGGCGTCCATCTGCGCCACCTCCCGGCGTGGACGCGCGCGCGCCAGCTCGCCGCCGGGTGCTACGATGCCGCCTTCGCGCCGAGCGCCTTCGTGGCGCGCCCGGCTCGCGCCTCGTACAGCACGCACGTCTTCCACCAGTACGTCGTCCGCGTCCCCGCCGACGCCCGCGACCACCTCCGCGATGCGCTCAAGGCGCAGGGCATCCCCTCGATGGTCTACTACCCGGTGCCGCTCCACGACATGCCCGCCTTCGCCGACGCCCGCGTAGCCGGGAGCCTAGCCGAGACGGAGCGCGCGTGCCGCGAAGTCCTCGCCCTGCCGATGCACCCCTGGCTCTCGATGGCCGACGTGGAACGCATCGCCGACGCCGTGCTCGGCTTCTTCGGCGAGCGCACGGTCGAGGCAGCGGCCGTGTCCGAAGAGCAGGTCGTGTAGTTCGTGCTTGCAATCATCGACCCTAACGATTTCGAGGTCGTCCTAATATTTTCGCATGGATGAGATCAGGGACCATGTGCCCCGTGCCTTATGGCTTGGAGGCTTCTTGGTAGTCGTGTTCCTTGCGGGCCGATGGGTGCCTGGTGGCATCTACAGCGTCTACGTTGTGGTGGCTATCGCTGGCGCCGCTCTAGCTCTGGCTGGACTCGTCTGGAGCGGAGTCTCCCATCTTCGCCGTAGGCGACGCATTGCCCACAACCCACTCGACCCGAGCCTGCGGGACCTCGTCGCCTCAGATCTATCGTGGGAAAGCTGCGCCCAGCACCCTGAATATGCTGAGACGATCCTCGCAAATTTCCGGTTCTTGATCGAGGAGGAGGGCTTCAAGCCTGCGCGGTTTGTCCCGCCCCGTCAGTTTCTCTTCCGCAAGGGTAAAGCCGGCGTCTATGTTGCCCAACGCATTCCAGGAGGCGTAGGCACCGGTATCGATCTCACGAGCGGAATGGTGTGTCTGTATCGGTCCGAAGAAGGAATGGCGATCGTGGAGGCTTGCACCGTACAGGTCGAGGGCTACAACGAGCGGGGGCTGGCCTTCAAGCTGAAGAACCAACTCGACACAATCATTCGAGCTCTCGAGTCTGGGGACAAACTGCCCGAGGGTGTAGAGCGAGTCGCGACCGAGTGAAGCCACGGTAGTGGAATCACGCATGTCATCCCGCTACGAGCATGCCACTGCGACGCGCGATGAGTTTGTGCATGATCGTCGCGCCCCGGACTATGACAGAGAGCCGTCACCACCCCCTCCTCATCATGGTGACAACCCCACTCCTCAACCTCAACCGCACCTGTTCTCATGAATGCTCCCCAGCAAACCGAAGCGATGACCGTCGTCTCCGCGATGTTCGACGCCTTCAACCGCCACGACCTCGACGCGATGGCTGCGCTCTACGCCGACGACGCCGTGATCGAGTCGCCCGACTTCGAGGCTCCACGGCGCGGTCCTGCGGGC
>JBCDFO010000461.1:0-3574 GCA_039177895.1 Bacteroidota bacterium
GGCGGGCCGCCTCTTCACCATCGCGATCTCGCTCGTCGGGATCGGAGCGGTGGCGTTCATTGCTACGCGCGCCATCCAGCACCTCGTCGCCACCCAACGCTACCTCCAGCGCCGCATGCAACGCCGCATCGACAACCTCACAGGCCACTACCTGATCTGCGGCTACGGCCGCCTCGGCCGACGCATCGCTGATGACTTGCACCGCGCGGGCCTCGGTGTCGTCGTGGTCGACCGCCAGGACGTGCGGACGGCCGAACTGCACGAGGCAGGCGTGCTCTACGTCCACGGGGACGCGCAGGAGGAGGCGACGCTCCTCAGCGCGGGCATCGAGCAGGCAGCCGGGCTCGTGCTGACGCTGCCCGACGACGCGGCCAATGTGTTCTCGGCGCTGACGGCGAAAGGGCTCAAGGCGGACCTGTTCATCCTCGCGCGCACGAACCACCACCCGAACATCGCCAAGCTCCTGCGCGCGGGCGTCGACAAGGTGATCTCCCCCTACGAAATCGGGGCAGACCGCATGGCGCAGGTCATCCTCCGCCCGCACGTAGATCGGTTCATGGAGCAGGTGATGAACGTGTCCGCGCTCGACCTCGACATGGAACAGGTCGAGATTCAGCCCGGCGCGCTGCTCGACGGGAAAACGTTGGCGGAATCGTCTTTCCGCAGCGCGTTCGATGTGATCGTGGTTGCAGTCCTGCCCAAACGCGCCTCGCCGCTCGTCGCCGCGGCGGACTCGTCTGCCGAGGCTCACGGCGACAGCCGCCAGGACTGGCAGTTCAACCCGCAGGCCGCCACACGGCTGGACGCGGGTGACGTGCTCATCGTGCTAGGCCACCCCGAGGCGATCCAGGACCTCCGGACGCGCGGCTGCAACGCCGACGACTGACGGGCAAGCCCGCTTCGCTTCAGCGTGGACCGATGGAACGCCAGCGTGACGCAGCGTGGCGGTATCTGCCGGACCGGTCCGGGCGCACGAAGCTTGAAATCGAGCACGTAGCGCAGCGCTCGGGAACGTCTTTTTCAGAGGGCCGCGTATATTGCCGTCCGTTTGATTTCACGCCTCAGACCTATGCGTTTTCTCCGCGCCGCGCTCGTCGTCTGCCTCGCGCTCATCGCCTCCGTGCTGCTGGTCGCTCCAACGAGCCTCGCCCAGGGCAACCCCGACACGGGACCGAACTACTTCAGCCAGTCGTGGCTGATCGACGTGATCGAGCGCCGGACGGACAACATCGACGAGATCCCCCCGGTCTTCTACAACTACCACATCATCACGGAGGACTCGCGGCTGCAGGCCCGGCTGAACGTCTACCGTGCCTACGGCCGGGAGAACAAGCCGCTCATCCAGCTCCTCAACCGCAACACGCTCGAAGACCTCCGCCCTGGCGACACGCTCATCGTCCCGACGCGCTTCGGCCTCGACTTCCGCGCCTACTCGCCCTTCCCGCGCTACTACCCCGGCGCGCGCGACCTCGACCAGATGGTCGTCCTCGACAAGTCGATCCAGGCGTTCGGCGCCTACGAGCACGGCCGCCTCGTACGCTGGGGCATCATCAACACCGGTGCAGAGTCGAGCGTGACGCCATCGGGGCGGTTCAACATCAACTGGAAGCAAGAGTACCGCATCTCGACCCTCAGCCCAGGCTATGGCTCGGACGACCCCGATGCGGAGCTGTGGGAGATGCACTGGGTGATGAACATCCACGAGCGGCGCGGCATCCACCTCCACCAGTACGCCCTCCCGACCGGTGGCCCGGCGTCGCACGGCTGCGTGCGGCTCCTGGAGCCCGACGCGAAGTGGATGTACTTCTGGTCCAACACGTGGGACAAGACGGGCGGCACCGACATCTCGTCGGTCGGCGCCACCATCGAGGAGCAGGGCACGATGGTGCTCGTGATCGGCGACGACATTAGCGGTACGCCCGAGCCGTTCCTGCGCCGTGCGTCTTACCCGGTGCTCCAGATGGTCGACCTGCCGTCCAACCCATACGACGTGCCCCCCGGGACGGACCAGCAAGAGCGCTTCGACCGCATGCTCGGGATGCGCTAGCCCGCGACCTCGACCTTCTATCTGGCTTTGTTGCGACGCCGCCTGACTCCGTGTCGGGCGGCGTCGCTGCGTTGTGGCTACAGGGCTCGGTGCGCACGGAAGCTATCGGGATTACTGACAGGCGACTCAGCAATAGTTGGTGGGCTGTTGCACAACCCGGCACCCCCTGTCCTACGCTGGCAGAGAGCAACGCCAGGCACCGCAGAACTTCTGCACACGTGCTTTACAGTTCGGTAACGCCCAAGTAACAATCCGGTAAAGGTTTGGCCCACTAGAGGTAACACGCCCCTGATAACATTCAGACTCCGCTTTTCCCCTCTCTTCTTCTCTCCCGATATGTTCAGGATACCCTCCCTTTTCCTGGTGGCGCTGCTCCTCGCGCCGCTCGCCCAGGCCCAGCTCCAGGCCGACCTCATCGGTCGCTTCGTGACAGGCATCTTCGATGAAGGCGCGGCCGAAATCGTGGCGTACGACGCCGCTACGCAGCGCCTCTTTTTCGTCAACGCTGACGCCGACGAGGTCGTCGCGCTCGACCTCTCGTCTCCCGCCAATCCGACGCAGCTCTTCACCATCGACGTGAGCGCCGACGTGGCGAACGTGGGCGGCGTGAACAGCATCGACGTGCGCAACTACGGCGGCTTCTCGCTCATCGCGGTCGCGGTCGAAGCCGACCCGTCCACCGACCCCGGCTCCGTCGCATTCTATGACGAGAACGGCCAGTTCGTGGACGCCGTCACCGTGGGCGCGCTGCCGGACGGGCTCGCGTTCGCGCCGAACGGCCAAGCCGTGGTTGTCGCGGGCGAAGGCGAGGCCGACGACGGCGTCGACCCGATGGGCACGATCAGCATCATCACTGGGATGCGCGGCGGCTCCAACCCGCTCGGCATCAGCTTCGACGTGACGACGCTCGACTTCACAGCCTTCAACGAGGGCGGCCCACGCAACGGCGAACTCGCGGACGACTTCTACCTCGTCACGCCCGACGTCTCGGTCGCGCAGGACATCGAGCCGGAGTTCGTGACCATCGCGCCAAACAGCCGCGAGGCCTACGTCTCGCTGCAGGAGAACAACGCTATCGCCGTCGTGGACCTCGACGCCAAGACCATCGCCTCGGTCTTTACGCTCGGCTTGAAGGACCACCGCCTGCCCGGCAACGCGCTTGACGCTTCCAACCGCGACGACGCCATCAACATCCAGAACTGGCCGCTCCTCAGCCTGCGCCACCCGGACGGCCTCGCCATGCTCGACGCGTTCGGCGACCAGTACATCCTCACCGCCAACGAGGGCGACGGGCGCGGCTTCGACGAAATCCGCGGCGCGGACCTCCCGCTCGACGCCGACTCGGACTTCTTCGACGGCTTCGACACGGCGACGCTGCTCGACGAGGAGAACCTCGGCCGGATCGAGATCTCCGAAGCCTTCAGCGACACGGACGGCGACGGTGACCTCGACCGCCTCGTGGCCTTCGGATCGCGCTCGTTCTCGGCGTACACACCCGACGGCCAGCTCGTCTACGACTCCGGCGAC
>JBCDFO010000462.1:0-3562 GCA_039177895.1 Bacteroidota bacterium
ATGGCGCTCAGCCTCGGCATCTCGACGGGCTACGGCTTCGCGGCGCTGCGCGCGCTCGACAGCGGCATCGGCCCAGCACACGTCGCGCTGCTGGGGGCCGTTGCCCCGATCCTCGTGCTGCTCGGCGGTCCGCTTGTCCGAGCGTCGTGGGGCGATCTCCGGCGCGGGCGGCTCTCGCTCCACACGCTGTTCGTGCTCGGCGTCGGGAGCGCCGTCGCGGTCAGCGCGGTGTCGTATGTGCGCGGCGGCGGGCCCGTCTACCTCGAAACCGCCGCGATGCTGCTCGTGCTCTACACGCTCGGGCGCTACTTCGAGGCGCGCGCCAAGCACGAAGCCACGCGCGTCCTCCGAGGCCTCCTCGACGTGCCGCGTGGACCGTTCCTCCGCGTTCGGGCCGACGGGAGCACAGAGGAAGTCTGGGCCGACGCGCTCGCAGTCGGCTACACGCTGCGACTCCGCGCTGGTGAGGTCGCGCCCGTCGATGGCGTCGTGGTGGCAGGGCAGGCCTACGTCAGCGAGCAGACGTGGACAGGAGAGGCCCGACCGGTCGTTCGGGGCGTCGGCGACGAACTCCTTGCTGGAGCCGCTCCGCTCGACGGAGCGCTGACGCTCCGCGTGACGGCCGTCGCGGAGGACCGTCGTCTGGCCCGGGTGGAACGGCTCCTCCGCGAGGCGCTGGCGAAGCCGGTCGAGATTGTGGCGCAGACCGACCGCGTGATGCGGTGGTTCATCCCAGCGGTGCTGGTGCTTGCGCTCGCCACGTTCGGCGGCTGGCTCGTGGTGGCGGGCTTCGAGGCGGCACTCTACGCGAGCCTCAGCGTGGTGCTCATTGCGTGCCCATGCGCGCTGGGACTAGCGGTGCCGCTCGCGCTCCTGGTGGCGCTCCGCGAAGCGGCCCGGCGCGGCGTATTGCTCCGCTCCGGCCAAGCGCTCCTCGACCTCGCGGATGTGCGCGCCGTCGCCTTCGACAAGACCGGAACGCTCAGCGCGATGGATGCGGCAGCCGTGGAGGTGCTCGCTGCGCAGCCCGCCCTCGTCGGAGGCGACGGGGCACACACGTCGCACGAAGCTAGCGCTGTGCTGAGCCTCGCCGCCGGGCTGGAGGCGGCCGTGCAGCATCCACTCGCCGCCCCGATCCTCGCCCATGCCGAGGCACGCGAGGCCACGCACGCCGCCATCGCTGACGCGCGCACGGTGCCAGGCGTCGGCGTCGTCGGGACGGTTGAGACGCTGGCAGGGCCGCAGGCCGTCGGGATCGGAAACGCAGCGCTGCTGGAGGTGCTTGGCGTGACGACGCACCCGCTAGGGGACGAGGTTGCCCGCGTGGAAGCCGAGGGCGCGACGCCGCTCTTCGTCGTGGAAGGGGACGCCGTCGTGGGCGTGGTCGCCCTCCGTGAGGATGCTCAGCCGCACGCCGCCGAGGCCGTCGCTGCGTTGCAGGCATTGCTGTCGCCCATCGCCGTGCTGACGGGCGACAGCAATGCCGCCGCGCAGCGCTTGGCGCGCAGCCTGAATGGGGCCAGCCGGCCCGACTTCCT
The DNA here is from genome assembly GCA_039177895.1 of Bacteroidota bacterium. Taxonomy (GTDB): domain Bacteria; phylum Bacteroidota; class Rhodothermia; order Rhodothermales; family Rubricoccaceae; genus JBCBEX01. The sequence goes on from JBCDFO010000462.1 coordinate 1,539, forward strand.
GCTCCACGCTGGTCTCACACCCGAGGCGAAGCTCGACGTCGTGCGCGCTCTGCGCCGGGAGCACGGAGCCGTACTCATGGTCGGTGACGGCGTGAACGACGCCGCTGCACTCGCCGCGGCCGACGTAGGCCTCGCCGTCGCGACCGGCGCGGAGGTGAGCCTCGACGCGGCCGACGGGGTGCTCTACAACCCCGACCTCGGCAACGTGCCTGCGCTGCTCGCGCTCAGCCGCCGCACGCGACGCACCATCCGCCAGAATCTCGGCTGGACGTTCGGCTACAACGCCGTCGGCCTCGGCCTCGCCGTTGCAGGGCTGCTCCACCCGCTCGTTGCCGTGGCGATCATGGCCGTCAGCAGCGTCTTCGTGGTCGCCAATGCGCTGCGGCTTCGCAGCAGTACGGAGGGATCGTGAGAACCCGGGCCGCTCGGTCGTGGTGAGAACTGTCCCTCTTCCACGATCACGCCTCGCGCATGGACCGCCCTACGCTACTCTACGTCTACGACGCCCTCTGCGGGTGGTGCTACGGCTTCAGCCCGGTCATGCAGCGCGTCGCGGGGGCCTACGCCGACACGTTCGACTTCGAGGTGCTCTCCGGTGGTATGGTGCGCGGCGAGCGGATCGGGCCCATCGGGGAGGTAGCAGGGTATATCGCGCAGGCCTACAAACAGGTCGAGGATCGGGCCGGCGTCACGTTTGGCGAGGCGTTCCTGAACGGGACGATGGCCGAGGGCACGGCCATCTTTACGTCGATCCCGCCGAGCCGCGCGCTGACGGCGTTCAAGGCGACGCAGCTTGTCGAGTCGGACGGTACGGAGCAGGTCGCGTTTGCCCACGCGCTGCAACGGGCGGTCTACTACGACGGCCTCCCGCCTGCCGAGCCGTCCACCTATGCCCGCATCGCTACCGACTTTGGCCTCGACGGCGACGCCTTCGCCGCATCGCTCGACGACCCCGAAGTGGTCGCGCAGACCGAGGCCGAGTTCGCGCTCGCCAGCCGCCTCGGCGTGCAGGGCTTCCCGACGGTCTTCGTCACGATGGGCGGCCAACTCTTCCGCGTCGCGCCGGGCTACGTGCCCTTCGAGCAACTCGACGCGACGCTCCAGCGCGTGGTGGCGGATTTGGTGGCGTAACGGCGCGCACCCCCTGCGTTCGTTTACAGTCGCTGCGCTCCCCTGTAAACAAACGCTGTCCCCCTCGCACGCGAGGGGGACAGATTACTGCGTGAACCTTCGGTTTGAGCAAAGCGAGATCAGGGGGGGAAAAACGCCGAGGTACCCACGGCACCTCGGCGTTCGAGTCGAGCTGAGAACTCGAAGCAGTCAGCACTTCAAACTTCCCACTTCGACCTTCCGACTTCGCTAGACTTGGCCCATCCCTACGCGGAGGGCGTTGCGGGCGCGGTCCAGTTCAGCCTGCGCAGCCTCGCGCTCCTCGGACGACGTGCTGGTGGCGAGGCGCTCCTGCGCGGCCTGTTCGGCGGAGCGGGCGCGGTCCACGTCGATTTCGGAGGCGGGCTCGGCCGTCTCGGCGAGCATGATCACGTGGTTGTCGAGGACTTCCACGAAGCCGCCGCTGGTGGCGTAGACCACCTTCTCACCGCCCGCGAGGGTGATGTAGACGGGGCCGACGCCCGTGGCGGCCAGCATCGGCGCGTGGCCGGTCAGGATCTCGAACGCGCCCTCGACGCCCGGCGCGCGGAAGCGGTCGGCCTCGCCGCGAAACGCCGCGCCGTCCGGGGACACGATCTCTACGAGCAAACTCATCGGTTCAGGTGATTCCGTGCAGCCGTTTTGCCGTGGTGCCGTGGACTAGAGACCCACGGCAACACGGCAGCACAGCAAAACTGCCAAACGTCTAGGCTTCCGCGAGCATCTTCTCGCCGGCCTCGATGACCTCCTCGATCGCGCCCTTGTACATGAACGCGCCCTCGGGGTACTTGTCGAGCTCGCCGTCGAGGATCATGCGGAAGCCGCGGATGGTGTCCTCGATCTTGACGTAGATGCCCGGCGTGCCGGTGAACTGC
>JBCDFO010000463.1:0-3559 GCA_039177895.1 Bacteroidota bacterium
ACACTTCTGACTTCCCATGGCCATTGCCGTAGAAATGCCCAAGATGAGCGACACGATGGAGGAGGGCGTCCTCGTCGCGTGGCTTGCTGAAGAGGGCGACAGCGTCTCCGCAGGCGACGTGATCGCACAGGTCGAGACGGACAAGGCCACGATGGACCTCGAGGTCTACGACGACGGCGTACTGCTCAAGAAGGTCGTGGAAGAAGGCTCGGGGGTCCCGATTGGCGGCCTGATCGCCGTGCTGGGTAAGGAAGGCGAGAGCGCCGACGACGTGCTTGCGAAGTACGGCGGCTCGGGCGACGGCGCTGCGTCTGCCGCTCCGGAGCCCCCGCCTGCGAGCGCTCCAGTCGAGTCCGTGGCAGAGCCGACCAACTCCGTGGCAGAGCCGACCAACGGCGCTGCCGCAGCAGCGCCGTCTGAAGGAGGGCGCGTCAAGGCGTCGCCGCTGGCTCGCAAGATGGCAGCCGAGGGTGGCATCGACCTGGGAGGACTCGCAGGGAGTGGTCCGGAGGGCCGCATCGTCAAGAAAGACGTCGAGGCCGCCATGGCGGGAGCTGCCCCGGTCGCGAAGGCCGCGCCTGTGGCCGCGCCGGTCGCTCAGCCTGTGGCTCAGCCCGTGAGCGCGCCAGCCGCTGCACCAGTGACGGCTCCCAGTGCCGGGACGCCCGGTGCGGGCGTGTCCGATGCCAAGCTCTCGCAGATGCGCAAGACCATCGCGCGCCGCCTCGCCCAGAGCAAGTTTACCGCGCCCCACTTCTACCTCACCGTCGACATCGACATGGAGGAGGCGATGGCGTTCCGCAGCCGCATCAACGAACTCGGTGCCGCCCAGAACAAGGCCAAGGTGTCGTTCAACGACCTCGTCACGAAGGCTTGCGCGCTCGCGCTCCGCCAGCACCCGGCCATCAACAGCAGTTACCTCGAAGACGAGGGCGTGATGCGGACCTACGACGAAGTCCACGTCGCCATCGCGGTCGCCATCCCCGACGGGCTTGTGACTCCTGTCGTGCGCCACGCTGACCGCAAGGGCCTCGCCGAGATCGCCGCCGACACGCGCGAACTCGCAGGTAAGGCGCGTGACCGCACGCTCCAGCCGCAGGACTGGGAGGGCTCGACCTTTACCACTTCCAACCTCGGCATGTTCGGCATCGAGCAGTTCACCGCCATCATCAATCCGCCGAACGCGTGCATCCTCGCCATCGGCGGCATCCGCGACGAGGCTGTCGTCAAGAACGGCGAGGTCGTCCCCGGCAAGCGAATGAAGGTGGCGCTCTCCTGCGACCACCGCGCCGTTGACGGGGCCACCGGGGCCGAATTCCTCAACACGGTCAAGGGCTACCTCGAAGAGCCCGTCATGATGCTGCTCTAGCAGGCCGGTTTATGGTTTGCAGTCATTGGTTCATGGTCTTCTGGAGCCAGCCACGCCGCAGCCAGTCACCGTATGTCATCTTGGAATACTGATTCGCCCTAGACCGAATCCAGCTACCCCAAACCATCTACCATTCACCAACAACGCCACTCTCTCCACCATGCGTCTTCTCGCTGTTCTCTCCCTGCTGCTCCTCGTCGCAGCGCCCACGTTCGCCCAAGACATGCCGATGCGCGGCAACGATGAGGCCCGTGTCAGCCCCAACGCGATGGTCATGCAGACCATCGGCACCACAGAAGTCACCGTCACCTACGGACGGCCCAGCGTGAAGGACCGCGCGCTCTTCGGCGCTGACGGCGAGGCGCTCGAAGCCTACGGCAAGGTCTGGCGCTCCGGCGCAAACGAGGCGACCGTCTTCGCGACATCCGCCGATCTCATGGTGGAGGGCGAGCGGCTGCCCGCAGGCACCTACGCGCTCTTCACCATCCCGACTGAAGGCTCGTGGACGGTGATCTTCAACGAGACGGCCGACCAGTGGGGAGCCTACAACTACGACGAGGGCCAAGACGCGCTGCGCGTCGAGGTGACGCCCGCCGAACTCGACCACGTCGAGCAGCTCACGTACTCGTTCGTGAACGTAGGCAGCGACTCCGCCGACCTGCACCTGCGCTGGGGTACGGTCGCCGTCCCCGTGCAGCTCGCGCCTGCCAACTAGCCGGTCGAATCTGCTTACTGCGCGCCGCCTGCGAGGATCGTGGGCGGCGCGCTCGTGTTTGCTGGGGATGGAATCGCCTGCCTACCGCCTCTCGCACCTCTCGGACGTCCACTTCGGGCGCATCGACCGCCCTGCAGTCGTGGACGCGTTGGTTGCCGAGGTCAACGATGCGGGCATGGATCTCGTCGTTGTCTCGGGCGACCTGACGCAGCGGGCCCGGCGCTGGCAGTTCCTCGCCGCCCGCGCCTTCCTCTACCGCTTCGAGGCTCCCGTGCTGGTTGTCCCGGGCAACCACGATGTGCCCGCCTGGTGGCACAACCCGTTCGCGCGCGTCTTCCGGCCGGTCCGGAAGTACCAGCGCTTCGTCACGGGCGACCTCACGCCAACGTTTCAGGCGCATCGGCCTGGCTTGCCGCCGCTCGCCGTGCTTGGCGTCAACTCGTCGCACGGGCTCACGATCAAGGGTGGGTTGCTTCAGGATCCCCACCGTAATGAGATCGCGTCGTTCTTTGCGCGCCAGCCGCCGGACGCGGTGCGCGTATTGGTGCTGCACCACCACCTCCAGCGGCTCGTCTCGCTCGGTGACCACGACGTGGCACGAGGGGGCGCAAAGACGTTGAATGTGGTAGCGGATGCTGGGGTAGACCTCGTCCTGTGCGGGCACATCCACAAGTCGACGGTGGAGCGCGTGGCGGTCGAGACGTCGCACGGCCGGGAGCAGCGCATCGTGATCGCGAGCGCCGGGACGGCGACAAGCAACCGATCGCGCGAATCCGAGGGCAAGCGCACGAACTACTACAACTGGATCGCGCTCGGAGCCGACCGCTTCGCCATCGAGGAGCGGCGATTCGACCACGGTGCCGGGCGATACAATGGCGTCCGTACGACGACGTTCGAGTAGGCGGGTGATCCAGGCGGGGCCCAGACTGCGTGGATGGGGTAGGTAGTGCACCCAAGTGGGCCGCGTGAACCACCTACAACGTGAGCAGCGAAAGGACTGCTCTGTTGCTTTAGCCCCTGAACCACCGATTGGTATGCCGTTCTCCTCGATCCTCTGTGCCTTCGCACTCGTTCTCAGCCTCGCCCTCGTAGGTTGCGGCTCCGATTCAGCGCCCTCATCCGCAGCGGCTTCGTCCGCATCGGCGGATACTGCTCCGAACTCAAACACTGTCTACGAAACAGCACTAGAGGAAGACCCTTGCGCACTGCTCACCGTAGCGATGGTGAGCGAGGTGGCAGGCGTCCCCGACGACGCGCTCGACCAGATCGCTATTTCGGGGATGTGCAGCTACTCCTGGGATGCCACGGACACCTACGGTGCAGGAACCGCCGCGCTGCGGACCGTCGAGGTCCTCGAAGACCAGGAGGCGGCGTCCTCCTACTTTGCGCAGGCGTATCGCCAACTCACCGACGAAGAGCGCGCACAGGCTGAGGCCGCCATCGCAGCTCAGGTCGAGGCGCAGCGCGCGGAAGGA
>JBCDFO010000464.1:0-3554 GCA_039177895.1 Bacteroidota bacterium
ACCTGTGTAGGGCCACCGCGCGCACGCCATAGTCAAGGCCGCGCTCCTCAAGCGGGGGCGGCAGGCTGCTCAAGTGGCTTCTCTGCCTTCTGCCTTCAGCCTTCATCCTTCTGCTCTCGATGTTTAAGAAAAAGCCAGAGAGGGCAGAAGGATGAAGGCTGAAGGCAGAAGGCAGAGAAGCCACTTGAGCAGCCTGCCGCCCCCGCTTGAGGAGCGCGGCCTTGACTATGGCGTGCGCGCGGTGGCCCTACACAGGTACCTGTGCCAGCAGGAGCGCGCCGCACGCCGACTCGCGGACCAGTTTCTTCGCGCGGCCACGTCCGTCGGCGCAAATCTGGCCGAAGGGCGCTCCGGAGATACGCGCCGCGACTTCATCCACAAGCACAGCATCGCGCTCAAGGAAGCGCGGGAGGCGCTCTACTGGCTCCGCTTATTTGTTCGCACTGACCTCGTTGAGGAGAGCCGGGTGGTGTCCTTGATAGACGAAACCGACCAGCTCATCGCCATTCTCGTCACCATCATCACTCGGGCGAAACGAAACGGGACGGCCCATGCCGCGAGCGGACCGTAACCCTTTTCATCCTTCTGCCTTCACCCTTCTGCCTTCCCATGGACGCACTCATCACCATCGCCTATCTCGTCGCGGCGTCGCTGTTCATCTTCGGGCTGAAGCGGCTCTCGTCGCCGCGGACGGCACCGGCGGGCAACCGGATGGCGGCGGTCGGCATGCTCGTCGCCGTGGTGGCAGCGCTCGTGGAGGCGAACCTCCTCAACCCTATCGAGATCGTGGCGGGGCTGGTGCTCGGCGGCGGGATCGGGCTGCTGCTGGCGAAGCGCATCCAAATGACGCAGATGCCCGAGTTGGTCGCGGCGTTCAATGCGTTCGGCGGCGGCGCGAGTGCACTCGTCGCGGCGGCGGAGGTACTGCGCTACCGCGCTGACCTCGTCCCCGACGCAGCCGCCCTGGACGACGCGATGGCGGGCCTGGCCGCCGAGGGCGTCGACGCGGCGCTGCTCGGCCTCCCCCTCTCGCTCTCGATCACCGCGCTGCTCTCCATTGTGATCGGGGCGGTGACGTTCTCGGGCTCGTTCGTGGCCTTCGCCAAGCTCAACGGCTCGCTCCGCTCGATGGGCTTCCCGGGCATCCGCTTCGTCACGTTTGCGCTCGCCGGTGCCACCATCGCGGCGGCTGTCTGGCTGGCCGTCTCGGGCGCCGACTACCTCGCCAACCCGGAGCCGGTCTATACCGCGCTCGGCATCGTCGGCGCGGCGGCGCTGCTGCTCGGCATCGTGCTCGTGGTGCCCATCGGCGGGGCCGACATGCCGGTGGTGGTAGCGCTCCTCAACTCGTACTCCGGCCTCGCGGCGGCGGCGGCGGGCTTCGTGCTCACCAACTACGCGCTTATCGTCTCGGGCGCGCTTGTGGGCGCGAGCGGCCTCATCCTCACGATGATCATGTGCGACGCGATGAACCGCTCGCTATTGAACGTGCTCCTCGGCGGCTTCGGCGCGGACGCGGGTACCGCCGTCGCGGCAGGCGCGGGCGACCAGGAGGGCAAACAGGTCCGCCAGACCTCCGCCGACGACGCCGCCGTGCTGATGAGCTACGCCGGGCGCGTCATCATCGTGCCGGGCTACGGCCTCGCGGTCGCGCAGGCGCAGCACGAGGTCCGCGAGATGGCCGACCTCCTCCAGAAAGAGGGCGTCGACGTGCGCTACGCCATCCACCCCGTCGCGGGCCGCATGCCGGGGCACATGAACGTCCTCCTCGCCGAGGCGAACGTGCCCTACGACCTGCTCTTCGACATGGACGACATCAACAACGAGTTCGACCAGACCGATGTGGCACTCGTCGTCGGCGCAAACGACGTGGTCAATCCGGGCGCGAAGACCAACCCGGCGAGCCCGATCTACGGCATGCCGGTCCTGAACGTGGACGAGGCGCAGAACGTGATCGTCCTCAAGCGCTCGATGCGCCCCGGCTACGCGGGTATCCAGAACGAGCTCTTCTTCCGCGACAACACGCAGCTCCTCTTCGGCGACGCGAAGGACTCCATTGGCAACATCGTCGGCGAGTTGAAGGAGTTGCAGAAAGCGTAAGGACCGTTGCTTTTTGAGGGGGAGGCGCAGGAGCTTCGCCGCGTTTCTTCCCTCCTACCTACGGCTCTTCATGCTGCGTTTCGTCCGCTACCCTCTATTTCTCTTTGCGCTGAGTGTTATGGCCTGCGATAGCGCGGACACCACTGAAGACCCACCCCCTGCCGGTCCCGCGCCCGTCTGCGGATACATTGAACTGACTGGGCAGCTAGCACCCATCACAATCATGTTTGGTGGCTCCAAGACTCTTGACTTAGAGCCGCTATTCTCGCACTCCAAAGACTATATGCTGACCTACACGGCGGCAGCCACGGATGAAGCGATCAACGTGAGCGTCAACAACGATATCGTGGGGGTGCCGATGAGAGTACGGAGCAATTTCGAGGAGGGCACCTTCTCTGTTGCTGTGACTGCTGATGATTTTTGCGCGGACAGCGAGAACTTGACGACAGAGTTCGAGATCGAAGTAGTTCCGCTTCAATAGCCCATGGATGGCTCGAACTACCTCGGTGACCTTCTCGCCGCTATTGAGCCGGTGCTGCACGACGGGACGTTTGTCTTCGTGACGGTGCCAACACGGAGCTTCGCGCTAGCGGCGGAGACGCGTCCGGTAGCGGCGGTGATGGAGGCGGAAGGGCTGACGCTCGTGCTCCCGCAGGCCCAGGCCGACGCGCTGCGCTTCGGCTACGGCACGGTCTTCCGCCAACTCACGCTCACCGTCCACTCTAGCCTCGACGCCGTCGGGCTGACCGCAACCGTAGCGACGCGCCTCGCCGCGCACGGCATCCCGGCGAACGTGGTCGCGGGCTTCTACCACGACCACCTCTTCGTCCCGCACGACCGCGCGGAGGAGGCGTTGGCCGCATTGGAGGCGCTGAGCCAGGAGCACACGGCTTGAACCGCGATCAGAGGCACCGTCCGCTACTGCTCGCTGCGCTCACGGTGTTCTTCGTGGTGTACGGTGCACTGGGCGACGGCGACGCGTCGTTCTTTTTCGCGCTGCTAGGAGCGCTGGGCACGTGGCGACACGACGCTGTGGGCCGTCGTCGCTGGAGGCAGGGCGGGCTGGATCTCATCGGGACGGAGGACGCTGCTAGCCCAGAGGCGCCGCTGGCGCGCGATGGAACAGTGGGCACCGGGAGCACTACAACGAATCCATAGAGTCAGCATTATTCTTATAGCATTACGAAAGTCCGCGCGCAAGACGGGAGCCCTACCCTGTTCTACACGGTGTTGGTCTTCACGAGCCTCTACCTCGCCCTCCAACTCTTCGTCGTCCAGCCCGACAGACACGGGGTCACGTGGTTCATGGTCACCTTCCTTCTCATCTCAGCGGGCCAAGAGGCGCACCGACTCATAGCGGACAGCCAAGACGACCGCACGAACTCTGCGGAGAACTCCACCGCCGGATGGGCCGATCCTCCGCCTCGAATGTTCGCGCCCTTCACGCATAGAAA
>JBCDFO010000465.1:0-3538 GCA_039177895.1 Bacteroidota bacterium
GCGGTCGAGCTTGCCCTGGGCGATGCGGTCGACGATGTGCTCCGGCTTGCCTTCGTTGATGGCGAGCTCACGGCCGATCTCGAACTCCTTCTGCTTGACGTCCTCCGGGACCTCGTCGCGCGTGGCAGCGACCGGGTTCATCGCGGCGACCTGCATGGCAACGTCCCGGCCGGTGTCCTGGACGCCGTTCGCGCCGGTCATCTCGACGAGCACGCCGAGCTTCGCGCCGGGGTGGACGTAGGCGACGACCTCGCCCCCATCTGCGTCCATGAGCGCGTAGCGGCTGACTTCGATCTTCTCGCCGATCTTGCCAGTCATCTCGGTCTGCGCGGCCTCTACGGTCTGGCCGTCGAGATCGAGCGCGTGGAGCGCAGCGAGGTCGGCGGGGCGCTCGGCGAGCGCGAGCGCGGCGATGCGGTCGGCGAAGGCGACGAACTCGTCGTTGCGCGCCACGAAGTCGGTCTCGGAGTTGACCTCGACGATGACGCCCGTGGTGCGGTCGTCGGAGAGGGTGGTGGCGACGACGCCTTCCGTGGCGTCGCGGTCGGCGCGCTTGGCGGCCACCTTCTGGCCCTTCTTGCGCAGGATCTCAACGGCGGCGTCGAAGTCGCCCTCGGCTTCCACGAGGGCCTTCTTGCAGTCCATCATGCCGACTCCGGTCATGTCGCGGAGTTTCTTTACGTCAGCAGCTTTGATGCTCATCGGTATGTCGTAGTCGTTGGGTATGTGACAGGTACAGCGGTCCGATTACGCGCAGCCTGGTCTAGGGTTTGGCGGAGCGCCGGGGAGAACCCGTGAAGGGGGACCCCGGCCTTGTAAAGGCGGCGCGGTAGGTTGAAACACGTAGGGGCCGCTTGAAAACGGCCCCTACGACAGCGGATCGAGCGCGTGGCTACGCCTCGGCGGCGGCGGCCTCTTCCTGCTCTTCGGCGTCCTGGGCGCGCTTCTGGGCTTCGGCGGCCTCTTCGGCCTGCTTCAGCTCGCTCGCCTTGCGGCCTTCCATCACCGCGTCGGCGATGGTGCGCGTGACGAGCTGAATCGACTTCATCGCGTCGTCGTTGGCCGGGATCGCGTAGTCCACGAGGTCGGGGTCGACGTTCGTGTCCACCATCGCGATGATCGGAATGCCGAGCTTGCGGGCCTCGTCCACGGCGATGTGCTCGCGGCGGATGTCGACGATGAAGATGGCGCCGGGCAGGCGGCCCATCTGGGCGATACCGCCGAGCACGCGGTCGAGCTTCTCGGCCTCGCGGCGGCGCATGAGGCGCTCCTTCTTCTTGAGCTGGGCGAACGTGCCGTCCTGCTCCTGGCGCTGGAGCGTCTCCATGCGGCGAATCGACTTCCGCATGGTCTGGAAGTTGGTCATCATCCCGCCGAGCCAGCGGTCGGCGACGAACGGCATGCCGCAGCGCTCGGCCTCGGCCTTGATGAGGTCCTTCGCCTGCTTCTTCGTGCCGACGAAAAGGATGTCCTTGCCACGACCAGCAAAGCGCGCGGCGGCGTCCGCAGCCTCGTCGAGCAGCGCTTGCGTCTGCTTGAGGTCGATGATGTGGATGCCGTTGCGCTCCATGAAGATGTACGACGACATCTTCGGATTCCAGCGGCTGGTCAGGTGACCAAAGTGGGAGCCTGCGCGGAGCAGGTCTTCGAGAGATACGCGAGCCATGAGGTGTATTGGGTTGGGCCACCCCCGCCGTCACGCGCCGCTGGCGATCCGGGCCGACGCTCGGCCCAGACACCCGCCACGGCATCGAGCGAGGTGCGGGGTTGATGAGTGCTGCTGTGTTGCAGTGACTCCGTGTTGCCGTGCGAGAGACCGCACGGCAGCACAGGAAAACGGCTGCACGGCAGAACTGAAATGCCTTAGCGCTTCGAGAACTGGAACTTCTTGCGGGCCTTCGGCTGGCCGGGCTTCTTGCGCTCGACCATGCGGGGGTCGCGCGTGAGGTAGCCGCCCTGGCGGAGCGGGCTGCGCAGCTCTTCATTGAACTGCACGAGCGCGCGCGCGATGCCGAGTTGGGCCGCCTCGGCCTGGCCGGTGAGGCCGCCGCCCTGCACGTTGATCAGGACGTCGAACTGGCCGAGCGTGCCCGTCGCTTCGAGTGGGGCCTGGAGCGCCTTGCGGCGGATCTCCGTGGGGAGGTACTGCTCCAGCGGACGGCGGTTGACCGTCACGGTGCCGTTGCCCGGGCGGAGGTAGACGCGCGCCGTCGAGGTCTTGCGGCGGCCGATGGCCTGGAACTGGGTGGAAACTGCCATGAGAATGCGTAAGTGTTGCAGTTCTGCCGTGTTTCAGTAAAGCCGTGTCTGCCCGACGCTCACGGCGTCACAGCAACACGGCAACACGGCAAAACTCAGAGTGCGAACGGTTCGGGCTGCTGGGCGTCGTGCGGATGCTCGGGGCCCGCGTAGACCTTAAGCTTCTTGATCATCTGGCGGCCGAGCTTGGTCTTCGGCAGCATGCCGCGCACGGCGTTCTCGATGATGAAGGTCGGCTTCTTCTGGCGGTACTCCTTCGGCGTCGTGTAGGTCGCGCCGCCGGGGTAGCCCGAGTGCCGGAAGTAGGTCTTGGCGGTCTCTTTCTTGCCGGTGAACCGCACCTTGTCGGCGTTCACGATGACGACGAAGTCGCCGGTGTCGACGTGCGGGGTGTAGGTCGGCTTGTGCTTCCCGCGCAGGAGGGTGGCCACCTGCGCCGCGAGGCGCCCGACCACCTGGTTCTCGCCATCGATGACGAGCCAGCGGCGCTCCACCTCAGCAGGCTTGGCGCTGAAGGTCTTGAACGAATTGTGGTCCATGGGTCTGGGTCTGGACGTTCGGATGGGGATCCGGAGAATCGGAATCGGGGGAGCCGGCGCGACGGATGCACCGACGAGGCCGCGTGGTGAGGACCAACCTGCACGGGTATAGTGGAACTCTATGCAACACGCAGAGCCTACAAATATAGACGCCCGCGTGCGGCGGGGTCCATGAAGAGTAGGCGCATTGGCCCCGGGCGAGGGACGGCACGCTCCAGGACTTACCCGGCTCGTCCGTCAGGGATAACGGGCGGCATCGTATCTTGCGCGCCCACCCACCCGGTCCGATGACGCTCCAGGCCCTGATGCGCGGGCTCGACGACGTGCTCGCGCATCTTCCCTTCTCCCTCGACGCTTTCGACGAAGCCAACGCGGCGTTCGCGGCAGCGCGCGCTGCCTCGCCTGCGGAGCAGTTCGTCGCCTCCGAGACGGTCGAGCTCTGGACCTACTGCTACGTCCGGCGCTACTACCTCTTCAAGTTCATGCGTGAGGAGCGGCTCCCCGTCACCGACGTGGACGCGCTCGTCTCGAAGGCCTTCCTCCGTGCCCGCGACAACTTCGACAAGGTGCAGGACGTCAACCGCTTCACGGCGTGGGTGAGCCGGATCTGCGTCAACACCTTCATCAACTACCTCCGCAGCAGCGGTCGCCACACGACGGAGTTGGAGGAAGAGGCGCACCTCGAACCTACAGCGCCAGAGGCAGGCCGCCTGCACGACCGCGCTGTCGTCCGGCATAGC
>JBCDFO010000466.1:0-3536 GCA_039177895.1 Bacteroidota bacterium
CACGTACCCGCTCACGTCAGCGCTCCTCTCCGTGCCCTACGCGCAGACCGTGCGCGGCTATTCGATGTTCGGGACGAGCTTCGTCTACGTCATCTTCGAGGACGGCACGGACCTCTACTGGGCGCGCAGCCGCGTGCTGGAGTCGCTCAGCCAGATCCAAGACCGGCTGCCTGCGAACGCGACGCCAGCGCTCGGCCCCGACGCGACCGGCGTGGGATGGGTCTACCAGTACTCCCTCCGCGACACCACGAGCACCTACGACCTCGCGCAGTTACGCAGTGTCCAAGATTTCTACCTCAAGGTCGAGCTGCAGGCCGTCGAGGGCGTCGCCGAAGTGGCGAGCATCGGCGGGTTCGAGAGGCAGGTCCAGGTCGTCGTCGATCCGCAGAAGCTGACCGCGTACAGGATCTCCATCGGGCAGGTAGGCGACGCGCTCCGGCGTAGTAACCAGGACGTGGGCGGGCGGCTGTTGGAGCTGGGCGAGCGCGAATACATCGTGCGCGGCAAGGGGTATCTGCGCGGGCTGGACGACATCCGGCAGGTCGTGCTCAAGGCCGAGGGCGGGACGCCCGTGACCATCGGCGACGTGGCGCGGGTGCAACTCGGCCCTGAGATCCGTCGCGGCATCGCCGACGTGAACGGCGAGGGCGAGGTCGTCGGTGGCATCGTGGTGATGCGCTCCGACGAAAACGCGCAGGCGACCATCGACCGGGTGAAGGCACGGCTCAATGAAATCACGCCGGGGCTGCCGCCAGGCGTCGAGGTCGTCACGGAGTACGACCGCAGCGCGCTCATCGGTCGGGCTGTGGACACGCTCACGACGCGTATCGGGGAAGAACTCCTCGTCGTCGCGCTCATTGTGCTCCTGTTCCTGCTGCACATCCGGAGCGCATTCGTCGCGCTCATCACGATTCCTGTGGGGCTGCTCGCGTCGATGGGCGTGATGTACCTCCTCGGCATCAACGCCAACATCATGTCGCTCGGCGGCCTCGCCATTGCCATCGGCGTAATGGTGGACGCCAGCCTCGTGATGGTCGAGAACGCGCACAAGCATCTGGAAAGGTCGAGGGTCAAGGGTCAGGGGTCGAGGGTCGGGCTTGAGGAGACCCACGACTCGCGACCCGCCACCCTGGACGACCGGGAGCGAACGCGCGCGGTCATCCGGGCGGCGCAGGAGGTGGGGCCGAGCCTGTTCTTTTCGCTGCTGATCGTGACGGTGAGCTTCCTGCCGGTCTTCGCGCTCGGCGACGTAGAGGGTCGGCTGTTCCGGCCGCTCGCGCTCACCAAGACGTTCGCAATGGCGGCGGCCTCGCTGCTGGCCGTCACGCTCGTCCCGGCGCTGATGGTGACGTTCATTACGGGGCGCATCCGCTCGGAGCAGGAGAACCCCATCGCGTGGTTCTTCCTGCGTGCCTACCGTCCCGTCATCCGCGGCACGCTGCGGCACCCGCGCACGGTGCTCGTCATCGGCTTCGCGCTCCTCGCGCTGACGCTCCTGCCGGTACAGCGACTCTTGCTCGGCCACACGGTCGTCCCGTTCCCGCAGATCGGGAGCGAGTTCATGCCGCCGCTCTGGGAGGGCGACCTCCTCTACATGCCTACCACGCTGCCGAGTGTCTCGCCGCAGGAGGCGAAGGAACTGCTGCAACGCACCGACCGCCTCATCGCGCGGATCCCGGAAGTCGAGCGCGTCTTCGGCAAGATCGGGCGCGCCGAGACGGCCACCGACCCCGCGCCGCTCTCGATGATCGAGACGACGATCCTCCTCAAACCGGAGGACGACTGGCGCGACGGGCTCACGCGCGAGGCCCTCATCGCCGAGCTTGACGCGACGGTGCAGTTGCCGGGCCTCACGAATGCCTGGACGATGCCCATCAAGACGCGGATCGACATGCTCGCGACGGGCATCAAGACGCCCGTGGGCGTGAAGGTCGCCGGGCCGGACCTCGCGACGCTGGAGCGGCTTGCGCGCGAGGTCGAGGCCGCCGTGCGCGATCTGCCGGGCACGCGGAGCGCCTACGCCGAACGCGTGATGGGCGGCAGCTTCTTGGACATTGAGGTTAACCGCGCCGCTGCCGCGCGCTACGGCCTTACGTCGGGCCACGTGCAGGACGTGATCCAGGCGGCGATCGGCGGGATGAACGTGACGGAGACGGTCGAGGGCCTGGAGCGCTATCCGGTGAACATCCGCTACCCGCGCGCCCTACGCGACGACCTCCCTGCGCTCCGGCAGGTCCTCGTGCCCACCAGCACCGGCGCGCAGATCCCGCTCGGGCAACTCGCCACGTTCTCCTTTGCAACGGGTCCGCCGATGATCAAGTCGGAGAATGCGCGCCCGAACGCGTGGGTCTACGTGGACATCGGTGAGGAGACCGACGTGGGGAATTACGTGCAGGATGCCCGCGCGGCCGTCGAAGCCGCCGTTGCGCTGCCACCGGGCTACTCGCTGCGATGGAGCGGGCAATATGAGTACATGGCCCGTGCGAATGCCCGTCTCGGGCTGCTCATCCCGCTCACGCTCGTCCTGATTTTCCTGCTCCTGTTCCTCCACTTCCGCAGCGTCGCGGAAGCGCTCTTGCTGATGGTCCCGCTACCGTTCGCGGTCGTCGGCGCGGTGTGGCTGCTGCTCGCGCTTGGCTTCCACTTCTCGATTGCGGTGGGCGTGGGCCTGATCGCCGTGGCGGGGCTTGCCGCCGAGACGGGCGTGGTGATGCACGTCTACCTCGACGAGGCCGTGCGCCGCTACCGCCGCGAGGGCCGCCTCCAGAGCGCCGCCGACCTCAAGGCCGCGCTCGAAGAGGGGGCCGTTGACCGCGTCCGTCCCAAGCTCATGACGGTCTTCACGACCATCATCGGCCTGCTCCCCATCCTGATCGGAACCGGCACGGGGGCTGAGGTCATGCAACGCATCGCCACGCCGATGGTCGGCGGCCTCGTGACCTCGACCGTCCACACGCTCGTGATGATCCCCGCGCTCTATGCCATCGTGCACGGCCATCGCCTCCGAAAAGAGGCACCGTCGACTGGCGGTCCGGCGAGCGGTGATGGCCTCGCTGACGCGGTAGCTGCGCGCGCAGAGGCGGTGCCGTGACACACTTCCTGATCTCGCTCTGCTCGACCTGTCCCCCTCACGGGTGAGGGGGACAGTTTCGCGACCCTTCAGGGGGAGCGGAACGGGAGGTGCCCCCTCCACTCCGATTTCCATCCATCGCCGACCCAAAGCCAGCCCAACCATAACCATGACCAGGCTCTTTTCTCTCCTACCCCTTGCCTTCGCGATCACGCTCGCGGCCTGCACCGACGGCGACGTGCCCACCACCGAACCGGAGCCCGCAGTCTCCGAAGAGCCTTCTGCCGTGCAGATGATCGACGGCGTACAGGTCGCCGAGATCGAAGTCGGACCGAGGGGCTACGACCCCATCAGCATCGAGCTCCAGGCAGGCGTCCCGGCGCGGCTCGTCTTCACGCGCACCATCGAGAGCGCCTGCGCCGAGGAGATCCAGGCCCCCGACTTCGCCGTACCCGTGACCGACCTC
>JBCDFO010000467.1:0-3529 GCA_039177895.1 Bacteroidota bacterium
CGAGAACTACATCTTCTGCAAGGAGGACTTCTACTTCGTCTACCCGACGAGCTACCACCGCTACGTGCAGCGCTACAACGACACCTTCCAGCACGGCGGCGTGTCGATGGAGGAGATGCTGCTCCCCGTCGTGACGCTGCGACCCAAGGGCTAGCAGGAAAGCCTGATGCAGAAGAAGGAAGACAAGGAGTACGACCTGATCAACTGGCGCGAATACGTCGGCACCATCCCCGAGGAACGTCTTCCCGTGAAGGTAGTCGCGCTCCTCTTACACTTCGGCATCACTCTGGGTGGTTGTGTACTTGCTGCTGTCTTCGACGTCTACTGGCTCATTCCCGCTACCTGGAGTGTTGGAATATTCCTCATGCTCCACTACCGCATGGCTTGGAATCAGAGGCTATGCCACCGGGACCGCCACCCGAAGAAATACTGGTCGTCCGTGCGCTTGGCAATCATCCTGACTTTGCTTGTGGCTCTCCTGCCATGGCTGGCTGGTAAGTATTCCGACTTCCCGTAGCTGAGGCCTCCTGTCCTGTCATCCTGAGCGGAGCCCGTAGGGCGTAGCCGAAGGATCTGCGGGCCAGCTTCCAGGCCAGAGTCGAAGCACCAAGACACGACAGAGATCCTTCGACTCGCTTCGCTCGCTCAGGATGACAAGGTTGGGGCATCGCAGCCAAGGGCGTCACAGCCACACGACGACCTTGCCCTGGCTCTGGCCGCTGTGCAGGTGCTCGACGGCGTCCGGGACCGCCTCCAATCCGTCGAAGCGCACGGGGTCGATGGCGACCTGGAGCGCGCCGGTCCGCACGAGGCCGGACAGGCGCTCCATGTGGGCGCGGAAGAGGCGGGCGAAGTGCGGGAGGAAGAAGCCGCGCACCGAGGCCGACTTGGCGAGCAGGCGGTGGTAGACGCGCACATCGGTGACGCGCTCGGGGCCGTCCACGTACTCCCCGATGAAGCCGATCGAGATGAGCCGCCCGCGCACGGCGAGCGCCCGCAGCGCGGTGTCGAACATCCGCCCGCCGACGCTCTCGTAGACCACGTCGAGGCCGCCCGGCGCTTCGGTTTTGAGGACGGCTTTCAGGTTCTCGGTCTTGTAGTTGATGGGCCGGTCGCAGCCGAGCATGCGCAGGAGGTCGGCCTTAGCGTCGGTGCCGCAGGTGCCGAGGACGCGGCAGCCCGCGCGCTTGGCGAGTTGCACGGCGTACTGCCCCGTGCCGCCCGCCGCCGCCGTGACGAGCACCGTCTCGCCTTCTTTGAGGTCGCCCTGCGTCTCCAGCGCGATGCTGGCCGTGAGGCCGCTCACGAGGATCGAGAGCACCTCGGGCGTCGCGGCCGGTACGGGGATGGCGAGCTTCGCCTTCACACGCTGGTGCGTCCGAAAGCCGCCGCCGAGCATGGAGGTCGCGGCAAAGTCGCCCACGCGCAGGTGCTCGACGCCCTCGCCCACCGCGATGACCTCACCCGCCGCCTCGAAGCCGAGATCGACAGGGGGCACCGCGCCGGGCGTGTAGCGCCCCGCCGCCACGTTGACGTCGCTCGCGTTGACGCCCGCCACGATGTTGAGGATCAGCACCTCGCCCGGTCCAGGCTCCGGCAGCGGCTCCTCGACGAGCGCGGCGGCCTCGCGAAACTGCGGCGTGAGCGTGGTGGCGACGAGCTTGCGGAGGGTCGGCATGGAAAGCGAGGATGTGGATCGCGGGGGTAAGGAGCGTGGATAGTGCGCGCTCTATCGGGCGGCGCGTATCGTGGGGCAAAGGCCCGCGTCCAAGATCGCGCCCTCGCTCGCCGCTTGTCCTCGGGTGCGCTGCCCGTCCCGCGATGCCCAACGAATCCCGCCTCTCGCTCGCCTCTTTCCTGGCCGTGCTGCTCGCGATCAGCGCGGTCGGCGCGGTGGTGGTGCCCGCGGTGCTGGGCTATGCGAAGCAGACCTACTACACGCTCCAGACCGACGTGAACGCGCGGCAGGCGGCGGCCATGGCGCGCTTCGTCACGAACCGGCTGGAGGCGGGCGAGCCGCTGGAAGTCATCATCGACGAGTTCCAGGCGGCGATCTCAGGGACGGACACGGACCGGGGCTACGTCTGCCTCATCGACCAGCGCAGCGCGCTCTACCTCGGCCATCCCGACCTCGACGCGCTCGGGATGCAGGCCAAGCCGGAAGCGCTCTTCGACGAGGGCTTCGACGGCGAGCAACTCGTGCGCTGGCAGGACCCGCTGATGGAGGGCGCGAGCGCAGGCGGGCTGCTGATCTACGGCGAGGACATGCCTACGGAGGTGATCTACTTCAACGCCGTGCCGGGCACGGAGTGGACCGTCTCGTCGCACGAGAACGCGGACCGTATCGACGCGGAGATCGCGACGCTGCGGACGCGGCTCATCCTCGGGGCCGTCGCGCTGGCGCTGCTGCTGGCGCTACCGGCTTCGCTGGCTGGACGTGTGGTTGCGCGCCGCCGCGAGCGGCAGGTCGCGCGGCAGAACGAACTCGAACGCGACCTGCTCGAAGCCGAGAACGCGCGCAAGTCGGAAGAGCTCGAACGGGCGCGGCAGCTCCAGCTCTCGATGCTGCCGGACCGCGTCCCTGCGCACCCGCGCCTCACGCTCGCCGCGCACATGCAGACCGCCACCGAGGTCGGCGGCGACTACTACGACTTCGACTACGACTCGAAAGGCACGGGCGCGCTCACCCTCGCCATCGGCGACGCGACGGGCCACGGCATGACGGCGGGCACGATGGTCACGGCGACGAAGAGCCTCTGGCACGCCTTCGCGCGGGAGCCCGACCTCGCCGCGATCCTTCGGCAGGCAAACGCCGCGCTCCGGCAGATGCACCTGTCGAAACTCTTCATGGCGTTCGCGCTCGCCCGGGTCGACGGGCACACGCTCACGCTGGCTGGGGCCGGGATGCCTCCGGCGCTCCTCTACCGCGCTGCGACCGGCACCGTCGAGCCACTTCCGCTCAAAGGCCTCCCGCTCGGCAGCCCCGCGACACCACCGTACCCCCTGACAGAGGTTGCGCTCAGCGTCGGCGACACGCTCCTGCTCATGAGCGACGGCTTCCCCGAACTCTTCGACGCCGACCATGCCATGCTGGGTTATGACCGCGCCATCGAGGTCTTCACGGAGGTCGCCGACCAGGCACCGGACGCGATCCTCACGCGCCTGCGCACGACCGTCGAGTCCTGGACCAGCGGCCACCCGCCCGACGACGACATCACATTCGTCGTCGCGACCGTGACCGCGTAGCGCTGCGCACTTCAATTACGAGGCGGCGCTAGTGTCTTGGAGCGCCCGGTAGCGCTCGGCCTCACCGGGCTTGCCCGCGTCCTCGAAGAAGAACGGCAAGGGCCGGAGCGCCGCCTGCGTTGTCGGATGGTCCGGGCCGTACGCGTCGAGCGCGTCCTCGTAGCCGCGCACGTAGAGCGCCTCCGCCTCGGCGAAGCGGTCCTGCCGCCCGAGCAGCCCCGCCAGGTCGCGGAGCTTGCCGCCGATGTTGCTGTGGCCGACCGGGAACGCCTCCTCGGCGATA
>JBCDFO010000468.1:0-3492 GCA_039177895.1 Bacteroidota bacterium
CGCGTAGTGCGCCGCGCCGAGCAGGCCCGACTCCTCGGCCGAGAGCGTGAGGAAGTAGATGCTGCGCGCGGGGGGCTCCGCTGCGGCCATGCCCTCGGCCATCTCCAGCAGCATCGCCACGCCCGAGGCGTTGTCGACAGCTCCGTTGTAGATGCCGTCCTCGCCCGCAGCCTCGCGCGCCGCGTCGACGCCCAGGTGGTCGTGGTGCGCCGTCACGACGACGGCCTCGTCGGGAGTCGTGGCGCCCTCGATTTTGCCGATGACGTTGGTGCCCTCGAAGCGGCGCGTCTCGAAGGTCATCTCCAGCGAGGCGCGCACGGGCAGCGCCAGGGGCTCGAAGTCGCGCGTGGCGGCCATCGCGAAGGCGTCGTCCAGCGTCAGCCCCGCGGTGGCCAGCAGCCGCTCCGCGACGGGCTGCGTGATCCAGCCCTGCACATCGAGCGGGTTCTCGGGCGGCGTGGCAAGCGAGATCTGCTCGCCGCGCGCGCCGCCGGACAGCACGAGGAACGGATAGCCTGCCGTTGGACCCGTGTGGATGAGCAGCGCTCCGAGCGCGCCACGGCGGCGGGCCTCCTCGTACTTGTAGGTCCAGCGGCCGTTGTACGTAAGCGTGTCGGCCTGGAAGAGGTTCGGCTCGGCCTCGGTCGCGGGCGGGTCGTTGACGAAGCTGACCATGATCTTGCCGGAGAGGTCTACGTCTTTGTAATCGTCCCAGTCGTAACCCGGATTGCTGATGCCGTAGCCCACGAAGACGAGCGCCGCGCCCTCGACGGTGACCGCAGTCGTGTCGTGATCGGTGGAGGCGATGAACTCATCCACGAAGTCGAGCAGCATCGGCTCGCCCTCGTCGGGGACGAAGACGAGGTTGCCGATCGAAACCGGCGTCAGGCCGAGAAGAGGGACGGGCTGGAAGAACGTGCCGTCGGCCGCGCCCGGAGCTAGCCCGGCAGCCTCCATCTGCTCGGCGATGTAGGCGATGGTGTTCGCCTCGCCCGGCGTGCCGGTGCCACGTCCCTCGAAGGCGTCGCTCGACAGCGCTTCGATGTGTGCGCGTATCGCGACGGAATCGATGGCGGCGAGGATGGCGTCAGACGTGGGCGTGAGGGTGCCAGCGGATGGGGTGTCGGGGGCGTCGGCGGGCTCGTCGCAGGCGGCGAGGGGGACGAGCAGGGCGAACAGGAGCGGAAGGGCGAAGACGTGGCGCATGAGAGAGAGGTCGCGTGGTGAATGTGCCCGAAGATGCGAAGTGCGGCCCGAGCGAGCAAGGGGCTCCGTGCGCCTGAGCAACCTCGCGCAACCTGAGAGGTCTTCGCCCCGAATAGCGGTCCGAGCCCCCTCGTATCCCCTGCCTCTAGGCACTCCACTCCTCTCGTCTGCTCGTCTGATGCTCAAGAGCTACCTCGTCCTCGCCTGGCGCACCCTCCGCAAGTACCCTCACTACACCCTCATCAACGTCCTAGGTCTGGCCTTCGCGGTGGCGGGTTGCGTGCTCGCCTACACGAACCACGAGTTCGCCTACGGCTTCGACGCCTTCCACGAGAACGCCGACGAGATCTACCTCCTCAACGCGCAGGTGGAGACGAGCGGCTGGGACGGCACCTGGGGCGTCGTGCCGATGCCGTTCGGGCCCACGCTCGAAGACGAGGTGCCGGGCGTGGAGCGGACCGCTCGCCTCAATTGGGGCGGCGTCACCATGCGCGTCGGCGACAAGGTGTTCGACGAGAACGGGCGCTTCGCCGACCCGGCGCTGATGGAGATGTTCTCGTTCCCCCTGCGCTTCGGCAGCCCGGCGGCGCTGCAGGACGTGAACCAGGTGGTCCTCGAAGCCGAGGTAGCCGAGAAGTACTTCGGCGATGCCAACCCGGTCGGCTCGTCCATCGAGCTCCGTTTCCAGAACGACTCGCTCGTCACATTCACAGTCGGAGCCGTGACCCAGCCCATCCCGGCCGCGTCGAGCCTCCAGTTCGGGTTGCTCATCCCGTACGATCAGATGCGTCGCGTCTACGGCACCGATCCGACGGACTGGAGGCAGTGGTCGCTTACGTTTGTGCAAGCCGAGGCGGCGGTGCTGCCGCAGATCCAGCGTGTCAGCGAACGCTATGTCCCCGTGCAGAACGCTGCCAACGACCGCTGGCCGATGCTCGGCATGGCGCCCGAGCCCCTGCGCGAGATCGCGCTCACGTCGCAGAGCAAGGACAACTACTGGCTCAAGCCAGGCGTCCACCCGGCGGCCATCGCGGCTCCGGGCATCATCGCCGTATTGGTGCTGCTCATGGCGTGCTTCAACTTTATGAACACGTCTGTGGCGTTCGCAGGGCGGCGGTTCAAAGAGATCGGCGTGCGCAAGTCGCTCGGGGGAGGGCGGAAGCAACTCATCTTCCAGTTCCTCGGCGAGAGCCTCGTCCTCTGCACGCTGGCCATTGGGCTTGGGCTGTTGCTTGCACACGTCATCGTGCCGGGCTACAACACGCTCTGGCCCACGCTCGGCATCGACCTCCAGATTCAGTACGCCGACAACGCCCCGTTTTTGCTGTTCCTCGTCGGGCTCGTGCTTTTCACGGGGCTACTCTCGGGCGGATGGCCCGCGTTCTACGTGAGTCGCTTCCAGCCCGTCCAGATCCTGAAGGGGCAGCAGCCGATGGCCAAGTTCGGCTGGCTCGCGAAGTCGCTGCTGGTCTTCCAGTTTGCTGCGGCGCTGATGGCAGTCATCACGAGCGCCGTGTTCCTGCGCAACGCGCAGTACCAGGAGAACCTGGACTATGGCTACAGCACGGAGGCGCTGCTGACCATCAACGCCGACGACCCCAGCGACTATGCTGCTATCCGCGCCGCGGCCCTCGCCGACCCGGACATCGTGGGCGTGGTGGGCTCGGAGTCGCACCTGAGCTACCGCTATAGCACGCGCTCGATTGCCCTGCCTGGGACGGAGAGCGAGGCGCGCGCCGAACTCTACGTCGCGGAGCCGGGCTATGCGGAGCTCGCCAACCTGCAACTCATCGCCGGTCGCCTCTTCGAGGACGGCCTCGACACGGATGCCTCCGATGGGGTGATCGTCTCGGAGGAACTGATCCGCGAACTCAATATGGCGGACACGCCCGAGGCCGCGGTGGGCGAGCGCTTCCTGATGGACAGCACGGAGGTCGCCGTCGTGGGCGTGGTCGCGGACGTGTTCTCGGACGGGCCGTGGGACGACATCGACCCGTTCGTGCTCCGCGCACGGACCAACGCGGAGCAGGAGGGGGCTTTCCGCTACCTAATCGTGCGCACGGAGCCCGGCCGCGTGGAGGCGGTGCAGGCGCGGATGCGGGACGCCTGGATGGGCATCGCACCCGACGTGCCGTTCAGCAGCTACGACCACAGCTCGATCCGGGCCGAGCCGCGCGCGATCAACCGTAGCATCGTGGTCGTGTTTGCCTACAGCGGCTTCGGCGCGGTGCTGATCGCGGCGGTGGGCCTCTTCGCGATGGTGTCGCTCACGATCGCGCGGCGCAC
>JBCDFO010000469.1:0-3470 GCA_039177895.1 Bacteroidota bacterium
CACCGTCGTGGACGCCGAGACGGGCGAGTCGCTGCCCGGCGCGCACGTCTTCCTCGAAGACCTCGGCCTCGGCGCGATCACGACGGCGACGGGCATCTTCGCGCTCCCCAACCTGCCGACGGGCGAATACCAGGTGCGGGTGTCGTACGTCGGTTTCCGCACCGTGACGCTGGCGCTGAGCGTCTTCCCCGAGAGTCCCGCGCTCCCAACGGTGATCCGGCTGCGCCCGCAGCCCGTCGAGACGTCGAGCGTGGTGGTGGAGACGGCCATCGAGCCGGAGGCCGTGCCGGGCGCGGCGGCGGTGAACCCGCAGGACGCGGCGCTCCCGGCGTTCCTCGGCGAAGGCGACCTCTTCGCGGTGCTGTCGTTCCTGCCGGGCGTCGAGCGGGCGGCGGAGGCGGGCGGCGAGATGGTCGTGCGCGGCGCGGAGAGCCACTACAACCGCTACCTCCTCGACGGCGTCCCGCTCATCCACCCGTGGCACACGTTTGGCTTTTTCTCAGCCTTCCAGCCCGAGGCACTCAAGCGGGTGCAACTCTACAAAGGCTCGCTCCCGGCGCAGTACGGCGGGGCGCTCTCGTCGGTGCTCGTCGCAGAGACGAAGGACGGGCTGGGCGGGCGTCCGCGTGGCGTGGCGGCGCTGAGTCCGGTGGCGCTGCGGGCGGTCGCTGAGGTGCCGCTGGCGGCGAACGTCGGGCTGACCGCCTCGGCGCGGCGCTCCTACCTCGACCTGCTTCTCGCGCCGTCGCTACGTCCGGCAGGCACGCTCGCGCTCACGCCGACCGATGTGGAGACGGGCAGCGAGACCGACTTCGGGTACCGGTTCTACGACGTTCACACCAAGCTTACCTGGCGGCCCTCGCGCTGGCACCGCTTCGCCGCGACGGCCTACACCGGCGGCGACCGCCTCGAAGCTGACACGCCGCTCTCTGATTTGCTAGATGACCCTGTGGCTGAGGCCGACGCCCGCGTGGGGCTGCGCTGGGGCAACGTGCTCGTCTCGGGGCGCTACGACTACCTCTACGGTCGGACGTTCTTCATCACCACGACGCTCTACCACACCGCCTACCGCACCCGCGAGGATGCCTTCGCCTCGGCCAGCGCTGATGCGCCGCTCGATCCGCTGCTCGACAGCGCCTACCGCGTTCGCTTCTCCGAGACGGGCCTCCGCGCCGACGCCGACTACTTCCTCTCGCTCGCCCACCAACTCCGCGCGGGCATCGAGGTCGGCTACCGCGTCTTTGACAGCAACCTGGACGAACGCATTCAGCGTGATGGGCCTGCGGGACCCCGCTCCGAGACGCGCATTGGGGGCAGCCGCGTCACGGCCATCGAGGCGGTCGCCTATGCGGAGGACCGCTGGCAGGCGTCGCGGCGGTGGCAGGTGCGGCCTGGCGTCCGCCTCGGCCTCTATGGCCCCGCCGGGGACGTGTTCGTGAGCCCACGGGTCTACGCCCGGTATGCCCGCGAGGAGGACGGCTTCTTTGCGCAGGTCGGCGTGAGCCGCCAGGTGCAGACGCTGCACCGTCTCCGCGACCGCTACGCGACCGGCTACGACCTCGCCGCCAACCGCTGGCTCCCGGCCGGCGGGCGCGTCGAGCCTGCCACCGGCTGGCAGATCGCCGCCGGGGCTGGGTGGCGGCCGGTCGCCTGGCTCTCACTCGGCCTCGACCTCTACGCCCGCCGCTTCGACGACACGCTCCTGCCCGTCTCAGACGATGAGATCGAGAACGGCATCGGGCAGCGCGGCACGGACCTCGGCGCGCTCGTGGACGACTACGCCGCTGGGCAGCAGCGCGGCCTCGGGGCCGAACTCGCCGTGCAGGTGGAGCAGGGGACGTGGGACGTGGGAGCGAGCTACACCCTCAGCCAGACCGACGAGCGCCTACCGGGGGCCGCCTGGCGGACGGCGCGCTACGACCTCCCGCACTCGCTCCAGGTGCTCGTGCAGCGGCAGGTGGCGCGGTGGTCGTTCGCGCTCACCGGCACCGCGCGCAGCGGCCTCCCCGTGACCCGCGCCGAGTTCGGCGTCGCCGCCGATACGCCGTTCACCGGACGGCTGCCCGCCTACCTCCGTCTCGACGCCGCCGTGAGCGTCCGCTTCCCGCTCCTCGGCCTCGGCTGGAGCGCGCAGGCGCAGGCGTACAACTTCACCGCCCGTCGCAACATCGTCGATCTCCGCCGCGAGGCCGACGGCACCGTGCGCCAGGTCGAGGGCCTGTCCGTCATCCCGATGCTGACGCTGCGCGCGCGGTGGTGAAGGCGGGCCGAGAGGGGAGGGCACTTCTGCCCACTCGTCGCGTCGAACCCTCCGCACCTCTCGCTCATCTCCTCTCGCTGTGGCCTCTGATCCGGATACGAACGCGTTCTGGGCACGCCTCGGCGGACGCGAGCGGGCACGGCGCTGGCTCCGGACGGGCGGCGAGGTCCTCGGCGTTGCGGGCGGAGCGCTCGCCATCGCCGCGGTCGGGTTCGAGCACAGTCTCGCGACCACGTCCCTGCTCGGTGGCGCGATGAGCGTCGTCGCAGGCGCGCTGGCACTCGTGTGGACGGTATGGCTTCTCGCCGCGCCCGAGCGACGCCAGGCTGCTCGGGCACACCGGGGTACGACGGTTGGCGTCCCCGTGCTGGTCGGCGCGCTGGCGGCGGCGCTCTTGAACGCGGGGGTCGGGTATGGCCTGCTCGCAGCGGCGCTTGTCGGCGCGCTCGTGAGCGTCGCGTCGCGCCAGGCGTACCGCCTCACGCAGCTTCGGATACCGCCCGAGGTCGTCGTGCTCGGGCTGTTTGCGGCGCTCATCGCCGTCGGGGCGGGGGCGCTGCTGCTGCCGCGCGCGACGACCGCTCCGGGCTCGCTCGCCCCGCTCGACGCGCTGTTCATGGCGACGAGCGCCGTGTCGGTGACGGGCCTCGGCGTGGTGCCTACGGCAGAGACGTTCACTGCGCTCGGCGAGGGCATCCTGCTCGTGCTCATCCAGGTCGGCGCGCTCGGCATCGTCTCGACCGTCGTGGCCGGGACCGTCTTCTTCGGTGGCGGCTATGGCATCGGGACGCGCGCCCTCCTGCAGGACATCTGGGACACGAAGACGGTGGGCGAGGTGCGGCAGCTCGTCCGGCAGATCGTCTTGCTCGCCCTCGCCATCGAGGCCGTCGGCGCGGTCGGGATCTATCTCACGGCCGACCTCACCGCCGTCGCGGGTCAAGCCGACGCGACGCGGCTCGACCGGGTCTACTTCGCCGTCTTCCACGCGATCAGCGCCTTCTGCAACGCCGGCTTCTCCACGCTCTCGTCCAGCTTCGCGGATCCCGCGCTCGCCACCGACGTCGCGTTTAACCTCGTCGCGATGGCGCTCATCGTGCTGGGGGGACTCGGCTTCATCGTCGTGCGCGAGACGGCGATGCGGCTCCGCACCCAGAAGCCGGGCGTGCAGAAGTATGGCGTGCAGGTGCGGCTCGTCTGGGCGATGACGGGG
>JBCDFO010000470.1:0-3446 GCA_039177895.1 Bacteroidota bacterium
AGCAGCGACGGGTCGAGGCCCGAGGCGTCGATGGTGGTGACGCCCATCGCGGTGACGAGGCTGTTGCCCGCGCGCGGGGCCCCGTGGAGGGCCTGCGACACCTTCAGCGCGGTGTCGTCCTGGGAGGTGTAGAGCGTGATCTGCTCGGCGGCCCCGCTGATGGCGGGTGCGATGTCGCGGGCGAAGATCTCCGCGTCCACGTCCGGCGCGGCGAGGATGACCTGGTTGAACTGCGGGGCCTTGAACTCGCACGCGAACTCGCGCAGCGCCTGCGTCACGGCCCGGTTGCCCATGCTGTGCGCGACGACATGCACCTCCTCCGCGCCCGACTGGAGCGCGAGCAGGCGCAGGAAGGCCTTCAGGTGGAAGACGCTCCACATCACGTCGTTCTCGTCGGAGAGGTAGCTCAGCAACGAGGCGTCGGACGGCCACGAGTAGAACGCCGGGATGCCGTCGAAGTCGAGGTCGTAGGCCATCTGCGCGGCGCGGCGGGCGGCGTCCTCGAACGACACGTTGAAGCCGTGGACGTAGAGCAGCACGGCGCGGCTGCGGGTCGAGTCGAGCGCAGCCTGCATGGCGGCGACGGCCTCGTCGGTGTCGAGCGGGCGCACGTCCTTGAGGATGATGTGCTTCGCCGGGTTGGCGCGGAACTGGAGCCGCATCCAACTCGGCGACTCCATCGCGCCAGGCTTGTGCGAAGTTGGGATCGTGACGGTGGTGGTGCCCACTTCGAGGTCGCCGCCGCGCTGGCCGCCGTAGAAGCGGCGCGGCGACCGGCGGCCCGTGCGGGCGCGGTCGGTACCGTAGAAGACCTCCACCTCGGCATACTCTTCCGGCCCTGCCTTCGCCTGGAGCCCCGGCAGCGTCGGGGCGAGGTCGTCGGAGATCCACCGCCCAGCGAGCGTCCACACGTAGACCGCGCCGCCACCGTCCACGTCGGGGGTTCCGAGGGCGAGATAGCGCCCGTCGAACGCCGGGAAGCGCTGTGCAGAAGCCAGGTCGGCGGTCTGGAGGTCGGGGTCTGTGAGCGAGGCCGCCAGCGTCACGTCTTCGCCCTCGACCAGGTTGATCGGAATCACGAGCTGCGTCGAGTCCCGGTCGGGCGAGAGCACGGCCTGGTAGGTGCGGCCGTCGAGGTCCTCAAACGAGGTCGAGGCGGTGACGTCGCCTACATGGACAGTGAGGTCACCGTCCTCGGGAGCGTTTCCAATCTGGTCGGCATACCGCCAGCCCGAGGCGTCGCGGACGAAGACGTAGCGGGTCCGTGCCCGGGCGGCCTCGATGTGGAGCGTGTCGGTGGCGTGCAGGCGAACGCGTGCGCCGAACTCGTCGCCGGAGAGGCCGTCGGGCGCAGTGAGCTTCGTCGTCTCGATCCAGGCGAGGCGGTCGCGGTCGTAGGTGAAGACGTAGGCTGCACCTGTGCGGGGGCGCTCGCCGTGCGCGCCAGAGGCCCCGACGACGAGGTGCCCTCTGCCGATCAGCGCCACGTCAGCTCCGAAGCGCGCACCCGGGACGGCGTCGCTGGGTACGAGCCAGTCGGCAGCGGTGTCGGCTGGGGCCTCCTGCGCGAGCGTGGGGGCCCCGGCGAGGCTCGTGAGCAGGAGCGCGGCCCAGACGGCGCGGACCAGGCGGTGAAGAGAGACAAGCGGACGCATAGCCACGGATAGGAAAAGGCGGACCCGGACGAGAACGAGTCGGCGGGTGGAGATCGTGCCTCAATATCGGACGCGCCCCGGTGGGTGTCACGTGCTACGAAACGTAATCCACAGGCGGTAAACCGGTGTGCTTGCGCGGGGTGACGCGCGGTGGTGGATTCGCAACAGGCCCGCCGGGCGGGCACGCGGGCGTGACAGGCTCGCCGTATGACCTTCGGACAGACCGCACGGCGGTGGCCTTGCAGAACGAGACGCTGGCCGCGACCACCCGGCCGTCACCCTCACCCACCGCCCACCTCACCCCATGGCACGCCTACGCCTTGCCGCCCTCGCGGTGGTACTCCTCGGCGGTGCGCTCGTCTGCCTCACGGTAGCCGCGCCGTCCGGAGCCCCTCCGCTGATGAGCGTCACCGCCGCCGCCCCGATGAAGGTGGCCCTCAGCAACGACGAGGTTGCGGAGAATGCCCCAGCCGCCGAGGATCGGGTCGCCGCACCCTTCGGCAGCGAGGCCGCGCGCGTCACCCAGCCTACCGTGCCGACGCCGCTGTGGCTCGACGCGCCCTACGCGGCGCTGGACCTCGCGCCGCGTGCCCAGGTGGTCCAGGGCGAGGCGCCACTGCCCCCTGTCTTCGACCGCGCCACCTTCGACGCGCTCGGTCTCGACGCGTGGATCTCGATGCGCGAGATGCGAGGCGATCTCCAGCACGCCGTGGGCGGTGCGCACCGTTTCCGTGTGCCCGTCGACGCCGAGGCCGAGATCCGCACGACCTACCTGCTTCCGCCCCTCGACACGCTGGCAGGCCGGGCCCAGCGCACGCCCGAGAGCACCACACGGTATCGACATGGCCTCCACCTCTCGCCGGGCGACAGCGTGTGGGGCCGCGGCACGCTGCTCGTGGAAGGCGACCTGGTCGTGGAGGACGGCGCTCAGCTGCGCTGGGACGGCCTCGTGCTCATCCACACGAACGGTGCCCCGCACCAGCTCCGCGTCGAGCTAGGCGGTCGGGTACAGATCCGGGGGGCGCTCGCTGTCCGGCAGGCCGCGACCGAGGCAGAGGCCTGGCGCGCCGTCCTCGCCGACGAGATGGACGCAGGCTTGCGTGTCGCACTGGGCAACGAGGCGCTGCTGTACTATGACCGGGGCAGCCTGCAGGCCGCCCTGGCGACGCTGCTCGGGTAAGCCCTGACGGGATAGCCTAGATGCCCATCGTGGCCACGTCGCGGTCGCGCATCAGCACCCGCGCGTCCGGGTCCGCGACGAGGCGCTCGGGCAGCGTGCGGAGCGTCCAGGTGAGGCGCTGCGTCGCGCCGGGCACGAGGGTAACGGTCTGGTGCGCTTCGATGTAGTCCCCATCGTCCCCGAAGCGCTCGCCGGACGTGGCAGCGACTTCGACGGTGGCAGCGCCGTCGCCGGTGTTTTCGAGCGTGGCGGTGAGTTGGTAGCGTCCGAGCACGGTTTCTTCGATCTCAACGTCGCTCCAGGCGAAGGCGGGGAGCGTCGTGCTCTCGAACCACGCGGTCACATTGCTGTCGTACGCCACGGAGTCCGCAGCGTACGGGCGGAGCGCGGCGAGGAGGTCTTGCAGCGCGGGCGCGTCGCGGCCGTCGCGGCGCTCGGCGACGAACGCACGCAGGCCGTCGAACATCGCTTCGCGGCCGAGGTGGGTGTGGAGCATCCAGAGTGCCCACGCGCCCTGGTTGTAGATCGCAATCTCGTCGCGCCCTTCACGGGTCTCCACGAGCGGTACGGCGGTGGCGGCGCGGCGCCCGCGCAGGAATCGCGCTTCCAGG
>JBCDFO010000471.1:0-3421 GCA_039177895.1 Bacteroidota bacterium
ACCGACATCCACAAGATCCTGCTCATCGGCTCCGGGCCGATCGTCATCGGGCAGGCGTGCGAGTTCGACTACTCCGGCTCCCAGGCCTGCCGCGCGCTCCGCGCCGAGGGCTACTCCGTCGCCCTGGTCAACCCAAACCCGGCGACGATCATGACCGACCCGTCGATGGCGGACGCGGTCTACCTCCAGGAACTCACGCCCGCCTCCATTCGCGAGATCGTCGCGAAGGAGAAGCCCGACGCGGTGCTCCCGACGATGGGCGGGCAGACGGCGCTCAACCTCGCGCAGAAGCTCCACGAGCAGGGCTACTGGGAGGAACAGGGCATCCACGTCATCGGCGTCGACATCGACGCGATCAAGATCACGGAGGACCGCCAGCAGTTCCGCGACCTCATGGAGCGCATCGGGCTGGACCAGGCGCGCAGCCGCGTGGCGAAGTCGCTCCTCGAAGCCAAGGAAATCGCGCAGGAGTTGGGCGGCACGCCCATCGTGATCCGGCCGTCCTACACGATGGGCGGCGCGGGCGGCGGCATCGTCTGGACGCCCGACGAGTTCGACCGCAAGGTGGCGCGCGGCCTCGAACTCTCGCCCATCCACGAGGTGCTGATCGAGGAGTGTCTCTTCGGGTGGAAGGAGTACGAGCTCGAACTCCTCCGCGACGCGAATGACAATGTCGTCATCATCTGCTCGATTGAGAACGTGGACCCGATGGGCGTCCACACGGGCGACAGCGTGACCGTCGCGCCGCAGCAGACGTTGACCGACAAGCAGTTCCAGGCGATGCGCGACGCGGCGCTCCGCGCGATGCGCTCCATCGGGACGTTCGCGGGCGGCTGCAACATCCAGTTCGCGGTCAACCCGGCGGACGGGCGCATGATCGTGATCGAGATCAACCCGCGCGTCAGCCGCTCCTCGGCGCTCGCCTCGAAGGCGACCGGCTACCCCATCGCCAAGGTCGCCGCGCGGCTCGCGGTCGGCTACACGCTCGACGAGCTTCCGAACGAGGTCACGGGCACGACGTCGGCGTGCTTCGAGCCTGCGCTCGACTACGTCGTGACCAAGGTCCCGCGCTTCAACTTCGACAAGTTCGACGGGGCCGAGGAGGAACTGACGACCCAGATGAAGGCCGTCGGCGAGGTCATGGCGATTGGCCGCACGTTCCAGGAGAGCCTGCAGAAGGCGTGGCAGTCGCTCGAGATCGGCTACGCGGGCCTCGGGGCCGACCGCGACGAGCCCGACCGCGCGATCGTCCGCGAGCGGCTGCGACGGCCCTACTGGGACCGGCTGCTGCACGTCCGCAGCGCGTTCCGCCTGGGCGCGTCCGTCGCCGAGATCGCCGACATCACGAAGATGGACCCGTGGTTCCTCTACCAGGTCCAGGACCTCGTCGCGCTCGAAGACGCCCTCGCCGATCTCACGCTGGCGGAGCTTGAGCGTGATCTGCTGCTCCGCGTCAAGCAGGCAGGCTTTTCGGATGCGCAGATCGCGTATCTCCTGAAGGACGAGGTCACGGACAGCGACGTGCGCGAGCACCGGCTGGGCCTGGGACTGAAGCCGACGTACCGCGTGGTCGACACTTGCGCGGGCGAGTTCGAGGCGGAGACGCCCTACTTCTACTCGACCTACGACCAGGGCGACAACGAATCCGTTCGCAGCGACCGCAAGAAGGTAGTCATCCTCGGTAGCGGCCCGAACCGCATCGGGCAGGGCATCGAGTTCGACTACTCGTGCGTCCACGGCGTCCTCGGCGCGCGCGAGATGGGCTACGAGGCGCTGATGATCAACTGCAACCCGGAGACGGTCTCCACCGACTTCGACATCGCCGACAAGCTCTACTTCGAGCCGGTCTTCTGGGAGCGCGTCAAGGACGTCCTCGACCACGAGCAGCCCGAGGGCGTGATGGTGCAGCTCGGCGGCCAGACCGCGCTCAAGCTCGCGCGGCGGCTCAAGGAGGCGGGCGTCAAGCTCTTCGGCACGCCGTTCGAGTTGATGGACCTCGCCGAGAATCGGGGCCGCTTCTCAGGTGTGCTCAAGGAGCTCGAAATCCCGTTCCCGCCCTACGGCATGGCGCGCTCCGTCCGCGAGGCCGTCACTGTCGCCGAGGAGATCGGCTACCCGATCCTCATCCGCCCGAGCTACGTCCTCGGCGGTCAGGGCATGCGCATCGCGATCAACAAGGAAGAGGTCGCGGAGTACGTCGAGGCCGTCCTCCGCATGTTCCCAGACAACGACATCCTGCTCGACCGCTTCCTCGAAAACGCCACCGAGATCGACTGCGACGCCATCGCCGACGGCGACGAGGTGCACGTCACCGGCATCATGCAGCACATCGAGCCCGCGGGCGTCCACTCGGGCGACTCGACGGCCGTCCTGCCGCCCTACTCGCTCTCCGAAGAGACGCAGGCCACGATCCGGCAGTACGTCACCGAGATCGCGCGGCGGCTCGAGGTCGTCGGCCTCATCAACGTGCAACTCGCCGTGCAGAGCGATGGCGAGCGCGAGGTCGTCTACGTGATCGAGGCGAACCCGCGCGCGAGCCGCACCGTCCCGTTCGTGGCCAAGGCGACGGGCGTGCCCATCGCGGGCATCGCGGCGAAGGTGATGCTCGGCGCGAAGCTCAAAGACTTCCGCGAGCGCGGCGAGCTAGAGAGCCAACTCACGAGCGGCTACGCGCTCAAGGAGCCGGTCTTCTCGTGGGAGAAATTCCCCGAGGTGTCGAAGGAACTCGGCCCTGAGATGAAGTCGACGGGCGAGGCCATCGCCTTTGTGGACGCGCTCACCGACGAGCACTTCACCCGCCCCTTCGAGATGCGGAATCTCTACCTCAAGCGGTAGACACGTCCGCGCCGTCGTTGTCTTCGAACAGCCACGGGAACGCCTCCGGGAAGGGCTTGCCGATCTCGCGCATCTCGTCGATGTGGTGCGTGCCCTCCGCCCAGAGCACGCGGCCCGAACCGATCTCCCAGAGTGACGAACGGCAATTTGCCTCGTCTGCATCCGTCCATTCCTCGAACGGCTTGTCCCACAGCGCCTCCTCGTTGGGCCAGAGGACGTAGAGGTGCGGCATGCCTTCGAAGATCTCGGTCAGGATCTCGGTGTGGTCTTTCCAGATCTGGTGCAGGCTGGGGAAGAGGAACGGAGCCATTCCGAGCGGGCGCAGGCGACGATCCTCGCGCCACGCCTTACAGTCTCTACGCAGCGTGCCGATGGGCACCGCAACCATAGGAGCGACGAGGTTGTAGCCGCGCGTGACGAGCGAGGCGGGGTGCTGTCCGCTCTTATCTGCGAAGTGTACGGTGCGTCCGTCTTTCTCGGTTTCGAACCGAACTGCTCCGGGTGCGATGAGCACGGCATCACCGATTTGCCCGTGTAAACCGAAGCAGCCAAGGCGAGGTAGACTTTCGGAAAGGGTGGGAAAGAA
>JBCDFO010000472.1:0-3402 GCA_039177895.1 Bacteroidota bacterium
GCTGCCCCACACGTCGCCCGCGCCGGTGATCGAGAACGCGGAGCCGTTGAAGATGGCCTCCTCCCCACCCTGCGCCGGGCCGACCTGCGCCGAGCGCCACGGCACCGGCAGCCCGTCCGCGTCCACGTCCCCCTCGACGACAAGGTTGGAGAACGTCGCGGTGGCGAGACTCCCGGCGGGGTCGTCGGCGGTGACGGCGAAGCCGGCCTGGACGCGGCGGCCCATCGGGACCACCTGTGCTCCGCGCTCGGTCCACGTCGTGCCATCGGGGGAAGTAGCGGCAGTGTACGTGTCGCCCGTGCGCGTCAGCCGCAGCCAGAGCGGAGCCGCGTCGTCAGCGAGGTACGCGTAGCCGTAGGTGCCATCGCGCTGCCGCCACTCGAAGTAGACGCCGTCCTGCCTCGTGGCGGTGAGGTGGAGGTACGCCGCGTCGGCGGCGGTGCTCTGGCGTGCCATGAAGCCCGCGCGGGCATACTGCGTGCCGCCGACGAGGCTGTCGAGGCGGCCCTCCATCACGAAGTCGCCGTCGAGGTCGCGGCTGACGAAGTGGAAGGCGTCGGCGTCGTAGGGCCCCAGCGCGCCGCTGCCCGACGCGGTGAGCACGTTGGCGAACGCGTCGTAGGTGGCCATGCCTTCGGCGGCGGGCGCGCCGATGTCGCGGCTCTGCCAGGGGAGCGGGATCGGGTTGTCGAGCGGCCCGTCGTAGGTGATCCGCAGCACCTCGCCCGTGACGATGTTGAGGTAGTGCATCCACTGCGTCGTCGGGTCATAGGCAAAGCTCACGACCGTGCCCGTGTTGGTGCTGAACACCGTCTGCGCCTCGAACTGGTCGTCGGCGTCGAAGCGACTCGTCGCCATCCAGCCGTTGGGGAAGTCGGCGTAGAAGAGCGCGCCCTGATACGCGGTCGGGTAGCGCGTGCCCTGGTAGAAGTCGCCGACGATGATGGCGTCGCCGCGCAGGCCCGCCGGGAAGGAGTCGTCCGGGTTGTCCGTCCAGTAGAGCTGCGCCTGCGTGACGCCCGACCCACCGACGGTGCCACAGCCGTTCGTGGCGGGCCGCGCTGCCTGGTACTGCGGCTGCTGGAACGGCCCCTCGTAGCACGGCCAGCCGAAGTTCTGCCCGCCTGTGGTGGCGACGTTCAACTCCTCCCACATCGTCCAGCCCACATCGCCGATGAAGAGGCTGCCCGGCCTGCCGTCCGCGATGACTTCGGAGCCCGTGCCCGGGCGGATCGTGAAGCTGAACGGGTTGCGGAGGCCGTACGCCCACACCTTCGAGCGCGTGGCGCGCGGGTTGCCGTTGTAGAACGGGTTCGAGGGGTAGCCGTGGCCGTTGCGTGGGTTGATACGGAGGATCTTGCCCGCGAGGCTTTCGAGCTGCTGCGAGCGGAACGCGCCGATGTTCTCGAACGGCTGGAGCGGCCCGCCTGCGCCGAAGCACTCGTCGTAGAGGCCGCCCGCGTCCATCTGCTGGTAGCTCGCCGCGTCGCCCGTGGAGACGATCAGCGAGCCGTCGGGCGCAAAGAGCATCGTGTCGTTGGCGTGCGAGAAGTAGCACGCGGGCACGTCGTCGAGGATGACGCGGCGCGTACCGAGGCGGGCGCGGTCGCCGCCAGCGGTGTAGCGGGTGATGCGCGCGAAGCTGTCGAGGCGGTCTTCGTCCTCACCTCCGCCCGGGTTGACGGTGTAGAAGACGTAGACGTAGCCGTTCGTCGCGAAGTCAGGGTCGAGGGCGATGCTCGTCATGCCGCGGTCGCCCGACTCCAGCACCTCGTCCTGGAGGTCGAGGAAGGGCGTGGCGAGCTTGCGCCCGTCCTTCACGATCCACACGACGCCCTCCTTCTCAGCGACGAAGAGCCGCCCGTCCGTCGCGAAGGCGAGGTCCACCGGCAGGAAGAAGACATCGGTC
This sequence comes from Bacteroidota bacterium, assembly GCA_039177895.1. Classification (GTDB taxonomy): domain Bacteria; phylum Bacteroidota; class Rhodothermia; order Rhodothermales; family Rubricoccaceae; genus JBCBEX01. The sequence continues at coordinate 1,910 of JBCDFO010000472.1, forward strand.
CCGGCGGCGTTCTCGACCGCGAAGCCGGACGGCAGCGTCGGTGGAGGCGGCGGGCCGCTTTGGGCCTGGCCGGTGGTGGACGCGAGGGCGAGGAGCAGGGCCGTCGCAGCGGCAACGAAGGCAGCACGCATCGGGGTGAGACGAGGAGGCTAGGTGAGGGAGCGTGGTGAGACTGCCTCCCGTCAGTCAAGCCGCGCGCCTAACCTGTCTACCCGACGACTTTGTTACGCCTGCGTTCGGTTACGCTTGCATGGAACGCCTCAAGAACGCATAGGATAGCGCGATACGGGAGGCCTGCTCCGAGCGTCTTCCGTCGCCCTGCAGCGCGACCGCACCCAACGAAACGGGGGCGACGCCGCAGCGCCGCCCCCGGTCGGTCGAGACGTCAGAGATGGGCCGTCCTACTTCAGCAGCACGACCTTCTCGCGCACCGAGAAGCCCGAGGTTTCGTGGCGGATGCGCACGACGTAGGTCCCGCTCGCTTGCCCGCTCAGGTCGAGGGGCACCTCACGCGTAGCCGAGGACTCCTCGCGAAAGCGGTCAGCGAAGACGCGCTGGCCGAGCAGGTTGAACACCTCAACCGCGTAGAAGCCCGCTTCGCCTACCTGGAAGGCGACGGTCGTGGTCGGGTTGAACGGGTTCGGGTAGATGCCGCGCAACTCGAACGGCCCGGCGGCGAGCGCCTGCGGGTTGGCCCCGTCCTGCGCGGCCGTGGTGCCGGTGACCTCGATGTCGTCCACGTAGTAGAACTCCGACGTGACGGTGTTGTAGCCGCGTACGATGAGTTGGAGCGTCGTCCCGCTGAGGCCGTCGAACGTGACGGTTTCCGCTGGGCCGTCGCGGAACTCGTTGGTCCGGCGGGCCCACGTGGTCTCTGCGCCGCCGTCGAGGCGGTAGGAGAGCTCGAGGTAGTCGTCGGGGTCGAGGCCGCCGTCGCCGTCGATGCGGGCGGACAGGTTCACGCGGCTGTAGCCGGTGATGTCGATGACCTCGGAGCGCCACACGCCGACGCCCTCGGCTCCGCCGTTGGTCTGGTCAGGATCGCTGATGAGCAGCCGCCCGCCGCTGACCTCGATGCGGCCCGTCGAGCTGATGTCGCCGCCTTCGAGCGCGGCGGTCCAGGCCGTCGCACCGTCGTCGCGGGTGGTGCCGTTGCTCTGGCCGAAGTTTTCGACCCACGGCAGCTCGCCCGACACCTGCGTCGAGCCTGTGACCTGGACTTGCTCGAACGTGCCGATGCTGACCACGTTCGCGCCGGTGAAGTCGGTAGCCGTGGAGGCCAGGCCCACGAGCGCGTCCGCTGCCATCGCGATGGTGACGCTGCCCCGTGGCGTCCACGTCTGACCGTCGCTGGAGGTGAAGGCCGTGAACGTGTTGCCCGCGCGGTCGAGGCGGATCCAGATCGGGGCCTCGCCCTCGGTGAGAAGCTGCGAGTCCATGTCCGCGTCCCGGGCCGGGCGCGACTGGAGGTGCAGCCCCTGCGTGGGCGTGAC
>JBCDFO010000473.1:0-3393 GCA_039177895.1 Bacteroidota bacterium
GAACGATCTCTCCAAAGGCGGCGACGCTGGCGAGTGCGGTGCTCGCGGTGCTCAGCGTGGGCCTCGCTGCGCTCGTCTCAGGGACGCACGTCCTGCTAGCCGTGACGACAGGGGGGCTGCTATGGCTCTACAGCCTGCGCCTCAAGCGCTGGCCGCTCGTGGGCAACCTGGCCGTGGCGCTCGTGCTCGGGCTGGCGCTCGTTTACGGCGGTCTGGCGGTGGGCCTGTCGGACGCGGTCTACGTCGGCGCTGCGTTCGCCTTCCTGACGACGTGGGCCCGCGAGGGCGCGAAGGACCTCGAAGACCTCGCTGGAGACGAGAGCGACGGCGCGCGGACGCTGCCGCTCGTCTGGAGCCCGCGCGCGGCGGCGTGGCTCTGCCTCGGCGTGATCGCGGCGACGCTGGCCGTGCTGCCGGTGCCTGCCTTTGTCCCCGTCCTCGGGCGTCCCTTCCTGGCGTTTGCGCTCCCGGCAGCAGGCCTGCTCCTGGCGGCATTCTGGCAGCTCCTCGCGGCCGACCCTACGGCGACAGCGGGCCAGGCAAGCACCCTGCTGAAGGCCTCGATGGTGGCGGGAGTCCTAGCCCTCGCCATCGCTCGGCTGATCTGAGCCCGCGTTTTTCGCTGAGGGTAGGGAGGGGGACGTAAGAAGCGAGGGTACTCTGGCCGTCTCCGTCCTACGGTTCTTCTTCCCCGCTTTCTCGCCCTGTCATGTCCGCCTCCGGTATGCCTCCAGCCCGCTACGACGACCTCCGCGCGCTCTTCGTCAACTGCACCCTCAAGCCGTCGCCGAAGCCGTCACACACAGACACGCTGATGGACGTAGCGCGCGCGATCATGGAGAAGCAAGGCGTGATGGTCGACGCGTTCCGGGCGGTCGACCACCACCTCGCGCCAGGCGTCTATCCCGACATGACTGAGCACGGGGCCGAGCGGGACGACTGGCCAGCCCTCTACGAACGCGTCGAGGCGGCGGACATCCTCGTGCTCGGCACCCCGATCTGGCTCGGCGAGCGCTCGTCGGTCTGCACGCAGGTCATCGAGCGGCTCTACGCGCAGTCGGGCCAGCTCAACGACGCCGGGCAGTACGCCTTCTACGGCAAGGTCGGCGGCGTCCTCGTCACCGGCAACGAGGACGGCATCAAGCACGTCGCGATGGGCACGCTCTACGCGCTCCAGCATCTCGGCTACACGATCCCGCCGCAGGCGGACGCGGGCTGGATCGGCGAGGCGGGACCCGGCCCGAGCTACGGCGACGAGCGCGAGGACGGCACCCGCGTGGGTTTCGACAACGACTTCACGCAGCGCAACACCACGTTCATGACGTGGAACTTGCTGCACCTCGCCCGGCTGCTGAAGGACGCAGGTGGTATCCCTGCCTACGGCAACCAGCGCTCGGCCTGGGAAGCAGGTGCCCGGTTCGACCACCCGAATCCGGAGTATCGATAGCGACGGGATCAGCGTAGGCAGTCTACCAGAACGTGGAGAACCTGCGTTGGCTCGATGAAAGCGCGGTACTAGAAGTGGAAACGTGCGAAGAACAGCGCGCGGATCAAAAATTGCGACCGAGTCACTTCGCTGTCTTCGTCAAAGTTGCCGATGCGCGTGTACTGGAGCTGACCCTCTACGCCGAGCGATAGGTCACCGAGGTAGTGTTCCCCTCCCAACGTCGGGGCTAAGATGAAGTCAATCCGAGACTCAGTGTCGTCGGAGAAGGGGTTGGAGAAAGCCGTCCTAGCCAGTCCGACACGTGCGCCCACGTACAGCGCGTTGGCCTCGTTGCGCTGATTGTAGTAGAAGAGGCCTGTACCAAGACGCAGCCTTGATTCGGCTGCGGTTTCGTCGTCGAGCGAGGAGGCATCGCGGACGAAGCTGACCTCCGGTTCAAGACGGAATTGGCTCAGCGTGATGGGGACGTAGAGCGACGGGGTAAACAGGCTGAAGCTGGAAAACCCGTCAATGTCAGCAACGACAAAGCTAGCCAGCGGCTCGATGCTGACGCCGATGCCAACCCGGTTTTGCTGGGCGGTGACGGGAAGTGCAATGAGACAAAGAAGGCCAAGGACGGCGACGAATCGAGACATGCGGACAGAGGGTGAGTCGAGTGCAATACGAGCGCCGACAATAGCTCCCATACCTCTGCAAAGTCAAGCCGCAGCCTAGCCCGTCGGGTGAAGCCGCCGAAAGAGCAGGAACGAGTAGACGAGCGGAACGACGACGAGCACGGCCCCGACGCTGAAGAGGACGTAGAAGAACGCCCCCACAGGCAGCACCAACGCGAGCACGAGGGCGACGAGCGAGAGGCTCACCCACAGCCGCCCCGCCATCCGGTGCGTGCGCCGCCATACCTCGGCGCTCTCCAGCGTCCACGGCGTCCGCAGCCCGATGAAGTAGTTGTGCGGCACCGCGCCGAGGTAGTTGCCTACGCCCAGGAAGATGAGTACGACGCTGACCGGCAGCAGGCGGCTCAGGCTCCCCCCGCCCATCATCGACACGACCACGGCGATGTGGAGTAGGGTGAACACGAGCGCGAAGAGGAAGCGCAGGTGCGGCATCGGCTTGCTGTCGCTCGTCAGCCGCCGCTTCGGGTCGATGCTCGGGATGAGCCGAAGCATCGCGTAGAGGAAGACGTTCGCGAGCGGCAGCAGCATCAGCGTCCAGAAGAGTCCTGGGCCTTTGGTCACGAAGTCGTCGGGCTCGCCGCTGATGCCCCAGTGGACGGGCACGGTTTCGGGGAAGAACGGCCACGCCAGCGCCGCGACGGCAAAGGGCACAGCGAGCACCAGCCAGGTGAGCCACTCGGGCACGCGTGTCGCAGGGGAGAACAGCATGGCAGGATGGGGTCAGGAGGTGGAGCGGGACGCGGCGTCCTCGGCGCAGCGGAGCGCGAGGAGCCACTGGATGGCCTCTTCGAGGACGGTCGTCTGGAGGCTGTAGATGAGGTAGCGCCCCTGCTTCTCGGCCGTCACGAGGTCGGCCTGGGCCAGGACGCGGAGGTGGTGCGAGATCGTCGGCTTGGTCGCCGCGAAGGCGTCGGCGATCTCGCCCGCCGTGCGCGAGCCGTCGCGGAGCAGGTCGAGGATGGCCCGCCGCGTGGGGTCGTTGAGCGCGTAGAACAGGTGCTTCATTCGATATTTAGGCAACTGTCGAACTATACGAGACCGTGTAGCTTGAGTTACAGCCGAAGCTCACCCGATGTGCAACTGCCTCGGGTTGACCGCCAACCGCACTGTGTCGCCATACCCAAGCCCATCAACACGCGGCGCGAGGACCTCGAGTACGTCCGGCGGCTGCGCGTGCGCAGGCTTGGTGTCGGGGTGCGGATAGTAGATCAGCGCGTCCACGAGCGGCCTCGCTTCCGCCCCGATGCGCGCGTCCATGAACGAGAAGTCCTC
>JBCDFO010000474.1:0-3382 GCA_039177895.1 Bacteroidota bacterium
CCGGTGCCCTCGCCGGGCCCCTTGGTGGTGAAGAACGGCTCGAAGATGCGCGCGCGGTGCTCGTCGGAGATGCCGTGGCCGTTGTCGCACACCGCGAGCACGACCGCGTCGGCGCGGCGCTGCGTGCGGATCGTCACGACGGGGTCGTAGGCGCTGCCTTCGGCCTGCTGCCGCTGGTGGACGGCGTGGAATGCGTTCGTGAGGAGGTTGAGCACCACCTGTCCGATGCTCTGCGGCACGACTTCGACCTCGCCGACTGCGTCGTCGTAGTCGGTCTGGAGGTCCACGTTGAAGCCGGGCGTGCGGGCGCGCATGCCGTGGTAGGCGAGGCGCATGTGCTCGTCGAGGAGCGCGTTGAGGCCGATGCGCTGGCGGTCGCCGGGCTGGCCGCGCGCGTGGAGGAGCATGCCGCGCACGATGCGGTCGGCGCGGGTGCCGTGTTCGTTGATCTTCGCTACGTTCGTACGGAGGTCTGCGAGGACCTCGTCGAGGTCAGGGAGCACGTCCTTGACGGGCTGCTCCTGGGCGTCGCGCAGCACCTCGTCCACCTCCTCCATGAGGTCGATGGAGAGCGCGGCGAAGTTGTTGACGAAGTTGAGCGGGTTCTTGATCTCGTGCGCGATCCCAGCTGTGAGCTGCCCGAGCGAGGCCAGCTTCTCGCGCATGACGAGCTGCTGCTGCGTCTCCTGAAGCTGGTCGAGCGCGGTTTCGAGCTCGTCGTTTTTGTCCTGGAGCATGCCTGTCTGGGCCTGGAGCATATCAGTCTGCTCCTGCAGCATCGCCGCGTTCGACTGCAGCATCGTCGCCTGCTCCTCGGTCTGGCGCTGCGCCTTCCGGAGCGACGCCGCCATGACGTTGAACGAGTGCGTGAGCCGTCCGAGTTCGTCCTTGGCGGTCGGGTCGACGTAGACGTCGAGATCGCCCTCGGCGAGGCGGTCCGCGGCCTGCGCGAGCCGCCGGACGGGCCCCGCCATCGAGGCGACGAGCGTAGAGACGATGCCGACGGCGAGCAGCGCCGCCGCAGCCAGGAGCACGATGATGACGATGGTGGTACCCCGGAACGTCTCCTCCGCGCGCACGGCCCCGGCAGCCGCGCCTTCGCGGTTCACCTCCACGAGGGCGTCGAGCGCGGCGCTGAGGCCGTTGTAGACCTCCGTGGCCTCGCCGCGCAGGAGCCGCGTTGCGCGGTCCTCCGCGCCCGCGTCGGAGAGCGTGAGCAGTTGATTCGCCACGTCGAGGTATTCCGACCAGAACCCCTCGAACCGTTCGTAGCGCGTCCGCTCGTCCGACATGTCCACGCGCGTCTCGGCCATCGTGGTGAGGCCGGCGTAGGTGTCGAGGTTGGCGTTGATCGCGTCGATGAGGTCGATCATCGCGTCTCGCTGGGCGGCCCGGACGGTGTCTTCGCTGGCAACGGCGTACTGGAGCTGCGCGATGCGAAGCTCACTCACCTGAAGGTTGACGTCCGAGATCGCGACCACACGTGGGAGCCAGAGGGCGGCCGTCTGCTCGGCCTCGTCGGAGATTGCGCGGCTGCGGTTGACGGCGAAGAGCCCCGCACCCACCATCAGGAGCAGGATGAAGCCGAAGCCGAGCTTCTGCTTGGTGGCGAGGCTGAGGTCGCGGAGCGGCACGAGGGGGTGAAGCAGTGAAGCAGTGAAGCAGTGAAGCAGTGAAGCAGTGAAGCAGTGAAGCAGTGAAAGCTGCCGCTCGACACGACGCAATCCAAGCCTGCCCCGAACTTTTTTAGCCCCCTCCTTCCTGTCGGCCGACAGGCGCCAGCCGTCAGTCCTCCAGCGGCACCACCCGCACCACGCGGACGCCGGGGTAGTCCCTGGCCCGGTCCGCGCGCACGAAGCCGATGGCCCCGGGCGTCTCGGCAACGCGCGCCAGCACCTCCGCATCCGACGCCAGCGCCTCGGGCGGATCGCCCTCGCCCGCCAGGCGCCGCCGCAGCCAGAGCGACTTCATCCGCGTGATGCTGCGCCCGAGGTAGTCGTAGAACGACGACTTCACGTCCGACGACGGCTGCTGGTCGAAGAGCACGATCTCGGTGCCGTCGCGCCAGAAGCGTACGTCGCCGAGGTAGAGGTCGAGCAGGTCCGCGCGCCGGAGGGTGACGGCGGGGACTTCGGCGTGCACGATCACGGCTACGTTGTTCGCAGGCGTGCCGGTCTGCCCTGTGGCCGTCGTCCCAAGTCCGAGCGCGACGCCGAGCCCAACGGCCAGGATCAAGCCCAGTCGTCGCGCAGCGTGGAGAAGCGTAGCCGTTCGTCCCATACGCCTAGAAGATCACCGAGACAGCCAGGCCGAAGACGTGGGTGCGCTGTCGGATCTCGCCCTGCGCCTCCGCTGTCACATCGACGGGCGGCACTGGGAGAAAGAACGGAGCGATGCCGCGCACCCGCTCGTCCTGCCCGATCCATGCGAGCGAGTACTGCGCCTTGAGCCGCAGCCGCTCGGTCGGAGCAAACGAGACCCCAGCTCCGAGCACGTCCACGTCCGACTCCTGGTCGAGGAGCGCGCCGGTAGTTGGGCCGCGGAAGCGACCGGTCTCGTCGGTGCTCCAGGCGGTCACGTAGCCAAGCCAGCCCGGGCGTGGCTCGTAGCCGAGCGTGGCGTAGTAGAACGTCCGCTGGAGGCTCACCGTCGCCTGGTCGTCGTCAAAGGTGACATGGACTATCTCCGCGTCGAGGGACCACGGGCCGTGGAGCAGCTGGAAGTCGCCGCCGTAGCGGGTGCGTGGGACGTTGCGCAGCGCACCGGGCGCAAGACCCAGCGAGTCGCCGAGGGCTTGGAAGCGAGCCGTACCGTCGCGCGTGCCCGAGAGGCCGACTTCGAGCGGCCCGATCCGCGCCCCGACGCGCGCGCCGACGAGCATCGTCGCCGTGGTATCCACGCCGGTCTGCCCGAAGATCGGGTTGTTGTTAATGTTGCCACTGTTGCCGAGGTAGGCGGCGTAGGAGAGCCGCACCTGGTCGTAGGGCAGCGTGCCGCTCACCTGCGCGAAAGCGCGGGCGGGGAGGTAGTCTTCGAGCGCCAGGATTTCCTCGAACGAGGTCTCGTAGATGACCGGCCGCACGACGTAGGGCAGGAGCGGCGTCCGGTTCTTGATCTCGTTGAGGCGGTTGAACGGCGGGACGTGCAGGCCCAGCTTGAACGCGAGCGATCGCTTCATCCGGTAACTCACCCACGCCTCGTTGAGATTGAGCGACCCCCAGCCCCGCGCCGACGAGAACGTGTTGACGAGTTCGAGATCGACGAACGCCGTCGTCTTGGGCGTGAGCGGACGGCGCAGGAAGAGGTTGAGCTGCTGGAGGTTGAACGAGGTCACGTCGGAGTCGCGCCGCTCCCCGCCGAGCGGGCCGAGCGACTGGACGAC
>JBCDFO010000475.1:0-3348 GCA_039177895.1 Bacteroidota bacterium
CAAGGTCCGTGTATCCGAGTGTCTCGGCCGCGTCGGTCCAGTCGGGGTGGACGGGCAGAAGCGTGGCCGTGCCGCCCGTAGCCTCCGCGACGAGGCGCGGGAGCGCCGACTTGCCCACGCCCGTCGGACCGGTGAGGAGCGTGAACGGCTTGGTACGCAGCGCCGTCAGGTAGGCCACGACGAGCCAGGGCGGGTACACGAAGCCTTGTGCAGCGACTCTTGCAATAACAGCCTCCGTGGCGACGGCGCGGTCGAAGTCGTCGGGCGGGCGCGGGCGATAAGACGCGGGCGTCTCGCGGACGCTCGGCACGGCGGCCTCGTCCTTCTCGCGCACGAAGCGTTCGACGAAGTCGAGGATCGGGCCCAGCGGGGCGGCCAGCCGCGCGTGGATGGTGAACTCCAACACCTTGCCGTCGACGGCGGGTAGTTCGTGGACGATCCGGCGGGCGATAGCAGCGAAACGCTGCTCGGGCGTGTCGAACTGCGGGTACTCGCGCAGCACCGTGAGGTCGTCAAGAAGCGGCGCGAGTGGTATCCAGTCGTCCTCCGGCAGGAGCGCCAGGTGGCGGACGCGGATGCGATGCGGCGCGGGCTTGTCGAGCAGCAGCGCCGTGTGGTCTTCGAATGGCTCCCCGACGACCTCGAAGAGCCCCGCAAGTCCCCCACCCTGCGTCACCACCGCCACGATGCGATCCCCCGGCCGGATACGGTAAAGCGCCTTGCGCCCTTGCTGCCGGACGCCGAACGTGCCCGTCTGGGCGAACGTCGCGAAGTGCGCGGGCTGGGCCGCCCACAGCCAGTAGCGCATGCGTTGGTTCTTGGTGGTTGGTGGATGGGGTGTGGTAAGCGACCGGACGCGTCACCGAAAAAGGTACGGGCGAGCGTCGCAGGAGATGAGGAGACCGCGACCTGGCCTGACGCACCCAACCGGTCGCCGCACCTTTCCGCCATCGACCAAAAACCATCCACCCCCAACGCCCTACCCGATTTGATGGCTGAACCGTCGAAGACACGGAGCGTTGTGGGGGTATGAAATCCAACTCTTCGCGGGCGCTGCGGGGCTCGGTGCGCCGGGACGCGCCGCCGACGGACTCCGACGCGGCGAAGGTGCCGCTGCTGAAGGCGCTTGGGCGCATCCTATCGCTCGCTCGACCCTACGCGGGGCGCCTCGCCGTCGCTATCGCGTTCACGATGGGCGCGACGGTTGTCTCGCTTCTCGTCCCGCTCGGCCTCCGCGAACTGCTCGACGCCGTCTTCGAGGCGGGCAATGCCGGGCTACTCAACACGCTCACGCTAGTCCTACTTGGCCTCTTCGTCGGGCGGGCGCTCTTGAGCCTGGCAGGCGAATACCTCCTCGGCTGGACCGGCGAGCGCGTCGTGGCGGACCTCCGGCAGCGGCTCTACGCGCACCTCCACCGCCTCGGGCTGCGCTTCTACGCCGACAGCCGCACGGGCGAAATCACCTCGCGGCTCACCAACGACGTCGCCAAGATCCAGGACGCGACCACGCGCTCGCTCTCCAGCCTCCTCACCGAGTCGCTCTCGTTCGTGGGCGCGGTCGGGCTCATGCTGTTCCTCAACTGGCGGCTCTCGCTCGTCGTCTTCGCGACGGTGCCGGCGGTGTCGCTCCTGACGCGCTGGGCAGGCGTGACGCTGCGGCGGCTCGCGCGACGTATCCAGGACGAACTCGCCGACACGACGGCCATCGCCGAGGAGGCGATCCAGGGCATCCGCGTCGTGAAGGCGTTTGCGCGGGAGCCCTACGAGGTCGCGCGCTACGGCGACGGCGTCGAGGCACTCTTCGAGACGTCGCGGCGGAAGGTGCTCTTTTCGTCGGCGTTCTGGTCGAGCGTGGGGATGGTGTTCATGATGGTGATCGTGGGCATTTTCTGGTTCGGTGGGCAGGAGGTGCTGGCCGGGCGGCTGACAGCGGGCGACCTCGTCGCGTTCATCTTCTACGCGCTCACCATTGCCGGGGCCGTGGGCACGCTCGCACGGCTCTACACGACCTACAGCAGCGCCGCCGGGGCCTCGGAGCGCCTGTTTGACCTGCTCGATGCCGTCCCCGAGATCGCGGACGCTCCCGATGCGCAGGCGCTGGATGAGCCGCGCGGGGCTGTCGCCTTCGAGGGCGTGTCGTTCGCATACGACGACGAGGTTCAAGTCCTGCGCAACGTCTCGTTTGCTGTCGAGCCCGGGCAGACCATCGCGCTCGTAGGGCCGAGTGGCGCGGGCAAGACGACGCTCTTGAACCTCATTCCGCGCTTTTATGACCCGACGACCGGCCGCGTCACGTTCGACGGGCTGGACCTGCGCACGCTCTCCGTTGCCTCACTGCGCAACGCGATCTCTATCGTGGCGCAGGACGTGCAGCTCTTCGGGCGCTCGGTCCGCGAGAACATCCGCTACGGGCGGCTCGACGCCACGGACGCGGAGGTGGAGGCGGCGGCGCAAGCGGCCAACGCGCACGGGTTCATCACGGCGCTGCCGGGCGGCTACGACGCCGAGGTCGGCGAGGACGGCGTCAAGCTCTCCGGGGGCCAGCGGCAGCGGCTAGCCATCGCCCGCGCGCTGCTGCGCAACCCGGCGGTGCTGCTCCTTGACGAGGCCACGTCGGCGCTCGACGCCGAGAGCGAGGCACTCGTGCAGGAGGCCCTCACGCGGCTCATGCGGGGCCGGACGACGTTCGTGATCGCCCACCGCCTCGCCACCGTCCGCGACGCCGACCGCATCCTCGTGCTCGACCACGGCCAGATCGTGGAGGATGGCACGCACGACACGTTGGTCGCCCGCGACGGCCTCTACGCCCGCCTCGCCGCCATGCAGTTCAACGGGACGCAGACCGAAGGAGCACAGCCCGACGGGGCGCTCCTCGGCGGGACTGGGCTGGAGCCCCCAGGCGGCGACGGAGCCTCCGAACCGCTCGGCGTCTGAGCCCTTACCCACCATCTCCTCCTCCCTCAATCTCAGTACGGGCCTCCCTCTCAGTACGGGCCTCCCTCTCAGTACGGGCGGTTTGCAAACCGCCCCTGTCGAGCGCGATGCTTCGGGAGCCTAGCCATCCTGATCGTATTACCTCAACCCTCGACCGCCATGGACACGCAGACGCTCACGCCCGCGATCTGGCTGCGCGCGCTCGACGACCCGGCGCTGCGCGACCTCCCGTTCAAGATCGAGACCAACGCCTACGACCAACTCGTTTTGAGCCCGCACAAACCGCGACACACCTTCGCCCAGAAACGTCTTACCGAACTGCTTGACGCACGCGTCGAAGGAGAAGGGGTCGCTTATGCGGAGTTGGCCGTCGAGACGAGCGAAGGCATCAAGGTCCCGGACGTCGTGTGGATC
>JBCDFO010000476.1:0-3312 GCA_039177895.1 Bacteroidota bacterium
CCCGCGCCCGCCGGGGTGGGAGGCTGCTCGTCCAACGCAGCCGGAGCCGACCGAGCGCCCCAGCCTCATGGCGCGCCGGTGGCGAGGTGCGTGAAGAGCAGGGCCTAGGGCATGAAGAGCATCTGAACGCTTGACATGGGCGCGGCGGCTGGATTGCTTCCAAAGACCAAAGACCAAAGACCAAAGACCGCATGAACCCCCGCCAGCTACTCACGCATGCCCTCGACGCCATCGACGCGTGGGAAGCCTCGTACGGCCCCGCCAAGCCGCACTCGTCGGCTGCGGTACCGGAGGCGCGGCTGCAGGAGGCGATGGACGCCTACCTCGCGCGGCTGACGGCTCCGCCGCGGGGCGACGCGCCGGGCACGTACCCGTTCTTCCATCCGCGATACGCCGGGCAGATGCTCAAGCCGCCGCACCCCATTGCGGTGGCGGCCTACACGGCGGCGATGCGGACGAACCCGAACAACCACGCGCTCGATGGCGGGCCGCCCACGGGGCAGATGGAGAAGGAAGTCATCCGCGATCTCGCCGCACTGTTCGACTTCCCCGACGGATCGGACGGGGACGCCGCGTTGGGGCACCTGACGAGCGGCGGGACGGTCGCTAACCTCGAAGCGCTCTACGTCGCGCGCGAGCTTCAGCCGGGCAAGGCCGTCGCGTCGAGTGCCGGGGCGCACTACACGCACGCGCGGATGGCCCGCGTCCTTGGTATCGCGCATCAGACCGTAGCGACCGACGCCGCAGGCCGCATGGATCTCGACGCGCTGGAGGCCACGCTGCGGAGGGGCGAGGTCGGGACGGTCGTGCTCACCGCTGCAACGACGGGCCTCGGCGTCCTCGACCCGATCCACGAGGCGATCCCACTCTGCCGCGCTCACGGCGTCCGCGTGCACATCGACGCAGCGTACGGCGGCTTCTTTCGTCTCCTTGCCGGGACCGAGTACGCACCGGAGGGCTTCCCGCACGAGGCGTTCCTCGCGATACGCGACGCCGACTCGGTGGTGGTGGACCCGCACAAGCACGGGCTTCAGCCCTACGGCTGCGGGGCCATCCTCTTCCGCGATCCGAGCGTGGGGCGGTTTTACGACCACGACTCGCCCTACACCTACTTCTCCTCCGATGACCTCCACCTCGGCGAGATCAGCCTCGAATGCTCGCGTGCGGGCGCTGCTGCTGGGGCACTGTGGCTCACGCTCCGCTGCCTCCCGCTGCGCCCCGACGACGGCTTCGGGCCGATCCTGGCTGCCTGCCTCCGCGCCGCACGCACGTTCGCCGACCGCATCGAGACCTCCGACCCGTTCACGCTCTACGGTCGCCCCGAGACGGACATCGTCGCGTACCTCCCCACGCACCGTCGAATGTCGGAGATCGACGCCGCCAGCGCCGCGCTGTTCGATGTGGCCACGCACGACCCCGACGACCCGGTCTTCGTGAGCCTCTACCAGATGACGACGGCGCAGCTTCAAGGCGTCGTTCCGAAATTGGTGGCGGACGCGCCGAGGGCCCGGGTGCTGCGCAGCGTGCTGATGAAGCCCGAGCACGAATACGCGGCACCATGGCTAGTGGAACGCCTGGAGGCGTTCGCAGCGCGTGGCGTCGTTGCTTCGTGATCTTCCCTGCCTCCTGATGTCGCTGCGTCCTGGTGTCGTCGCGCCCTCATTTCGTCGCGGCCAGACACCGTCCCACCCCTCCGCTTCCCTGCTCCCGCCACCACGCATGTCTACTCCTGAAACCCGGGTCATCGCTGGCCGCAACCCCGTGCGCGAAGCCCTCCAGCAGGACGACGGGCGCATCGAGAAGGTGCTGGTGCAGCAGGGGGGGAGTCTCGGTGAGATCCGAGCCGCCGCGAAGGCTGCCGGAGTGCCCGTGCAGACCGTCCCGCAGCAGAAGCTCGACCGCCTCGCGCCTAAGGCCCGTCACCAGGGCGTCGTGGCCATCGCCGCGCCGGTCGCCTACGCCGACGTGGCGGCTATGCTGCACGACATCGCAGCAGATCGGGATGTGGTGCGCGCGACCAAGCCGATCCTCGTCGCGCTGGACGAGATCGAGGACCCGCACAACTTCGGCGCGATCCTCCGGAGCGCAGTGGCAGCGGGCGCGTCAGGCGTCCTCGTACCGGAGCGCCGCATGGCCCCGCTGAGCGCGGTGACGGTGAAGGCGAGCGCAGGCGGCGCGCTGCGTATCCCCATCGCGCGGGTGCCTAACCTCGCGGAGACGCTGCTCGGACTGAAGGAGCGGAGCTACTGGGTCGCAGGCCTTGCCGGGGATGCTGAGGGAGAGCAGCCGAGCATAGAAACCGTGTGGGCCTACGACTGGAATCGCCCTGTGTGCATCGTGGTGGGCAACGAAGGTCGCGGGCTGCGCGAGCGCGTCCGCTCCGTGTGCGACACCCTCGTCTCGATCCCGATGCGCGGGCCGATGGAGTCGCTCAACGCCTCCGTCGCGGCAGGCATCGCGCTCTTCGCTGCAGCCCGCACGCGCGACGACGGTGCCTAGCGCTTACGCAGCCCGTAGACGATCTTGCGAATCGTGTCGAATTGGAGGTACGGGTATTCCCCGCGCAGCTCCTCAATGGCTTCGTAAGCCGGCACGTCCTCGGCGCGCATGGCGCGGAAGCGACGGCGAATCTGGAAGTCGCGCACGCCCTTCTCGCTGAGGAGCTGGTGCTGGTCGAGGAGCTGGAAGACCTCGCTGCTGATGAGGCCTTCGAGGGGATTGCTGGAGGCGTCGTGCGGCATCATGACCGAGTGGTGAGGCTGGTTGGCTGAGGGTGCCAGCGTGGCGAAACGGGCCGCGAGGCACCCAGGGAAGCGGGCGGGCTCGCAATAGACAATAGGGCGGGTGTGTCCCTGTTCGCGGAACTGCGCGCCCGAACGGCGTCACGCCCGCCTGAACGGAGCCTGTCCGTCGCCGAACGGACACCTCAACGCTCTACGGCGGGGCGCGCTTCGCCGTCCAGGGTGGCGTGGGTACCCGCGTCAAAGGCCCACTCCAGCGCCCACACTTCCGGATGACCGCCAGCCGGGATTACGATGCCACGCACGATCACCTCCTGCTCCTCGGGTATCTCCGTTCCTCCGGCAACGACGACGGCCTCGATCCCTCGTACCCAGACCAGCCCGGTCCCGTCCGTCAACTGGACGCCTGTGCCGTCCTGCCGCACCACGCTGCCGGTGATCGACACGGCCGTCTCCGCTCCGGCAAACGACGACAGCGCGGCAATCGACACGATCTCCACAGGCCACGCGTCGGCTTCGGGAGGAGGCGCGTCTGCACAGCCAGCCCCCAGCACGGACAGCAAAAGCGCGA
>JBCDFO010000477.1:0-3299 GCA_039177895.1 Bacteroidota bacterium
CAGGGGCACCTCACCGTCGTGGCCCTGGCGGAGGTCACCGAGGCCCGCGCCTCGGCCGAGGCCACCTACGAGTCCGCCAGCGCCCAGTACCGCAACGCCTACGCGCAGCTCGAACTCGTCGTCGGCACCTCGCTCCGCGCCTTGGCCGACGAGCCCGTTGTGATGCAGCGTCGAGACACGGAGCCAAACGCGCACGGCGGCGGACAAGAGCCCGCTGAACGATCCGATGAAGCCACGGCCACACAGCAGCACGGCCACACGGCCACACCTGCCGAGGACGACCGATGACGCCGCGCACGATCATACGCATGGTGCGGCAGCGGCTCGTGTGGCTGCTCCTCGGGCCCGTCGTGGCGGCGGCGCTGGTGCTCGTCGTCACCCGCAACGCACTCGACACCTATGCCTCGGAGTCGGTCCTCTACACCGGCCTCGTCTCCGGCTACACCATCGAGTCGGCGTCCGACAGCCGCACGGACTACCGGAGCGTCGCCAACGCGTTCGACAACCTTGTCAACCTCGTCAAAGCGCGGACGACTGTCGAGGAGGCCGCGTTGCGGTTGCTCGCCCGGCAGCTCGTCACCGACCCGAGTCGCCTCCGGGTGTTCGACTCGGAGCATGCGCCTGAGGTCTACCAACTGCTCGGCGACCTGCGCAGCGAGCCACGCGTCCTGGAGCGGCTGCGTGCGGCTAAGCACCGGCCCGAGAGCGCCGTCTACGAGATCCTCTACAAGGGCAGCACCCCCTTCGCCATCGACGAGATCCGGAAGTACCTGAGCGTGTCGCGCGTCGGTGCCTCCGATTTGCTCCGGATGCGCTTCGTCTCCATTGACCCGCAGCTGACGCAATGGACGCTGGAGGTGGTGCTGGAGGTGGTGACGGCCCGGCATCAGAGCATGAAGACCCGCGAGACGGGCAACGTGGTCGCGTTCTTCGAGCGCGAGGTGGCCCGGTCCCGGGCGGCCTTGGCCGAGCGCGTCGAGGAACTGCGCGCGTTCGGCGTTGACAACCGCGTCATCAACTACGACGAGCAGACGAAGGCCATCGCGGGCCAGAAGGAGGCCATCGAGGCGGCGCTGCAGGACGAGCGCCAGCGTCAGGCCGCCGCCGAGGCCGTCCTGGGCGAGCTCGAGGCGCGGATGGCGCAGCAGCAGACGCTCGTGCTCCAGGGCGACACCGTGCTCACGCTCCGCGACCGCCTCGCCGACGCGACGACGGCGCTCACCCTCGCTGAGGCGACGGGCGTGCCGCGCCCCGCCCTCCGCCAGACGGTAGACAGCCTCGAAACCGCGCTCACCGAGCAGGTGGCCGCACTCTACGACCTCTCCACCTCACGCGAGGGCCTCAACCGCGAGAACCTCGCCGCCGCCTGGCTGGAGAAGCTCCTCGTCGCCACCGACGCCCGCGCGCAGGTCGCGCTCGTCGAGCAACGCCTCGCCGAGTACCAGCGCTACTACGACGAGTTCTCGCCGCTCGGGGCCACGCTCACCACGCTCGAACGCGAGGTCAACACGGCCGAGCAGACCTACCTCGAACTGCTCAACAGCCTCAACATGGCGCGGATGCGCGAGCAGAACATCCAGATGGCCTCGCGCCTCGACGTGGTGGACGCGCCGTTCTTCCCGGAGGAGCCCGAGGGCTCGAACCGGCTCATGCTCGCCATCGGGGCGTTCGTCGGCTGCTTCGGCTTGCTGGCGACGCTCTTTGTGGTGATCGAGTTGTTCCACCCGACGATTCGCTCGGTGGAGCGCGCCCGCTCGATTACGAAGCTGGACGTGGCGACGGCCTACCCGCCCATCACCACCCCGACGCCGCGCCGCATGCAACGCCTTCTAGCCCGCTTGCGGCGGCGGGCCCGGATGCAGTGGCAGGGCATCGTGCGCAAGGGCGACCCGCTCGAAGACCCGGTCCTGGACGACGCAGGCACCAACGAGGCGGAGGCCGACCAGCACCACGTCCTGCGCGTGCTTGACCTCCACCTCGTGCGGGCCGTAAAGCTGCACCTACTCGACCGGGTTACACCAGCGAAGGCCGAGGACGAAGCGGACGCCTCTTCGAGCCAGCAGAAGAGGACGGATGCGAGCGAGCGGAGGACGCCGCTGCGCATCGCCGTGGTGGGCTTTCTGCCCGAGGACGGCGTCCCGCTGCTCGCCACGCGCCTGGCGATGCTGCTGCGTGACGACTACGACCGCGTGCACCACCTGGCCATCGCGCCACGGACGGCCCGCAACCAGGAGCCCGTCCCGGCCGACCTGCTCGGTCCCGGCTTCGCGTCCGATGTGAGCCGCGTGGTGGTCGCCGACCTGCGGACGTACGAGCCACCCTCGACTTCCCGGACAGCAGACCGGAGCGCCAAGGTGACGACTGGGGCCGCGACGAAGCGCCGCCGCAAGGCCAAGGCCGCCGCCGTGGAGGCCGTTCCTGCGGTGGCAACGGCTTCGGCCGTCGAGACCGAGATCACGGTGGTGGAGCTGCCGCCGATGGTGGAGCAGGCCGCGCCGCTCGGCGTGGTGCGCGACGCCGACCTCGCCGTTGTGGTGCTCCGCGCCGACCGCACCTGGACCGACGCCGACGCCCACGCGCTCCGCTCGCTGAAGCAGGCGCACCCCCACACGATGCTGCTGGTGCTCACCGAAATGCAGCGCGACTTCCTCAACGGCCTCACCGCGCGCGGTCTCCCCATCCCGCCGTTCCTCCGTCCCATCTTCGGCTAGGCCCATGCGCGACCCGACGATCCACCCGCCCGCTCGCCCGGCCCGCGCCGATGATGCGCTTGCCGCGCTCAAGTCGCTGCCTGGGGCAGGCACGCCGCTCCTCGACGTGGACCTCGTCTGCGTGGCGCTGCCGACGTGGGACGGTGACTACATGAAGTCGACGGTGCACCTCGTCCGGGCATTGGCTGCGCGACACCTGGCGCCGGGGCGGCAGGCACTCTATGTGGACTACGCCTACACCGTCAAGGACGCCGTCCAGACGCTTCGGGGGCGGCAACGGGCCCCGCTCCGCCGGATGCTAGGACGAGACGACCGCCTCCGTCGCGTTGATATCCGCGGGAGTTCGGGCGGTGATGGGCGCGCAGTGCACGTGCTCACCCCGCCGGTGACGCTCCCCACGAACGGCCTGCCCGCAGGGCCGGTCTACGACGCCGCGCTCGCGCTCAACGGGCGCGTGGTGGGTCGGGCGATCCGCCGCGCGATGGCCCGGCTCGGGATGACGCGGCCGCTTGTGCTCAACGCCTTCCACCCATTCCTCGGCGTCCCGCTCGCGGGGCAACTCGATGAGGTCGCGCTGGCCTACTACTG
>JBCDFO010000478.1:0-3296 GCA_039177895.1 Bacteroidota bacterium
CGACCAGGACCTCGAAGCCAACATCACGAAGGAGAAGAAGCTGACCAACATGCGCGCGGCGTCGGCGGACAACTTCGAGAAGATCAACCCGCCGCGCCGGATGAGCCTGGAGGAAGCCATCGAGTTCATCCGCGACGACGAACTCATCGAGATCACGCCGAAGGTCTACCGCGTCCGCAAGCGCCACCTCGACCCGCACAAGCGCAAGAAGGCGCTGCAAGAGCGCAAGGCCGAGATGGCGTAGCTACGCCTCCTCCGACTCGATCTCGCGCAGGATCTCCTCCGCCTCCCGCGACCACACGGAGTTCACGCTACGCGGACGGTAGAACTCGAGCGCTGCACGAGCGCTCTCAGCGGCGTCTTCGCGATCACCATGCTTCGTCAGCACACGAGCTCGGACTACATGTGCCTGAGCACGCTCGAAGGCGGTAGCGTGCTCCATGATTAGCGGCCATGATGCATGAAGGACATCAATGGCGCCCTCGTCTTCGAGGTAGCTGAGCGCCGTAATCTGATCTAGGTGCAAGCTCGCGGATAATCGAGGTCGGTCGAATTCTTCCGCGATCTCAAGGGACTCGGTGCTGAGTTGGTGGGACTTTGCTGGATCATTGAGGCGCGCATGAACGATGCTGAGGTTGCCGAGATCTACTCCTTCGCCACTGCGATCACGGGTCTCGCGACTGATGGCGAGGGCCTGCTCATGGAGGTCCATGGCCCGTCCGACTTGGCCGAGATCAGCGTAGGTGTTACCAAGATTAGTAAGAGTGCTCCCCTCGCTGAAGCTATCGCGGGCCTCGCGACTAATGGTCAGAGCTTGCTCGTAGAGCTCGATTGCACGCTCGACTTGACCCAAGGCAGCGTATCGGAGGCCCAGGTTGTTTAGAATCCTTCCCTCCTGTCGGCGGTTATCATTTTCACGATACACAGCAAGAGCCTGCTCGTAAGCATCCACTCCGAGGGAGGCACCCGAGTAGAACTGAGCCGCTCCAAGCATCTCGAACAGCATTCCAAGCTGAGGCGTCGGATGAGTGTGATCCTCTAGCGTCAATGCATGATTGAGAAGTGGAATCATCGTTTTAGGTGATTGCTTCTCAAGTAGAAATCCTACGTTGCGGATGGTTTGGAGAGCAAGCTGCGGATTCTCTTCGCCCACCTCCTTAAACACGGCAAGGGCGCGGGCCTCTTGTCCTTCGCTAACCAGCCTCAGCACCTCTTGCATTCGGGTTTCGGGCACATCATTCGCCCATTGGCGCAGTACCTGGGTAAGCTCCTGGTAGGCTTCGTACAAATCCGTCTTATGCAACGGCTGCACGTTTGGGTCTTCATCAAGTGCGAGAAGTGGATGGTAGGGGATCTGGATGTCTAGAGGCACATCCAGGCCCACATTCGCGAGCATCTGCTCGGCGACCCTCAAGCGCTCTGCGCGGACCTCCTCGTAGAAGAGCGGCACCGGGGACGCGACCATCGCGATGCGGCCTTTGCGGTCGGTCAGCCCCGAGCGCTCCAGGAAGCGAGCCGTGCCGCGCAGGTTCTGGCGGTTGAGCCCAGTGAGCACCACGAGGTAGTCGCCCAGGAAGCGAGTGCAGATGCTGCCTTCGTCCGAGAAGCCCGTGCGCGAGTCGATGAGCACGTAGTCGTAGCGCCCAGTGTCCGTGAGCAGCGCCTTCAGCCGGTCGATCATAGGCTTCCCGACGCCTGCCTCGAACACCTCACCGAAGTCGAGTCCGTAGAGCGTGCGCTCATACGTCTCGTCGAGACGGCCTACCGGGAGGAGGTCGAGGCAGCCGCCCTCGCGGCGCTTCAGGCTCTCCGGGAAGGGGAGATCCTGGCGCACATAGAGCTTCATGAACCGCTCCGGGCTGTCGTCCATCAGTGCAGCGTCCTTGGGCGTGTCGAGAAACGCGCGGAAGGCGTCTACGAGGCCCTGTTGCTTCTGCGACGTCCCTGCGCCCAGGGTTTTGTCCTGGAACAGCGTCAGTCCCGGAGCCTCCAGGTCCACGTCGATCATCAGCACGCGTCGTCCCAAGCCTGCGAGGATGTTCGCCACGTTCAGCAGCGCCATCGTCCGCCCGACCCCGCCCTTGAAGGAGTAGAACGTGATGAAGAGCGGCTTTGGGCCGCTAGAGTGGCTCGGGCGGATCGGATCAGCCATTTAGGCAGTGAGCGTGTAGTCGGGAGACGTAGGCTGAGACGCGTAGTCGAGGGACACTGGCTCAGGGGGCAGACCACGTACGCCTAGCACGGCAAGCGGCTCAGCATAGCGGTCTGTCGGCGTCTGAGCCTCGCTCCTGTCAAGTTCTGGCAGCGCGGCAGCGAGAAAGTCACACGTCTCGGCGGAAAGAGCCTGGGCTTGGCACAGCGTATCGATCGCCTCCTGGATGTCATCCAGCCTATGGTCCGGATCTGCCAGCAGGCCGCGCAGCGTCGGGTAGAGCGCAGCCTGGCGCTCTTCGGTGTCGAGCGGAACGTCGGCGAGCAGGCCAAGGGCTACGTACGGTGAGTGCGCGAGTAGGCCCGTGAACGCCACAGCCAGGTGCTGCTCGGGGTTGCGCTTGGCCTCGTGCTTCCAGAACGCCACCGGCATCTTCGCGCCGAGGAACGTGAGCGTCTGCAGCAGCCGCGCGTGCAGAGCCGCGTCCTCGGCATAGCGCTCGGTCTGCGCCATGCGTCGCACGGGCTCCGCGAGGTCGCGTTCGCCCAGGTCCATCGTGAGCAGCAGGAGGCTATGTGCCGTGTCGCCTGCCCAGTCGTCATGCTCCTGGCTCAGTTGCTCAAGAAACCGGCGTACGATCCGGCGGACATTGGCCTGCGTCTCCGGGTGCACCTGCGGGTAGATCTGCCCGACCAGGAAGTACTGCCCCACGTTCTGGCGGGGGTCTTCGAGGACCTGCGTGTCCTCCTCGCGCAGCCGCGCACGCACCCAATCGTTGAGCTCGGTAGGCGTGAGCGCGTCTACCGACTGCGGATCGAGGGTACCGTCTTCCTTCAGATGCATGGGCGTGCCGTCTCGGATCGGAGGTTCGTGGGGCTCAACTCACGAAGCGAATGGGGGCGATGGCGCTTGTGGGCTTGGCGAGGTGATTGCCCGTGATAACGTCGTGGACCACTTCGGGATTCCCTCCGGAGGTGTAGCCCCACGGGTCGGTCGGCTGCGAGGCCTGAAACAGCGGGTTCCAAGCGGGTCCGGCGTAGGCGTCGGCGAGGGTCGGATACCGGACGGTGACATGCGAAGGTACATCGTAGACCAAAAGGACCGTGTCTCCGCCATGCTGCAGCCCGAGGCGGTTGCAGACTTC
>JBCDFO010000479.1:0-3276 GCA_039177895.1 Bacteroidota bacterium
GCCCTCCCGCGCCCCTACCTTCCCCTGCGCTCCCCTGACCTGCGACCTATGCCCCTCGACTCCAACCCGACCTCCGCGCTCGTCCTCACCGGGGGCGGCGCGCGTGGCTCCTACCAGGCTGGCGTGCTCTGCTACGTCCGCGAGCACTTCCCCCACGCGCGCTTCCCGATCCACGTCGGCGTCTCCGCCGGGGCCGTCAACGCGGCGCACCTCGCCAACCACGTCGGCCCGCGCGACGAGGCGGCCGTGGCGCTCGCAGACCTCTGGCGCGAGATCACGCCCGACGACGTCTTCACCTCGCTCTCGACGTGGCGCTTCCTCCGCCGCGCCCTCACCGACTACCAGCAGAGCGACGACCCCGTCCCGCTCGACGCGGCGAGCGTCCCGCGCGGGCTCCTCGACGCCGCACCGCTGCGGCGCTACCTCACCCGCCGCCTCCGCGCTGACGGCGACGGCCGCCTCGCCGGTGTCTACGAGAACCTCCGCCGGGGCGACCTCCGCGCGCTCGCCATCGTCACCACGAGCTACACTACCGGCCAGACGATCACGTGGGTCGAGGGCAAAAAGATCGAGGGCTGGGAGCGCCCGATGCGCCGCAGCGTCCAGGCCGCGCTCACCGTCGACCACATCCTCGGCTCGACGGCGCTGCCGATGATCTTCCCGGCCGTGCGCCTCCACCACCGCCGCCTCGGGCCGGGGTGGTACGGCGACGGCGGCATCCGCCTCACCGCGCCGTTCTCGCCCGCGATCCACCTCGGCGCCGACCGCATCCTCGCCATCTCGACGCGCTACCGCAGCTCGACGGCCGAGGCGAGCGAGGCCGCCATCGTCGGCTACCCGCCGCCCGCGCAGGTCGTCGGCATGCTGATGAACGCCATCTTCCTCGACGTGCTCGACCAGGATGCGGCCACGCTGCGCCGCGTGAATGACCTCGTGGCCCCTCTCACCGATGCCCAGCGCGGCCACCTCCGCCCGATCCGGCTGCTGCTCTTGCGCCCGTCGGTGAACCTCGCGAAGCTGGCCTCGCAGTACGAGGTGCAGCTCGACGGTGTGCTCGCGCTCGCCACGCGCGGCCTCGGCTCGCGGCAGACGAAGAGCCCCGACTGGCTGAGCATGCTCCTCTTCGACAGCGCCTACACGACGCGCCTCGTCGACATCGGCTATGCCGACGCCCGCGCCCAGCACGACCGCCTCGCCCGGTTCTTCGACGCCGCCCCCGTAGCTTCGGCGTAGGTCTCTCCGACACCTACTGGCTGCAACGCCATGGACCCGCTCGACGCCGCGCTCACCCCGTTGACGCTGACCCCGCCCCAGGTTGCCTTGCTCATCGGCGCGGCGCAGGGGGCGATGCTGAGCCTGGCGAGCCTGCTCCGACACGACGAGAACCGGACGGCCAGCCGCCTCTTCGCCGCCATCCTCTTCATGCTGGTGCTGATGATGCTCGGGCTCGTGCGCGGCTTCAGCCAGGGGCCAGCCTTCCCCACGGCCCCGCCGGAGGACGCGCCCTACTTCGTACTGCACGCGTCCGGCGTGCTCCCGCTCGTGCTCGGCCCGTTGGTCTACTTCTACACCCGCACCTCCGTCGACGCGAGCTACCTCTACACGCCCACGCGGCTCCTCCACGCCCTGCCCGCGCTCCTCCACCTGTCGCTGCTCGTGCCGCTCCTGTTCGTCGGCGGCGACCTCCGGGCCGACTACGTGGCGCACTACACCGAGCGCGGCCTCTACCGCAGCATGATTCCAGGGGTGCCGCTGGGGCTGATCGTGACCGGCAGCTACGTCATCGCCGCGTTCGTCTGGATCCGGCGCTTCGAGCGACACGTGACACAGGTCGCATCGTTCGACGTGGCCCAGCGCGTGCGGTGGCTGAAGTGGTTCACCGGCCTCGTGGTGGTGCTGATCGCCCTCCTCGGCGTGTTCAGGCTGCGCGCGCCCTACCAGCTCTTGGGCGCGGGTGCCCTGACGACCTTCATGAGTACCCTCACGCTCATCGCGCTGGTACGGCCGACGGTGTTCCACAGCATCCCGCCCGCGCTGCGGCTCACGGAGGAGGACGCGCGCCCCGAGAAGTACGGCACCTCGCAGCTCACCGAGGCGCAGAAGACGAGCCACCTGGAGACGCTCCTCCAGCACTTCGACGCGGACCGGCCCTACCTCCGCACGGACCTCACGCTCAGCGAGGTCGCCGACCAGATCGAGGTGCCCCAGCGGTACGTCTCGCAGGTCATCAACGAGAAGCTCGACCAGCACTTCATGGACTTCGTCAACGGCTACCGCGTGGAGGCCGCCAAGACGATGCTGGTGGACGCCGCTTGGGCGCACCTCACGATCGACGGGATCGCGGGCGAGGCCGGCTTCAACTCGCGCTCGGCCTTCTACGCGGCCTTCAAGAAGGCGACCGGGACAACGCCGGGCGCGTTCCGGCGCGCGGTCTAGGACGCTCCCTGGTCGATAGCGCCTTGCTTACCTCCCCACTTTGACTCCCAGGCAACGGTGGCTTTCCACCAAGACCATGTCATTCTGAGCGAGCGCAGCGAGTCAAACCGCAGGTCCACGCAGTAAAGAATCTCTGGGCCAGCATCCACGTCCCGTTCGAAGCATCGTGGTAGACATAGATCCCCCGCGTTCGCGAGGGCAAGCTCTTCGACTCCATTCGCTGCGCGAATTCCGCTCAGGATGACAAGAGCATACGTGCTACGGACGCATTCCTCATGACGGCCTGTCTTGAGCGGGCTTTTGGGGGCGACAACATCCGTCGATTTCGGCACGACGAGCGTGATGTCTAGCACGTGTTGTACCCAAGGGCCGACGACCGCAGCGTCTTAAAATCGGCGATTCCAGGCTGTTTTCGCGTCCTGCTGTCCGGATACAGGAATCTGGACATCCGCATACGGCCTGCTGGACAGTTCGGCCAGGCGGACTGGCCATCTTGGCTCCCGTCGCCGCACCGGGCTCGCTCTTGCACGAGGCCGCCTGGCTGGCGCACCCCCCGGACGCACCTCGGCGGACGGGCCTACGCTGACCACACAACCGTACCCAACCATGACCCGCACCCTTGCACTTGCCCTGCCTGATTCGACGCGGTTCCACGGCGCTAGCCTGCTCAATCTGGCGCTCCTCGTCCTGGTCTCGCTGCTGCTCGCCGCGCCGGTGTTCGCGCAGCCGGCGGAGCCGAGCGACGAGGCCCGCGAGCGCCTCCGCGCCCAGGTGGACGCTACCCTGGACCGCCTCGACGTGACCGACGCACAGCGCGCCGCCGTCGCGCCCATCCTCGAA
>JBCDFO010000480.1:0-3270 GCA_039177895.1 Bacteroidota bacterium
GCCGATCAGGTAGACGAACGTGCGCCCATCGACCTCCACAGCGTGCGCGGCATGCTCGGTGCGCTCGTAGGGCGGCGTCGTGACTTCGGTGGTGAGGCGGGTGAACGTCCCCGTCGACGGGTCGAAGAGTTCGGGAGCGTTGACCAGCTGGTTCAGTTCCGTCGGTTCGGCAGTGCGGGCCCCGCCCACGATCAGCACGCGGCCGTCCGCCAGCAGCGACGCCGTGTGGCCGACGCGGGCCTCCTGCATGGTCGCGTCCAGCGTCTCGAACGTGCCCGCCTGCACGTCGAGGAGGACGGCGCCGTCTGTGGCGTCTCCATCGGGCGTGCGCGCACCGCCGGTGATGAGGAGGCGTCCGTCGGCGAGCCGCGTGGCGGCGTGGCCACCTACGGGGTCCGGGAGCGCGAGTACCTGGCCCGAGGGTTGGGTAGCGGCACGGAACCGCGCCGGGAGGAAGACGCCGAAGCGGGTCGCGCGCGACAGGTTGCCTAGGTCATCGATGGCCTCGATGCGCAGCGTGTTGAGCCCGCGCTCCAGCGTGACGTTGAGGCGGTAGACGCCCGCCTCCGCGTCGAACGTGGCCCCGCGCCCGTTCACTCGCACCGTATCGATGGCGCGCAGCGACGACTCGACCTCCAGCACGACCTCCACGTTCGGATCGGTACGCACCTCCGAGAGGTCCGGCGCAACGATGGTAATGCGCGGCGGGGCCTCCTCCACAAACGGCCGCTCGCACCCGACGAGCATACTCCCGCCGAGCACGACGCCCACCAAGAGTGCCGCGAGAAGAAGCTGATACGCGCGAAACGAAGTCATCGAGGATGGAAGAACGGTAGAGGTCCGCGTCAGGAGAGCGCAGAGCGCGGACGCACGAAGCGAATGGCCTGTCGGTTCCGCGACCGGCGGCAGGAACAGCAAAACAGGTGCCCTATCAACGCGAAACGCCCGGTCGTCCGTGTGGCGTCGTCAGTACGGCGTCGTCAGTACCCCGGGGCCTCGAACGGCACGTCGTAGGTGACGTGCTGGAGCACGAGGCCGTGCGCCGGGGCGGCGGGGCCTGCCGCGCGGCGGTCCTCCGTCTCCAGGATCGCCGGGATCGCATCGACGGGCCGCTTGCCCTGGCCGACCTCGACGAGCGTGCCGACGAGCGCGCGCACCATGCCGTGTAGGAAACGGTCGGCGACGACCTCGAAGCGCCAGTTGCCGGGACGGGACTCTGGCACCCAGCGCGCGTGCGTGACCGTGCAGACGCGGTTCGTCGTCGCCGACTGCGTGCGGCAGAACGCGCCGAAGTGGTGCGTGCCGAGGAGCGCCTGCGCCGCCTCGTTCATCCGCGCGAAGTCCGGAGCGGGCTTGACGTGCCAGCGCGCATGCCGGTCGAGCGCCCGCGCCGTCGTGGCGATATGGTAGTGGTAGCGCCGCGCACGAGCGTCGTAGCGCGCGTGGAAGTCGTCCGCGCAGCGCTCCACTGCGAGCACGGCGACGGTCGTCGGCAGCAGTCCGTTGAGCGCCCGCCGCAGCCGGTGCGGATCGGGCGTCCGCGCATCGTCCGGCAGGGCGACATGGGCCACCTGGCCGCGCGCGTGCACCCCGGCATCCGTCCGGCCCGAGCCGACGACATCGACCTCAGCGCGCAGCACCGTCTGCAGCGCCTCTTCGAGGGCGGCCTGCACCGTGGGCTGATCCGGCTGCACCTGCCAGCCCGCAAACGCGCCGCCGTCGTACTCGATCAGCAGCCGCAGCCGCTTTGAGCCGGTCACTCGCCCAGAGTCGGTCACTCGCCCACGCGCTTGTAGGCGGTCACGCCTTCGAGCCGGCCGCTCACGTAGGTCATCGTGCGGAGGCGGGCGGCGAGGTCCTCGGTGAGCGCGCCCTCGGCGAGCCGCCACGCCCAATGCCCCTCGCCGCTGCCGGGGCGGTTCATGCGTGCGTCCGAGCTGAGCCCGAGCACGTCCTGCATCGGGATGACGGCCATGGTGGCGACGGAGCCCAGCACGGCGCGCATGGCGGCCCAGTGGAGGTGGTCGGCGTCGAACAGACCGAGGTAGGCGCGGGTGAACTCGCGGATGCGCGCGGCCTGCTCGGCGGGGACGGTCGGCTCGGGGTGGGCGTACCAGCCCTGCGTCGTGTCGTTGTCGTGCGTGCCCGTGTAGGCGACCAGCGCCTCGTGGTAGTTGTGAGGCAGGTGCTCGGAGTTGGGCCCTTCGTCGAAGCCGAACTGGAGGACGCCCATGCCGGGGAGGTTGAACTGGTGCATGAGCGCACGCACGCCCGGCGTGATGATGCCGAGGTCCTCCGCGATCAGCGGCAGCGGCGACCCGAGCTCGTCCGCGAGTGCCTCGAACAGGTCCGCGCCGGGGCCGTCCACCCACTCACCGTTGACGGCGGTGGGCTCGTCGCCGGGGATCTGCCAGAAGGCCTCGAAGCCGCGGAAGTGGTCCAGCCGCACGAGGTCCATGAGCTTGAGCGCGCGCGCCATGCGCCGCACCCACCAGTTGTAGCCGTTGCGCTTCATGCGCCCCCAGCGGTAGATCGGGTTGCCCCAGCGCTGGCCGGTCTCCGAGAAGTAGTCCGGCGGCACGCCTGCTACTACGGTCGGCTGGCCGTCGTCTTCGAGGAAGAAGAGGTCCTGGTTGGTCCACACGTCGGCGCTGTCGTGGGCGACGTAGATCGGGAGGTCGCCGAGGATGCGGATGGAGCGCTGGCGGCAGTAGGCCCACAGGTCGCTCCACTGCTTGTCGACGACGAACTGCGCGAACGTGTGGAGATCGACGGCGTCAGCATGGTCGGTGCGCGCCGCTTCGAGGGCATCGGGGTCGCGGCGGACGAGGGCAGCGTCCCAGTCGGTCCAGGCGGACCCGCCGTGGGCGTCCTTGAGCGCGGCGAAGAGCGCGAACTCCGGCAGCCAGTCGGCGTGGAGCGCGGTGAAGGCGTCGTAGTCGGCCTGCTGGTAGCCGAGGTGGCCCTGCCCGGCGCGGAAGCGGGCGTGGGCGCGGCGCAGGAGCGTCCACTTCGTGTGCTCCACCGGCCCGAAGTCGACGCGCTCGGCGGGGAAGCTCGGCGTGTCGGCGAGGTCGGCGTCGGTGAGCAGCCCGGCGGCGCGGAGCAGGTCGGGGCTCGTCAGCATCGCGTTGAGCGCGAACGTGGACGGGCTCGCGTAGGGCGACGCGCCGTAGCCGACGGGCACCAGCGGGAGCACCTGCCAGACGCGCTGGCCCGCCGCCGCGAGGAAGTCGGCGAAGCGGTAGGCCGCCGGGCCGAGGTCGCCGA
>JBCDFO010000481.1:0-3263 GCA_039177895.1 Bacteroidota bacterium
AGTCTACGCAGCAGCGAGGGAGCGGGTTACGAGAAGCGACAAGACGCAGGTGGGTTGACGTTCCGCGAACCGAGCGCCAAGAACCCGAGTTGCCGGAACGCGCGACCGTCGGCTCCGTAGCCCTTGGCCGCACCGACTACACGCACCCCCTCACGATGCACATCGGCTCCATCGACCTCGGCGAGCGCCCGCTCTTCCTCGCGCCCATGGAGGACGTGAGCGATCCGCCGTTCCGCCTGCTCTGCAAGCGCTACGGGGCCGACTTCGTCACGACCGAGTTCATCTCGTCCGGTGGGCTCCTCTACGATGCGCACGACTCCGTCCAGAAGCTCGACATCTACGACCAGGAGCGGCCCGTCGGCATCCAGATCTTCGGCGGCGACCTCGACCAGGTGCGCCAAGCGGCGGCCATCGTGGACCGCGTCGAGCCGGAGCTGATCGACATCAACTTCGGCTGCCCGGTCAAGAAGGTCGTCTGCAAGGACGGCGGCGCGGGCATCCTCCGCAACCTGCCCAAGATGCAGGCCATCACCGAGGCGGTGCTGGAAGTCGCGACGCGGCCCGTGACCGTTAAGACGCGGCTCGGGTGGAACGACGAATCGATCCAGATCCTGGACGTGGCGCGGATGCTCGAAGAGAGCGGCATCGCGGCGCTGGCGGTTCACGCCCGGACGCGCGCGCAGATGTACCGCGGCGAGGCCCGCTGGGCGTGGCTGCGGCGGCTCAAGGAAGAGGGCGTCCGTGACATCCCGCTCATCGGCAACGGCGACGCGACGACGCCGGAGAAGGTGAAGGCGATGTTCGACGAGACCGGCGTGGACGCCGTGATGATCGGGCGCGGAGCCATCGGCAACCCGTGGATCTTCCGCGACGCGAAGGCCTTCCTCGCGACCGGCGCCGTGCCCGACCCGCCGTCGTGGGACGAGCGCGTGGCCGTCGTGGCGGAGCACCTCACGCTCAAATGCGAGTGGCTCGGCGAGCGCAAGGGCACGCTGGAGATGCGGCGGATGTACGGCGGCTACTTCAAGGGCCACCGTGGTGCGAGCTTGCTCCGTCAGCGCCTCATGGAGCACAACACCCGCGAGGGCGTGCTGGAGGTGCTGCTCAACTTCCGCCCCGAGGACGCCAACCTGAGCGTCTTGATGTCGAAGCCGCGTGCGGTGCGGGCCGTCACTGCTTCGCTCCCCCGCCCGTCGCGTCCTCGTCCGGCACGCCCCGAGGTCGTCGCGGAGCCGTCCTGAACCGGGCGCGCGCGAAGGCGTCCAGTGCAGCAGCCACCGCGTGCGGGGCGGACCAAACAGGGACCGTGGGGAGCCCGAATTCCTACAGCTATGACGCGCGAAATCGTTGCGCAGGCGTGACAATCGAGCGCGGTGAAGCGGCGTCTCGGGCTGCGGAACAGCCTTCGACACCGACGGTGTCCTCCGCCGCTCTCGCCCACCACCACCACCGGCATGCGCTTCTCTCTCCTCCGACCGCTCGCGGTCGTCGCATTGTTCAGCCTCGCCACAGGCTGCGGTCTCTTCGACGAGGCCTTCGAGCTTGAGGCCACCGTTCCCGGGCTCGTCCAGGCCAGCTCGCGCAACACCGACTTCCGCGCCTACGACGCGCTCGAAGACGCCGTCCGCGCCGACGGGCAAGCGGTCCTGGCCACCCGCGTCGAGTTCGCCGAGGCCGCCCGCAGCAACGGCATTGAGTTGCTGCCGACGCGCGTGGCGCTCATCAACGCGGGGGCCATCAGCCAGCCGCTCGTGGCCGCCGACCCGCGCATCGCGCTGGAGTTTCCGCAGCCGCTGCTGATCTACACCGCTAACGAGGAGCGCGTCGTCGCCGGATACAACACGGCCGAGTACCTCGCGCAGCGCTACGACGTGGGGGGCCTCCCTGCCCTGGACAGCTACGAGGAGCGCTGGCAGCGCTTCACGCTCGCCGCGTCGAGCAACGGGACGCTCGTGGGCCCGGGGCCCGGAGCCGTCGCCCGTCACGTGGGGATCATCGAGACCGTGGTGGAAGGCGAGGTGCCGGACGCCTTCCGGCGGCTCAACCAGGTCGTTCGGGACCGCGAAGACCTCCAGACGGTTGCGCGCTACGACCACACCGTCGAGGGCGGACGCCCTGCGATCACGCTCGTGCTGAACCAACCCGAGACGGCTGCGCGCTTCGTCTCGTCCGGCCAGACCGTCGCCATCGATGCGCTGCTGCGGGTGGCCCTCTTCGAAGACCTCGACGGGCAGACGCACCTGGCCTACGTAGACCCCGCCTACACAGCCGACCGCCACGGCATCGCGGACGACGCGGCCGACCAGGTCGCTACGCTGCGCACGATCCTCGCAGACCTCGCGACGCAGGTCGTCGAGTGAGCGCGCTCAGCGTACGAGCGTGACGCGGCGCGTGTGCGTCGTCTCCTCGCCCAGCAGGCGTAGGACGTAGAGGCCCGATGGCAGCATCCCGCTCTGGAATTCGAACGTGTGGAGCTGTTCGGCGGCGAGCAGGCCCTCGTGCAGCAGCGCCACGCGCCGCCCGAGCCGGTCCAGCACCTCGACGCGCACGAACTCAGGAGCCTCCAGCGTGAGCGCGAAGGTGGCCGAGCCCGAAGTCGGGTTGGGATAGGGGCCGTCCAGTCGAAGGCTCATCGGTCGTGCTTCGTCCTCGGCATTGACGCTACCTGGGTCGAAGGCACGGCGGGCAAGCGTGGCGTCGAGGACATAGGGGTTGTCGTTGCCCTGGAATAAGGCCACACGGCCTGAGCGTGCGATCTCAGCGTCGTCGGCAGGGTCGGCTATGTGCCAGTCGAGCAGCGTCGTGAGCTGACGGTCGAACCAGCCGCGGCCTCGCGTCCCAACCTCGCTGTCGTAGATCGTGGCAACGTAGAAAAGCATCCGCGCCACGTCGCCCTTGACGATCTCGCGGGGCTCGAACGCCGAGGTGCTGCGCTCTGAGTAGGCGTTGCGGTCCGTGGTGGGCGGCGAGGACTGGGTCTGCTCGAAGCGGTACCACGCCACAGCCTGCGCGTCTGGAATCTCGGCGAAGGGGAGGCTCGCGCGGTCGCTGTTCACCCGCACCCGCGTCGGGACAAGGTGGTGCATGTCCGTCTCCGCGTCGTTGTTGTCGGTCCCCTCCGAGCGTGGCCAGACGTGCTCCTGGTTCAGGCCCTGCTCGTTGTTGAATACGTCCTGAGACGGGTCCGACGAGGGTTGCCCATCGAACGGCACGAAGAAGTCGGTGTAGAAGCCGAGCACACCGCGCTGGCCGTCCACCGTGAC
>JBCDFO010000482.1:0-3263 GCA_039177895.1 Bacteroidota bacterium
GTGCCGCTCGCGAGCGTCCGACGGCGGGGCGGTCAGGCGGCGCAGCTCTCGCTCGGGCTGGGCGTGGCCTTCGTCTACCTCGCGCTCCAGAAGACCATCGAGCCGTTCGGCTACTCGCAGGACCTGCCGCCCGTGCTCGCGGCGTGGCTGGCGCACGGGCTGTTCGCGGTCGTGGCCGTTGTGGTGCTGCTGCGCGTGCAAAAGTAACGGGAACGCCGGTCCCCTGTTGCTCTCTTCACTCCGCGTCGGGCAGCATCGTCTCGTCCCACCACTGACGGCACGCGGCCTCGGTGCGTCCCAGCGGGGCCCCAGCTTCGAGGTACAACTCCCAGACAAGGGCGTGCCACAGGCCGAGGAGCGGGGCGTTCCCCTGGCACTGCCGGACGAGGGCGAGGCCTACGGCCGAAGGCGAGGTGGCGTTGAGCGAAGGCGTTTCCATCGGCGCAGGATACGAACCAGACTGTATCAAAATGGGCCAACAGCCTCCCACAAGACACGGTCCAGGAAGTCTGACGGGGGCACAGAGGCGCGCACAGGTCATTTTTTCCACATCGCGGGTAGTTTTTTCCACACCTGTAGCATTTTTGGAATCATTCAGCGGCGTCATGCTTTCCCGTATTTCCACCTAACCGCCATACGGAGCCTGTTCCCCGCTCCATCCACCACCACCTGTTCTCTGATGTCCACCACATCGAAGACGAACGGATCGTCGTTGACGGTCCGCGACGTCCTGGTTCGTGGCCGCCGCCTTCCGCTCCACGAGCGCGCGGCCCTCTTCTCCACCTGGCTCGCCCAGATCAAGGCCAAGAGCATGGCTGGCGTCGGCTCCCGCGTCGTCGGCTCGCCCATCGGGCGTGAGGTGCTCGTCGCCGACCGCGACGGCGTCACGCAGCCGATGCTCATGTTCGGCTCGAACAGCTACCTCGGGCTCATCGACCACCCGTATGTCCGTGAGCGTGTTCTCGCTGCCATCGATGCCTTTGGCGTCGGCGTCGGCGGGCCGCCGCTGCTCAACGGCTACACGTCGCTCCACCGAGAGGTCGAGGAGCGGCTCGCCGCCTTCGAGGGCTGCGAGGACGCGGTGCTCTACGGCAGCGGCTACAGCGCCAACGTCGGGGTGATGAGCGCGCTCCCAACACCCAACGACCACATTCTCTACGACGCCCTCAGCCACGCCTCGTTCATCGACGGCGTCCGGCTCGGCGGGACGCCCCTGACGTCGTTCCCCCACAACGACATGGCGGCGCTCGACGCGCAGCTCAACGCGATGGCCGACCAGCCCGGCGAGCGCTACGTCGGCGTCGAAGGCGTCTACTCGATGGACGGCGACTACGGCCCACTCGACGAGGTCGTGGCGCTCTGCAAGAAGCACGGCGCGATCAGCGTCCTCGACGACGCGCACGGCACGGGCGTCGCGGCACCGGGCGGGCGCGGCACGGCGACGCGCTTCGACGTGGAGGGCGAGGTCGATGTGATCGTGGGGACGTTCTCGAAGGCGTTCGGCGTCTCGGGCGGCTTCGCGGCGACCACGAAGGACATCGCCGACTACCTCCGCCTCGGTTCCCGTGCCTACGTCTTCTCGGCCTCGCTTCCCCCGCCCACCGTGGCGGCCGTGCTCGCAGGGCTCGACCTGCTCGACCGCGAGCCGGAGCTCCACACCCGACTCATGGACAACGTGCGCTACCTCGCGACGGGCCTCCGGCGGCTCGGCTTCCACGTCGGCGGCGAGACGGCCATCCTGCCGCTGCCCGTCCCGGTGGGCATGGACCTCCGCGCCGCCGCCCGCGCCTTCCACACGCGGGGGATTTTCCTCAACCACATCGAGTACCCGGCGGTGCGGGTGAGCCAGCAGCGCTTCCGCATCAGCGTGATGACGACCCACACGCGCGGCGACCTCGACCGGCTGCTCACGGCCGTGGAGGAGATCTGGGACGCGTACTGCCCCGAAGGCGTCCGCCCCGGCGACGCGGTGCTGGAGCCGCTCGCGGAGGCGTAGAGCCGCCCAGGTCGGCCGCGCTCAGGACGTCGTTGTTGCGGCTCCTGTCTTCGTAGACCCTGGCAAGAACGCGCCAAGGTCGGTATCCCGCTGGACCACGCCTGCGCGGATTGCCGACCTTGGCGTTCTGCTTTTCTGCCGCCCCTCCTGCTGACGCCCGTCTCCATGTCTGCTGCCCCCACGTCTGCTGCTCTCGCCGCCCTCCGCGACCGCCTCGCCACGGTCTACGACCTCAACAAATCGGCCTCCGTGTTGGAGTGGGACCAGGAGACGTACATGCCTGAGGGTGCGGCAGAAGCCCGCGCGTACCGGCTCGCCACGCTGCGCCGCCTCTCGCACGAGCATTTCACCGCCGACGAGACAGGTGACCTCCTTGACACCACAGGTACGGAGACCGCCGACCTGGACCCGCACGACCCGGACCGGGCCCTTGTCCGCGTCGCGCAGCGCGACTACGACCGCGCTACGCAGCTCCCTGCACAGCTCGTATCCGACTTCGCGACCGCGACGGCCCGCGCCAAGCAGGCCTGGCAGGCCGCCCGCGCCGACGACGACTTCGCCCGCTTCGCACCGCACCTGCAGACGGTCATCGACCTCAGCATCGAGAAGGCGGACGCGATGGGGGCAGCCTCGCCCGCAGCGCGCTACGACGTGCTGCTGGACGAGTACGAGCCCGGCATGACCGCCGACGTGGTCGCGCGCGAGTTCGCCGATCTTCGTACGGGTCTCGTGCCGCTCGTCGAGGCCATTGCGGACGCGCCGCAGGTGGACGCGGCGTTCCTCCACGCGCAGACGGACGAGGAGGTCTTCGACGAGGCCGTGCAGTGGGCGTTTGGGCTGGAGGTCGCGCAGGCGTTCGGCTACGACCTCCACCACGGCCGCCAGGACCGCTCCGCGCACCCGTTCTCGACCACGCTCGCCATCGACGACGTGCGGATCACGACGCGGATCGACCCGCGCTTCTTCCCGTCGGGCTTTTTCGGGACGCTCCACGAGACGGGCCACGCGCTCTATGAACGCGGCGTCTCGCCTACCCTCGCTCGGTCGCCGCTGGCGTCAGGCACCTCGCTCGGGATGCATGAGAGCCAGAGCCGGTTGTGGGAAAACCAGGTCGGCCGCAGCCGCTCGTTCTGGCAGCACTGGTATCCGAAGCTCCAGGCCGCCTTCCCCGGGCGCTTCGACGCGGTGCCGCTCGACGCGTTCTACCGCGCCATCAACCAGGTCGCGCCCAGCTTCATCCGCGTCGAGGCCGACGAGGTGACCTACA
>JBCDFO010000483.1:0-3261 GCA_039177895.1 Bacteroidota bacterium
ACGTCCTCGACGCTGGCCTCCGTCTTGAGGATAGCCGTGAGGTCCGTGAGCGAGCCGTCGGGCGTCGGGACGCGGAGCGCGAAGCCGTCGAGCTTGCCTTGAAGGTGCGGGAGCACGAGGCCGACGGCCTTGGCGGCACCGGTCGTCGTCGGGATGATCGAGAGGGCGGCAGCGCGGGCGCGGCGGAGGTCCTTGTGCGGTGCGTCCTGGATGCGCTGGTCCGACGTGTAGGCGTGGACCGTCGTCATAAAGCCCTTCTCCAGCCCGAAGGCGTCGTCGAGCACCTTCGCCATCGGCGCGAGGCAGTTGGTGGTGCACGACGCGTTCGAGATCACCTCCATGTCCGCCGTGAGCACGTCGTCGTTGACGCCGAGCACGACGGTCGCGTCGATCGTGCCGGACGCCGGGGCCGAGATGACGACCTTCTTGGCGCCGGCTTCGAGGTGCAGGGCCGCCTTGTCGCGCGTGCGGAAGATGCCCGTCGACTCGATCACGACGTCGCAGCCGAGGTCGCCCCAGGGGAGGTCGGCGGGGTTGCGCTCGGAGAAGACCTTGAAGCGGTCGCCGTCGATCTGGAGGTGGTCGTCGCCCCAGGTGCTGACCTCGCCGGGGTAGCGGCCGTGGACGGAGTCGTACTTGAAGAGGTGGGCGAGCGTCTTGGCGTCGGTGAGGTCGTTCACCGCGACGATATCGAAGGCGTCGTCCTGGCGCTCGAGGATGCTGCGGAAGACGAGGCGCCCGATGCGCCCAAAGCCGTTGATGCCGAGTCGGATAGCCATAGGAAGTGGGGGGTCGAGGTGACTGGGGGAAAACGCGAAATGGTGTTTGAATCTAACCTATCCTGCGCGCCTCGAATGGCGGTATGAATTGCGGGCGAACCGGTGCGCGAAGCGCTTCCATCGCCGTGAAGACCGAGCGAAAGAAGTGGGCCGCCGTACGATCCACGGGCATTTCAACTGTCTACGATGGTAGGCACCCACTGAGCGGTGTACTTTCCTCAGCTATCCGCTACGCAGAAGGTGGCACGTGAGCACGCAGCCCGTGCGTTTGCCCTCCACCTTGCCCTTTGCCTCCTGACTCCCAACGTGCTTCTCCCCAGCCCATGAGCATGCTCAAGCCGCCGAAGTCGGCGACCTCCAACCGCCCAGACACCCAGGCCGACGCGCTGACGTCGGCGTATGCGACGTCGTGGAGCTTCTGGGACCAGTACAAGAACCTCATCATCGGCATTGGCGTCGCCGTCTTCGTGCTCGGGGCTGCCGCGATCGCCTACGGCGCGTGGCGCTCAGCGCAGAACGACGAGGCCGCCCAGCTCCTAGGCTCCGTCCTGAACGCCTACGAGGCGGGCGAATATGCCGAAGCGCTCGAGGGCACCCCGGAGTCACCGGGGCTGCTGGCCATCGCCGAGGACTACGGGGCGACGGCGACGGGCAACCTCGCTGCTTTTTACGCCGCCGACGCCCTGATGCAGCTCGAGCGCTATGACGAGGCGCTGGACTACTTCGAGCAGTACGATGTCGAGGACGACATCCTGGGCGCGAGTGCGCTGGCCGGGCAGGCCGCCATCCACGAGACGCAGGGCGACAACGCCACGGCTGCCCGCCTCTACCGCCGCGCCGCCGACACCTACGAGGGCGTCGCCGCCCCCGACTACCTGCTCGCTGCTGCGCGCAATTACGAGGTCCTCGGCGACGTCGACGCAGCCGCGGACATGTACGACGCCATCGAGGCGCAGTATGAGGACTCGGACGCGGCCTCCAACCTCGGCTTCTACCGCGCCCGCCTCACCGCGATGCAGTAGCGCGCTGAGCTGGCGAGCCGGGGCAACGGTGAACCGGCGCGCCCTTCCCCACGTCGTTTCCTCGCCTCTCCGTCTCCCTGTCTCATGGCCAAGATCCTCATCGCCGACGACGAAGCGCCCATCCGCCGGACGCTGCGCGACATTCTGGAGTACGAGGGCTATGAGATCGCCGAGGCCGCCGACGGGGCCCAGGCGCTCGCGATGGCGCGCTCCGGCGAGCACGACCTGATGCTGCTCGACATCAAGATGCCCAAGCGCGACGGCATGGAGGTGCTCGAAGCCCTCCACGTCGGCGAGAACGGGCTGCCCATCGTGATGATCTCCGGGCACGGCACCGTTGAGACGGCCGTTGAGGCGACGCGGCTCGGCGCGGTGGACTTCATCGAGAAGCCGCCGGACCTCAACCGGCTCCTCGTCACCGTGCGTGGGGCGCTGGAGAAAAGCCAACTCCAGACCGAGAACCAGCGCCTACGCCAGGCCGTCGCGGACGCCGGGCAGGACGAGCTGACGCCCATCATCGGCCAGAGCCAGCCGATCCAGCACATTAAGGGCACGGTCGAGCGCGTGGCCCCGACCGAGGCGCGCGTGCTCATCACCGGCGAGGCTGGGACGGGCAAGGAACTCGTCGCCCGCTGGGTCCACCATCAGTCGGCGCGCAACGACGGGCCGCTCGTAGAAGTCAACTGCGCCGCGATCCCGAGCGAACTCATCGAGAGCGAGCTCTTCGGGCACGAGAAGGGCGCGTTCACCGGCGCGACGAAACAGCGTGTTGGCAAGTTCGAGCAGGCCGACGGCGGTACGCTCTTCCTCGACGAGATCGGCGACATGAGCCTCGACGCGCAGGCGAAGGTGCTGCGGGCGCTCCAGGAGAGCCGCATCACCCGCGTCGGCGGCGACCGCACGATCCCGGTCAACGTCCGCGTGGTGGCCGCGACGAACAAGAACCTGCTCGAAGCCATCGACGCGCAGCAGTTCCGCGAGGACCTCTACCACCGCCTCTCGGTCATCCTGATCCACGTGCCGCCGCTACGCGAGCGCCGGGGCGACATCCCCGCCATCGCCGAGCACATCCTCGGGCGCGTGGCGCTCCAGAACGGCATGACCGGCCGCTCGTTCAGCCGCGACGCGCTCGACCGCCTCCGCACGCTCGACTGGCGCGGCAACGTCCGCGAACTCCGCAACGTCGTCGAGCGCCTGCTCATCCTGTCCGAGGGCCACGAGATCGGCGTGGCCGACGTGGACCGCTTCGTGAACCCCGGCGGCTCCGGCGGCGACCCGATGGCGGGGCTGCTCGACCAGTACGACCAGTTCTCCGAGTTTCGCGATATGGCCGAGAAGCTCTTCATCGAGCGCAAGCTGGAGCAGTTCGGCTGGAACATCTCGCGCACGGCCGAGCACATCGGCATCCAGCGCTCGCACCTCTACAACAAGCTCTCGAAGTACAACATCGAGCGGCAGGA
>JBCDFO010000484.1:0-3254 GCA_039177895.1 Bacteroidota bacterium
TCGGGCTCCTCGACGACGACGAGGGCGTATGGCGACGGACCACGGGCCTGGAACGCGTCGATCTCGGGATCGGAAGGTTCCCCGTGCGCACGCTCGCCGAAGCGGAAGCGCTCGTGGCCAAGATCAAGCGCTACGAGGACCCGGCCAGCTTCGGGGCGTGGCGCTCGCGCTACACCTTCCTGTCGGACGACAACTTCCCGAGCCCGGACCGCGACTTCGACCTCCACCTCCAGAACATCGACGCGGTGGCGACGAACGCGGTAGGTCCGTTTGCGCCGTACCTGACGCAGCAGAAAGTGTACATGCTCGCCTACACCCCGGAGATCACGGCTGTAGGGCGTCGGTATCCGCAGGCTCAGGCTGACGCCTCGCGTGCTATCAATGAGGGGACGCTGGTGTGGAACTACGCCGGGCACGGCGGCATCCTGCGCCTCGCCGATGAAGCCTTGCTCGATACGGAAGCCATTGA
This sequence comes from Bacteroidota bacterium, assembly GCA_039177895.1. Lineage (GTDB taxonomy): Bacteria > Bacteroidota > Rhodothermia > Rhodothermales > Rubricoccaceae > JBCBEX01. Next base: position 470 of record JBCDFO010000484.1, read on the forward strand.
ACGGCTGACGAACGTTGGGCGGCCAACGATCTGCGTCACAGCCACGTGCTCGTTCGGGCGCATGGATATGGTCATCGACCAGAGCGCGGCCGAACGCATGCTGCTGCTGCCCGAGGGCGGCGGCATTGCGATGCTGACCACGCTACGTGTCGTGTTTACGTCGTCCTCGCTCGACGGCTTGAACACAGGCTTGAACCTTCGCGTCAACGAGGCCATGCTCACGCGTGAGCCCGACGGCCAGCCGCAACGGCTCGGCGACATCGTGCGGGCGGCTAAAAACACCAACGCCGGGGCGGAATTCAACAACCGCAAGTTCGCCCTGCTCGGCGACCCGACGATGCGCGTCGGACTCCCGACTCGGACCGCACGCATCACAACCGTGAACGGCCAGGTGCCCGACGAAACGGCGCCGCCCGTGCTGCGCGCGCTCGAACGCACCGAGATCGAGGGCGAGGTGCTCACGCTCGATGGGCAGCGCGATGTCTCGTTCGACGGTGTGGCTGAGGTAGCCGTGTTCGATGCGGCCCGGCGGGTCACGATCCCAGAGGAGGCGCAGCGCTTCCAGCCCGGCGGCGACTTTGAGGTCCAGACCGATCTCCTCTTCCGAGGTCGGGCGAGCGTAAGCCGGGGCACCTTCCGTGTCTCGTTCGTGGTGCCGCAGGACGTGTCGTACTCCGGTGCGCCCGCCCGCATCGTCGTGTACGCCCAGTCGGCCACGGTCGATGGGGTGGGGGCGACGGAGAACGTAGTCATCAGCACGACGGCCGGGACCGGGGTGTCCGACACACGGGGCCCGGAGATCGCGCTTCAGTTTGCGACCGAGGAAGACCTGCGCAGTGACGGCTTCGACGGGGCATCCGCGCGCAGCCAAGCGCCACGCGCAGGCTTCGTCGATGGCGGCCTCGTCGGACGCGAGCCTACGCTGGTCGTGCGTCTGAACGACGACACCGGCATCAACACCGTCGGCTCGGGCGTCGGGCACCAACTCCTGCTCACCATCGACGGCGACGCCGCCTCGGCCATCGACATCGGGTCGTTCTTCGAGGGCGACCTGAACGAGGCAGGGAGCGGCACCATCCGCTTCCAGTTGCCCGAGCAGTCCGAAGGCCCGCACACGCTCACCGTGCGCGCGTGGGACGTCGCCAACAACTCGTCGGAGGCGACCCTCTCCTACGTCGTCGCGGCGGAGGAAGAACTCGTGGTCCGCAACGTCTTTAACTACCCCAACCCCACCTCGGGCCCGACCGACTTCGTCTTCGAGCACAACCAGCCGGTCGGAACCGCCGCGCGCGTGCAGATTCGCGTCTACACGCTTGCGGGCCGCCCTGTCGCCACCCTTGATGATGTCCAGACGCTGCCGAGCGGCACCCTAGAGGGCAACCTGGTCCGCGTTCCTTGGGCGGGCCTCGATGACGATTTTGATCGCCTCGCGAGCGGCGTTTACCTCTATCGCCTCCGCGTGGAGGTCGAGCGTCCGGAAGGCGAGCGCGAGGTCGCCGAGCGCATCGAGCGCATCGCCATTATTCGTTAGCACGGGCGAGGGACTCGCCTCCGCGCCCCGCTGCGATTTCGCATGGGCAACGCCCTGGGCACATCCGGGTCCGAGGCGTGTACGCGGTAGTGGGTTCCATTGCGGCCCACGATTTGCTAGTTTGTCGCCCCTGTTTCCAGTTCATACCCACCGCCTCCCGTTTGCCTATTTGATTCTTGACACGGCACCTGCATCGTTGACATTCTCCAACACTGAACGAACCATGTCTCGTTTCACTCACTCCTGCCTCGCGCTGGCGGCGTTGGTAGCCCTCGCGCTGCCTGCCCGTGCCCAGGTCGGCGGAGCTGCCGTCGTCTTCCTTCAAATCGAACCGGATAGCCGCTCCGCAGGGATGGGCAACGCCGGGGTGGCCATCGCCGACAACGCCAACGCGGTGTTTTGGAACCCGGCAGGCCTCGCCTTCCAGCGCGGTGCCGAAGGCACCATGACGGTGTCGCAGTGGCTCCCGTCGCTCCAGGCCGATCTCTACTACTACTACCTCTCGGGTAAGTACCACGTCGACGGCGTCGGCACCTTTGGGGGCCACATTACCTACCTCGACCTCGGTACCCAGGAGTATCGGGACCCCGACAACAACCTCCTCGGTGAGTTCTCCGCCGGGGAGTTAGCCGTGGGCGTGTCGTACGCGACGACGATCACCGAGCGCTTCGCTCTTGGTGGGGGCTTGCGGTTCATCTACTCCAACCTGACGGGTGGCGTGCAGGTGGGCTCACAGGATACCCAAGCTGGCGTCTCCTTCGGATTCGACATCGCGGGCCTCTGGAAAGCCCCCAGCTTCAACCTCGGTAGCGTTGTGATGGAGCCTAGCTTGGGCTTCAACCTAGCGAACATGGGGCCGACCATCCAATATGCTGACAACGATCAGAGTGACCCCATCCCTACCAACCTCCGGTTCGGAGGCGCGTTGACGGCCAACCTGGACGACTTCAACAAGGTGAACGTCGCCCTTGACTTCAGCAAGACCCTCATCGACTTCGACGAGGACGAAAACGGGCAACGTCAGCCGCGGTCGTTTATGACCTCGATCTTCTCGGCGTGGAAGCCAATCAACATCGACCTCAACCCGACCGACAACGCGTCGCAGGTGGACGAGAACGGCAACCCGATCTTTGTCGACGAGGACGGCGACAACCGACTCGACAACTACAACTGCGATCTGGACCAGACGTGCCGCGAACTGGGCATCCTGGAGCAGCTTACCATCGGGCTCGGGCTCGAGTACTGGTACGACGA
>JBCDFO010000485.1:0-3254 GCA_039177895.1 Bacteroidota bacterium
GATCGACGGCCACCGCTCGGTGCGGAAGCTCTACCTGGAGCAGCTCCTCAAGCGCGGCGAGATGACGCCCGAGGACGCCGAGCAGATCCTCGACAGCTTCCGGTCGATCCTCGACTCGGCCTTCGAGGAGACGAAGGAGACCGCCGAGAAGCACAAGGACGCCGAGCCGTCGAGCGCGCCCGTGCCGAGCGCCTTCACCGCCGCCTTCGAGACGCAGGTGCCGCGCGACGTGCTCGACCGCATCACGCAGGCGCTTGTCTCGTGGCCCGACGACTTCGCCGTTCACCGCAAGCTCGCCCGCTTGCTCGAACGCCGCCCTGACTCGCTCGCGAACGGCAAGATCGAGTGGGCCTTCGCCGAGGCTCTCGCGTTCGGCTCGCTCCTCCTCGACGGCCACCGCGTGCGGCTCTCCGGCCAGGACTCCGGGCGCGGCACGTTCAGCCAGCGCCACGCCATCCTCTACGACCAGCAGAACGGGCGTCACTACCTCCCGCTCAGCCACGTCGCCGAGGACCAACTCCCGCTGCAGGTCTACGACTCGCTGCTGAGCGAGTACGCCGTCCTCGGCTTCGAATACGGCTACTCCGTCGCGGACGCCAACACGCTTGTGTGCTGGGAGGCGCAGTTTGGCGATTTCGCCAACGGCGCGCAGATCATGATCGACCAGTTCGTGGCCTCCGCTGAGGCGAAGTGGGGGACGCAGAGCAGCCTCGTCTTGCTGCTGCCGCACGGCTTCGAGGGCCAGGGGCCAGAGCACTCCTCCGCGCGCCTGGAGCGCTTCCTCCAGCTCTGCGCCGACGAGAACCTGATCGTGGGCAACTTCACGACGCCCGCGAACTACTTCCATGCGCTGCGCCGCCAGATCAAGCTGCCCGAGGCCAACGGCGGCATCCGCAAGCCGATGGTGCTCATGACGCCGAAGAGCCTACTCCGCCACCCGCGCGCTGTCTCGGCGGTCGAAGACCTGAGCGAAGGGCGCTTCCATCCGGTCTACGAGGCTGCGTCCGACAATCCGCAGGCTGCGCAGCGTCTCGTGCTCTGCTCGGGTAAGGTCTACTACGACCTCCTCGCTGCGCAGGAGCAGATGGATATCCCGGCGTCGGTCGGCCTCGTCCGCGTGGAGCAACTCTATCCGTTCCCCGAGGCCGAGGTGCGCGCCGAGCTAGAGCGCTTCGGGCAGGTCACCGACGTGGTGTGGTGCCAGGAGGAGCCGCAGAACATGGGCGCGTGGTCGTTCGTGCAGCCGCACCTGGACCGCCTGCTCATGGAGCGCCACGGCGATTGCTGCGTCCGGCCACAGTACGTCGGGCGCCCCGCCGCCGCCAGCCCCGCCACCGGCAGCGCCAAGGTCCACGCCGCCGAGCAGGAGCGGTTGGTCAGCAAGGCGTTGGGTTTTTAGGACTGGCTAGAGGATCTCCGGAAGAAGACACGAGGCTGCAGAGAGCAACTCTGCAGCCTCGTGATCCAAGCACGATGTTGCCTACGTGTTAAAACGGAAGCGGCTGGTCCTCAGGAACTAGTATCTCGTTTTTTAGGAGAACTGCGGATTCTGACTCCGAGGAGAGGTTAGTGCCATCTGCAATCAGACAGGTGCGCTCGACGTCAATATCAGCGTTGAACGAGTTCGTTATGCCTGTTGGGATGAAGGCCGGGCCGAAGACATTGGTAGCAGCTCCTACCCCGGATTTTGAGTTGTTAGATTCGGCCGAGAACGCAGGTGGATTTGGTTTACCAGGTCCGCTTCGCCTCGGATCGAGTGTCGTATCACATGTAATCGTGATCGTCTCATCGGTATTGTTTGTGACTGTGATCGAAGAGTCAAGTTGGTAGTAGTCCACCCCGAACAGGGATGCAAACGTCTTGGTGAGCGTCAGTGTACCGCTAAAGCCGTTGGCCTGAATTTCTTTGGTGACCACGACAGGCGAACCTTGGACAACGGCGAGCGAAGCAAGATGGTGTAGAGCGCTATAGGGGTCTGAGGTTGACTCAGCGCTCACGATATCTGGTGCTGGCAGAGAGTCACTCGCGCTATCACAGGCCGAAAGGCAGAGGGTGAAGACGAGAAATGATACGACTAGGAAACGCATTGGAGGATGGTGTGAATTGAGAAAATGGAGGGGCACTTCCAATGTAGGTAAAAACGTTCAGAAAAAAAGTAAATACTAATTTAATAAGCTATAGGCACTATATATAGTCCTTTAGAAAAGGACGATTTGGACGAAAAGATGGTGTGTCGTGGCAGTAAGCAGCTGCATCATTCAAGCTACGAATCAGGTCAACTTTAATGCTGGTCATACGAGAATGGCTCCGCTCTCCGATCCCACACGAGGTCTATCCCGTCCCTAGCGATTTATCGACCTGCAAGTACTGAGAAAATGAACTGTAGGCAGTGTAAACGGGATCCTTGCCAGAAGTAGCTCATTGGGCTGCTTCGTCGGCCGCATACGCCCAGAGTCTATCTGGTCCAGATGACCGCCCGCCGAAGTATGGGTAAGATTGAATTCCTCCGTCAGAACTCGCCATAAACGGCAACGCACTGGCACTCCTACCAGTGATGGACAGCAGGGACTGGACGACCCGAAATACGGCGCGCACAAACCTTTCTGATATCCTGTGCACCTAGTAGACTCATGACCAGTGAACTCTTCGTCCGAGTCGCCAGAGAGAGAGCTACGAAGCGCGTGCGCTCGGCTATTCGATCTACACCGAAGCAGACACGCTCGACGACCTGCGGGCGATGGTGCGTGACGGCGTGACCCTCTACTTCGATAAAGCTGAGCGCCCAAAGTTGATCAGGCTTTACTTCACGCGTGAGGAAGTGCTGTCCGAATGAGGCTGCCGCGTAATATTGACCGGAACAACCCCATCAAGCGGCTTCGGCGACTGGGCTACCCGGACGAGCGATGCATGAGAACATTACGTAACCATTCCGCTGCATAGCTCGCTTCGGGTGGGCGCGCTCAACGCTATACCGATGGATATCGCAACGCACCCGGATATGACCAAGAGCGATCTCATTCCACAGATCACACGATGAGTACTGCGCCCACAGCGCTCCTCCTAATTGACGTGCAGCAAGGCCTGGACGATCCCATGTACGGCGAGCGCAACAACCCGGACGCCGAGGCCAACATGGCGCGATTGCTCGCAGCGTGGCGTGAGGCGGGCTGGCCTGTCGCGCACGTCAAGCACAACTCCACGGCGCCGACCTCGCTGTTGCGGCCGGAGCTTCCGGGCAACGCCATCAAGCCCGA
>JBCDFO010000486.1:0-3244 GCA_039177895.1 Bacteroidota bacterium
GCGAACCGAGCCTCCAGCGCGGCACGGTCGAGCCCGAGGGCAGGACGCACCGCGTCGTCAGCGTGCATGGCGGGAGCCGGAGTCTGGGCGGTGACAGCGGACATGGGCGGAACGTAGGGTTGCCGCTCGTATCGGCCAAACATGGCGGTCTTTTAACCACACGGCAGGCTTCTGCAACCGGTAGGGTTCGTTTGCAACCGGCCCCTACGCGACCAAATCGTGGCGTTCGAGAAGATCCGCTGCCGCGGCAAGGGTTCGGAACGGCAACCCAGAACGCTCGGCCACGGCGAGGAGGTCGAATCCATCCTCCGGTGCGCCGGGCGTTGCGGAGAGGTTGAGGACCCACAGCATCGCCTGCTGCTGCAGGGGCGCATCGGGGAGGCCGCCGAGCGCGCGGTAGAGCCTGCGCCGCCCAAGCTGCGGCTCGCCGTAGGGGTGCAGGTTGATGAGGCGGCGGTTGGCTTCGAGGATATCGATCACGTCCGTGAGCCGCGCGAGCGCGCCCTGAAGTTGCGCCTCGGAGATGAAATCGAGGTCGTCGGCGGAGGTGTGGTACTCAGGGTACTCGCCGTAGGGCGTCCGCGTTAGGCACCCGACGGGCAGGTTGAAGCCCGGGCTGCCATACTGCCGCTCGTCGTAGCCATAGGGTATAAACGGGCGCACGTCGAGCGCCTCGCCCGCATCGCGCAGCGCGACCGCCACGGCGCGGTCGATCTCAGCGGGAGTCTGCCCGAACGTACCTAGACGGCTCTGTTTGTAGGTAAAGCCGCCCGCGTCGCCGAGGTTGGCGAGGATGAGACCGTGACGGATCGTCGGCACGACGGCCTCGTTGCGCGCGAGCCAGGTGATCGCCCCGACCGTGCCCGGAGCCCAGACGAAGCGGTACGTGTAGCACCGCTGCGCGCGCGCCGCGAGCTGCTCTGCCAGCGCCGCCGCTACGACGAGGCCCGAGAGGTTGTCGTTGGCGAGCATCGGGTGGCAGACGTGCGCCGAAATCAGTACCGTCTCCTCTGTCTCTCCGGGTAGCACGACCTCGCCGTAGGTCAGCGCCCCCGGCCCCCGCGTCGCGTCAATGACGACCTCGTACTCCGCCTCGTCGCCGCGCGCGTCGAGGTCGAGGACCGTCCGGTGGCGGAGGCAGAAGCCCCACGTTTGGGCATAGTAGGCCGTGCGGTACGGGATCGCGTCCGACTGGTCCGGCAGCGTGTGGAGGTGCGGCTTCAACTCCGCCCACGTCATCCGCTGCCGGACAGGCACGCTGTAGCCGACGAGGTGCAGCCCGTGCTCCGTAGCATCCACGACGCGCCGCCCCTCGGCATCCGCTACCCACGCCGCCTTCCAGTTCCACTCGTCCGGCACCGTCCAGTCGAGCACAGGCGTTCCCGTAGGGACCTCGTGCTGCTCCAGGGACGGCAGGCGCTCCGCGAGGACAGCGAGCGTCGCACGAACGCCGTCGCCCGTGAGGCTGCGGCGGAGCGGGTAGAGCCGTGCGGCCAGATTGTGGAGGTGAAGGTCAGGCAACACGTGGAGTTACGAGCTTGGTTTCGACCGAACGATACGGACTCGATTCTGCCCGATCATACCCGTTTCAGCTTCGTCCACCCTGAGCAAAAAAGGCGCGTAGCTCGGCGAGCGTGCCGGGCTCGGCGGGGGTGTCGCGTACCACGCGCCCGTCGGCCATCACCAGGACGCGCGAGCAGACGTCTACGACATGGTCGAGGTCGTGACTCGACACGAGGACCGTAGCCCCGCGCCCGCGCTCGGCGCGGAGGAGGCCTTCGAGGTGGATACGGGCGCCAGGGTCGAGGTTGGCGAACGGCTCGTCGAGTACGAGCAGGTCGGGGCGGCACAGCAGCGCGGCGACGATGCCGATCTTGCCCGCGTTGCCGAGCGACAGGTCGCGCACGAGGACGCCGGGCTTGGCGACGGTCGGACCGAGGAAATCGGCGTAGCTGGCTGCGCGACGGTCCGATTCATCTGCGCTCAGACCGTAGCTCCCGCCGACGAGCCGGAAGAGTTCGCCGGGACGGAGGTAGCCGATCAGGAAGCTCGGATCGAGGAACGCGCTCACGCGGGGCTTCCAGGCCGTCGTCTGGTTCACCACGAGGCCATCGAGCGCGACGGTACCGGCGGTGGGCCGGATGAGGTCGAGCACGAGCCGCAGCAGCGTCGTCTTGCCCGCGCCGTTGTTGCCGACGAGGCCGACCGCCTCGCCCGGCGTGACCGTGAGACCGTCCAGCCGCAGCGCCTCCGTCGCGCCGTAGCGCTTCACGAGGCCCGTTGCGACGACCTCCATGCCGCACGTGGGTGGTGCTGCGCCACGCGGTTCCGCGAGCGCATACGTCGCGGGCGCAGGACGCGCGCTTGCTTCAGTGGTCTGGGCGTCAGCAGTCTGGGTGTCGATGTGCATCGGAATCGGTGCGAGAGCGGGCGTCAGAGGACGGAGCGGAAGCGGTCGGCGACGGCGTAGCGCTGCTGCGCGACGCGCGCCTCGATGCTGCGCTGCCAGAACGGGAGGCTCAGCACGCCCACTGCGCCGAGTCCGCCCATCGCCACGAGGCCGACCTCGGGGCCGAGCAGCACGTACGGGGCCACGCCGACGCCGCTGGCGAGGGCAAGCACGATCTGCGGCAGCAGCGCGTGGACGCGCGGGCTGTTCATGAACTGGTCGTCCACGTCGATGGGCTTGGGCGCGAGCGTGGAGCCGACCACGGCGACAGGCGCGAAGACGCCTGCTCCGAAGAGCACGGCGCAGACGAGCGGGACGAGCATCGCGGGGTCGAACACGAGCGCGGGCACGGCGAGGAGCACGCCGAGCAGGAGCACGGACCCGACGCCGAGCGCGAGCTTAGCCCCGACGAACGCGTCGAGCGCGCCGGGGAGCGTGAGCAGCCGGTCGTAGTGCCCACTCGCGAAGGGGAGCGCGAACTGGCCTGCCGAGATCGCCACGGTCGCCGTCGCGAAGAGCAGCATTGGGGCGCTCGGCGCATTGACGACAAAGACGGAGGCGACGAGGGCGGCCGTCATGGCGAACGCGTTGAGCATGATGCCGCGCGGGTAGCGGGTGCGTCGCACGAGCCGCCATTCGAGATCGAGGAAGGCGCGGATGCCGGGTCGCTCGAAGCCGCTCAGCGGCGCGGCGGCCTTCGGCTGCTTCGTTTTCAGCGGCGGGTCGAGGTAGAGCGCGTCCTGCAGCGTGCGGTAGGCATAGCCATTCAGCAGCACGGCCACGACCAGCACCAGC
>JBCDFO010000487.1:0-3226 GCA_039177895.1 Bacteroidota bacterium
AGCAGTACCGCTTGCCGGAATCGTGCTCAACCTCGTTGCAATCCACGTCACGGCCGTCGTACTGCTCGCGGGCCTGCTGCTCGTCGCAACGGCAGGCTGGGCAACGCCGCTCGCGTTTGCGTACGGCGGCGCGGTCGAGATGGGTACGAGTGTGTTGCTCGGGACCGCGCAGACTGGCGAGGCGTGGCTCGGCGGCTGGGCGTTCGACGGCTTCGTGCGCGACCCGTGGCTGATCGCTGCGGGCGTCGCGTTCCTGCTCGCATTGGCAGCGTGGCCTCGCCCCCGGCTTCGGTGGCGAACTTCGGTGCTCGGCCTCAGTCTCCTCGTAGGACACGTGGGGACAAATGTGCTGATGGGTCATACCCAGCCCCGCCTCGACGTGGTGTTCTTCGATGTGGGCCAGGGTGACGCCACGCTGCTCGTCACCCCGCGTGGCAAGACGGTGCTCATCGACGCGGGGATGCGAGACGACTACATCGATCACGGCACGCGCACGCTTCTCCCCCATTTGCAGCGCTACGGCCTGGATCGCATCGATGCGCTTGTCCTTACTCATGCCCACGCCGACCACTACGGCGGTGCACAAACCCTGTTGGAGCGCGTGCCCGTCGGCGCGGTCTACACGAACGGCCTCGACAGCGATGCGGATCTGTGGCGTGGTCTACTGGATGCTGCCGCCACACACGGCGTCCCCGTTCGTACCCCGGATGGTGGTTCGCTGCTCGACCTCGATCCGAGCGTGCGCCTCCAATGGCTCCACGCCCCGGCCTCGCACTTCGCCGATGCCAACGAGGCATCGCTTGCCCTGCGCGTTGTCCATGGCACAACAGCGTGGCTATTTACCGGCGACGGCGAGGCTGCAGCAGAGCAGGCGCTCGTCCGGCGCTTCGGTCCAGTCCTCGCCAGCGACGTCGTGCAGGTCGGCCACCATGGCTCGCGCACCAGCTCGATTCCTGCGTTCGTAGAACGTGCTGCCGACGAGGGAACTCGCGCGGTCGTAAGCGTGGGGCGGCGCAATCGCTACCGGCTCCCTCATGCCGAAGTTCTCGACCGCTGGCGCAGCGCCGGAGCTGATGTGGTCCAGACCGCTGATGCGGGTGCCGTGTGGCTGCGGTCAGACGGCACCAATGTCGAGCGAGTCGCGTGGCGCTGACCGGCTGCCTCAGTGGTACATAAACAGCGGCACCGGGCTACTTTCGATCAAGCCTTTTGCCGTTGAGCCGAAGAAGAGACGGCTGATCCCTGACCGGGAATAGGCTCCGGCCACGATGGCATCGGCCTCGCTGTGTTCCGCGTGGCTGAGGATGGTCTGGAGAGCACTGCCTCCCACCGGCGTGTGATGCGTGAGGTCGGAGAACCCGTACGCTTCGAGGTACGAGGCAGCGCGGCTGAGGTAGTCGCGGGCCACGAGGCGCTTCTCTTCGCTGTCGTCGCCTACTACACAGAGCAGGTCGATGGGTAGGTCTGTGCCGAACGGTGCGAGGTGGGCAAACTTCTGGAGCGTGCGCGCCGAGGTAGTGTCCCCGTCGAACGCGATGAGCACGCGCTCGACAGCACGGTAGGTCTTCTCGACGATGAGAACAGCCCCGGCTCCAGCCTGCGCGATCCTTGCGAGCGCATGCGTGCGCTTGTCCGGCTTCGCATAGAAGAAGTGCGACTCGTCCCCGGCGACGAGCAGATCGTGGTACCTGAGGTGCTCGGTGATTTGCTCATGCGGTACGCCGATGGCGACTTCCGCCTGTTCGAAGCGAACGTCCTGGTTTTCGCAGTGCGTTGCGAACTGGTCCAGCAAGGTCTTCGCCTCGCCGAGCACCTGCTCTGACAGCTCTTTCCGCCGTTTCTCCGCGTAGTACATCGATCCGATGCCTCCGCCTGCCGTCGCGTTGTCGATGGCGTCCTTGGCTACGAGGGCGAGCCCCGTCACGGTGCCATCGCACGGGCGGACTACGTCACCGGCGTAGCGGATGGCAACCGTGGTGTCACGGTCGGAGTCGAGGGCGACGAGAACGCGGCGAACCATGGCGAGGGGGAGTGCGGTGAGCGGCGACGCTCCAAGGATACGGATGCCGAGTCAGCTAGACTGGTATACGGTGGTATATCTGCCTCTATCTGACCTTTCCACGTCCCTAAATAAATAAACCTGATAAAAAAGAAGAAGTAGATGTAGTAGGGCCGTGGATACGTGGATAAGCCTGGGAAAACCGCCGCACGTGGAAACCGATGCGTTCGTCCACACCCTCATCCACGGCTTGTGCACACCACGCTCTGGTCTCATGCGTCGCTAAGCGCTGCTGTCGGATAGGTAAGCGGGTACTTGTCCACCTATCCACGTTCGTCCACACCCAGGAGCGCGAGCAGACGAGATCGCTACACACACGAGCGCGTTGTGGAGGACGGTGGGATAATCCGTGCGTGATTCCGTCTTGACATCCACCGGTGTTTCCCCATGCCCCGTGCGTCGAAAAGTTGTGCGCGACGTGCCCCCACCTGTCCACATCGGTTTCCACACCGTGGGCAACTTTTTGGTGGGGGTAAGCCAAGTTATTATTTCTAAGTCCCTTGACGGACGTGCGTGATATAGTCCGTATTGGGAGGGGCGTGGCCGGCTTCGCGCAAGGCTCGTGCGAGTTGGCCGCGGTGGTAGCCCCCGTGGATCAGCAGATGCATCAGGATGTCGCGCCGCGCCGTCTCGAAACGCTGGCCTCGGCTGTTGTGGTAGACAGCCGCCACGTCGAGGTCGTCACTGCACTCCTCGAAGTAGACGGCATAGTCGGCGCGGTTGACCTCGACGAGGTCGGCGCAGGCGTCCCAATCGAGATCCGGCCATATCGCGCCGGTCCATGGCAGACCTTTCAGCCGAGCGCGCCACACCTGCTTGGCTGTGACGAGGTGCGCGAACACCTGCCGCTCGCCATCGAGTTGCCCCGGTGCAGTGGAATCGGCAGCGCGGAGCGCGTCGAGGAGCCGTTGGTTGGCGTCGCTGTCGTAGGCGAAGAGGCGGGCGAAGTCGGTCATGGGAGAAACGGAGGTCGGGTTCAGCCTCGAGTTTAGCCGAGGAGCCAGCCTGCGAGCGCGCCGCCGAGCACGAGCCACGCCGCGTTGACCTTGTAGCGCAAGGCCAGCACGGCTGCGACCGCGAAGATGGCGATGGGCAGCCAGCCGTCTAGCACCGAGAGGCCGAGCTGAAGCGTCACGACAGCCATGAGCGCCACGGCGGCGGCGTTGA
>JBCDFO010000488.1:0-3203 GCA_039177895.1 Bacteroidota bacterium
AGGGCCTCCTTGAGCAGGTTCTGCTGCGACTTCGAGAGCGCCTCCGGGTCGATCATGTCCGAGGGGCGCTCGCCGACCTCGACGGCGCGCATCTGCGTGCGCAGGTGGACGTCCACAAGCGTCGCGAAGGCGTCGGTGAGGCTGCGCGCTTCGGCGGCCAGGTCGGGCACCTCGTCGGCCACGAGGCGGAGGCGGCTGAACGTGGACGTGCGGCGCGTCTGGTGGAGGTCGAGCGCGAGCGCCCGCGCCATCCCGACGATGGGCTGCAGGCCGCGGTCGCGGAGGTGGAGGCCGCCCTCGCTCGTGGCGAAGCGCCGCCCAAACATGGTCAGCGGTGGCTTGACGCTCGTCGCCTCGTCCATGAGCAGACGGATGAGGCTGGCGCGCGGGGTGCCATTCGCCGAGGGAGCGGCGAGCGCCGTGCGGACCGTATCACGCAGCGTGTCGGCGAGCGCGGTGTGGCCGTAGAGCGGTCGGAAGTCGAAGCAGGGCGCGGCGCGGCGGCTCGCGACCGGCTCGGCGCCCTCGGTCCATTGCCGGTAGGCGGCCTGCCACGCCGCGAGCGGCTGCCGAAAGGGCTCCGCGAACGCCACGATGCCGTCCTCGTGGCTGAAGAAGTGGCACCGCTGGAAGGCGTCCTCGATGTGGTCGACGAGCAACGCAAACCAGGCGGCGGCGTGCTCCGCCTCGGCGGCGTCGGCCGGGTCGGCGTAGACGAGGCCGTTCGACTGCCACGTCGTGAGCGCGCACTCGCGGCGGCCCGGCGTCCCGAAGGCGAGCCAGACCCACGGGAGCGGCGAGGCGGCGTCCGGCTCGGCCTCGCGCAGGTCGCGCTCGACGAGAAAGAAGAGCCGCGCCTTCAGCTGGTCGTCGAGCTCGGTGATGACGTCCAGCAGGTCCTGGGCGTGGACGCCCTGCTGGTGGAGCCGCAGCAGCCGGCGCGTGGACTCGTTGCGGATCGCCGCGAGTTCCTCGATGGATTGCGCCTTCTCTGTGCGCTCGACCGTCGCCACGGGGTCGAGGCCGCGGAAGTGGCTCACGTCCTGCGCCGTGATGATGCCGGCGAGGCGGCGGTCGCCCTCGCGGTTGGCCTCGCCCATCACCATCACGCGGCGGATGCGGTGCTGCATCATCACCTGGATCGCCTCGAAGAGTCGGGCCTCCGCGTTGAGCGCGACCGGCGGGCGCGTGATGAGTTCGGTGACGGGGTCCTCCGCCGAGCGGCCCTCGGCCACGACGCGGGTGGCGATGTCGCCCTCGGTCACGAGGCCCATCGGGAGCGCATCCTTGACGACCACGACCGTCTCGGTCTCGTAGTCCCGCATGGCGCGGGCGACGGTGCGGATTGTGGCGCTCGGCGAGCAGGTCACCGGCGGCTGGTGGAGCAGGTCGCCGAGCGTGGTATCGAAGAGGAGGTAGGCCCCGGCGGCGTCGCGCTCGGTCTCGCGGGTGCGGATGAAGCGCTTGACGTTCTCGTCGAAATACCCCTTGAAGGCCGCGTTCTCCTGGAGCAGCTTCCAGAACTGCTTCGCGTCGATGAGCGCGCACACGGTCGGCTCGACGGCGCGGGCCTCGTAGGGCAGGACGCCACCCTCCACAAGGCCGTAGGAGCCGAAGTGCGTCCCCTCGCCACACATCTCGATGAGGCGCTGCTGCTGCGCGTCGAGCAGGCGCACCAGGCCCGACTCGACGATGTACAGCGCCTTGTGCGTGTCGATGCCCTGCTCCAGGATGAGGTCGCCCTCCTTAAACATCCGCGTGGAGACGAACGCGACCGTCTCGGTGCGCTGGGCCTCGGTGAGCAGGTTGAAGGGGTCCGTGGCAGCGAGCAGCGCCTCGATGCGTTCGGTGATCGACATGCGGAGGGGACGGCTGGGCAAGCAGGCGGCCCAGGGCCGCCCACGACGAGTTGGGTGAACCTCTAAGAACGGAGCGAACCCCCACGCGGGGCAAGTGCCGAGGCTTGATCCTCCGTGTCAGACACCGCTGACACCCATCCTGCCTCAGTAAAGCGCTTTGGGGTTAGGCGAGCGCGTTGACGAAGTCCTCGAACTGGCCGTCGTTCCGCATCGGAGGGCCGTGGCCGAAGCACACGAGGCGCGGGTGCAGGTCGGCCAGCTTGCGCGCGGAGGCGCGGTTCTGCACAGGATCGGCGGTGAGGGCCGCCGGAGGCTCGCACAGCCCCGCCCATGTCGTAACGAGGTGCATGCCGTTGAGCACGTCGCCGAGCACGAGGGCGCGGTCCCGCGCGCGCCAGAACGCAAGGTGCCCCGACGTGTGGCCCGGCGTCTCGATGACGTCGAAGCCGCCGACCTCGTCGCCCTCCGCCAGCGTCCGTGCGACCGGGTGCGCTGGTCCCGTCCAGACGCGGTCGAGGAGGTGCGTGAGGAGGCTGGGCGGGATGGGCGTGACGCCGGTTTCCATCGCGGAGGCATCGGCCGCGCCGCACCAGAGGGGCCAGCCGTAGGCGCTGCACAGCGCGTGGCTCGCGCCCTGGTGGTCGGGGTGTACGTGCGTGAGCGCATGCGCCGTGACGCGATGCCCGGCGAGCGCACGCTCCAGGCGTCGCCGCGACTGGCGGATGCCCGCGTCCACGAGCACGTCGCCCAGCAGGTACGCATTGACGCCATACCGAGGCATGAGGGGAATTGCATAGAGGTCGTCGGCGAGGGGATGCATGGGTGTCGAGCGTGGAGGATCGGGGTGAAGCACCTGTCAACAACGGGCTGATCCGGCCCATCATGCAACTGTACAGGGGGAAACCCGTACGGCACGCTTGTCACAGGTTGCCAGATTGCTCTCTTCAATCACCGCGCACAGGTGCGCTCCCGCAGCCTTCCCAACCGGAATCCGTCCGTGCGTACGCAGCTTGCTCGTGCGCATGCCTCGGGTTCTGGCCGTTCGTCACGAGTTCCTCCACTTCCTCCCCGCCTTATGTCCCGCTACGTATTCATGCTAGCCGTTGCGCTCGCGCTCGGCCTGGCATCCGCCGACACGACGCGTGCCCAGGAGGCCGTTGCCGCGACCGCCCCGGCGCTGCAAGACGCCACCCTCCCGCCCCTCCTCGACCGGAACCTCTTCTTCGGCGACCCCGAGATCTCGGGCGGCTCCCTGTCGCCGGACGGCTCGATGATCGCCTTCCGCAAGCCCCTCAACGGCGTGATGAACGTCTTCGTGAAGGGCATCGACGAGCCCTTCGAGGA
>JBCDFO010000489.1:0-3196 GCA_039177895.1 Bacteroidota bacterium
CTCGGCCGCGGTCGCCGGGTCGATCTCGCCGCGGTTGTTCTGGCCGTCGGTGAGGAGGACCATCACCTTGCTGGCCGCGTCCGCGTCGCGCAGCCGGGCCGAGGCCGTCGCGATGGCGGTGCCGATGGCGGTGCCGTCCTCGATCACGCCCATGCGCACGTCGGTGAGCATCTGCTTGAGGAAGCCGTAGTCGAGCGTGAGCGGGGCCTGCGTGTAGGCCTGCGCCGCGAAGACGACGAGCCCGATGCGGTCCGAGAGCCGCCCGTCGATGAACTCGGCGGCGACGGCCTTGGCTGCCTGGAAGCGGTTGGGGTAGAAGTCGTCGGCCTTCATCGAGGTCGAGATGTCGAGCACGAGCACGATGTCGATGCCCTCGGCGAACTGCTCGCGCGTCACGTCGCGCTCCTGCGGCCGGGCGAGCGCCACGATGCCGAGCGCGAGCGCCGCGAGCAGCAGCGCGCCGGGGAGCCACGCGAGCCGCGCCCAGGGCGTAGGCGGCACGCCCTCCGCCGCGGCCGTCTCGGAGAAAAGCAGCCCGGCCTGCGTCCGCCGCAGCCCCAGCCACGCGAGCAGAGGCACCGCGAGGAGCAAAACGAGCAGCCAGGGATGGGCGAAAGTCATTTTTGATTGATGATTTTGGATGTTCGATTATAGCGGTGCTCAGAGGCGTTGGTTGTAGCTCCCCTCCCCCGCCTGCGCGAGGGCAAGCTCTGGACAGGAGGGGCTGGGGGTGGTCGATCATCGCGCTCCGAGATGGCTTCGGGCCAGCCTGGATCCACCCCCTCTACCTCCCCCTGTCTAGGGGGAGAACTGTTTTTGCTTTTGCCGATCTACCTCGGTGGTCGCCGCTATAGTGAACCTGGGCATTCGGTCTACGATCTCTGTTTCTACCCTATACCAATCAAAAATCAGCAATCGCCTGCAGCAGTGCGGGCAGCACCTCCCCTGCTTTGCCGAGCACGGTCTCGTCGAGGTGCGAGGCGATCTCGCTCGGCTGAATGTTGATCTCGGCGACGTAGGCCCCGTGTCGCTTGGCCTCGATGGGGAGGCCCGCCGCCGGATAGACCGCCCCGCTCGTGCCGACGGAGAGGTAGACATCGGCGAGCATGGCAGCACGGGCCGCATCGGCGAAAGCTTCCTCGGGTAGCATCTCGCCGAACCAGACCACGTCGGGCCGGAGCAGCCCACCGCAGGCCGTGCAGCGCGCCACCTCGCCTTCCTCGATGACCACGAGGTCGTGCTCGTCGGCAGGCGTCCCGCAGTCGATGCAGTAGATCCGCCGGAGGTTGCCGTGCAACTCGGCGACGTTCGTCGAGCCCGCCTCGAGGTGGAGGCCGTCGACGTTCTGCGTGGCGAGGTGGACGTGCGGCTTCATCCGCTCCAACTCGGCCAGGGCATAGTGCCCAGCGTTGGGCGCGACCTCGCGGATGACCTCACCGCGGTGGGCGTACCACCCCTGCACCAACTCGGGGTTGCGGAGGAAGGCCCGGACGTTGGCGAGTTCTTCGGGGCGGAACTTCTGCCAGAGCCCGTCGGCGTCGCGGAACGTCGGGACCCCGCTCTCGGCAGAGATGCCTGCGCCGGTGAGGACGGCCACGTGCTGCGCGCGAGCAAGGCGCTGCACCAGGGTGTCGGAGAAAGACAGGGCGTCGGAGAAAGACATGGAGGACGGAGGGCTAGGTCTGCGCAAAGGTAGCCGCACGCCCGGAGTCGTGTCAGGCCTGCGCCCTGCTCCTCCATTCCCGGACCGGTGTCCTCCCGCCCAACTCGCTCGGGCTGCGCTGTTCTTGGGCGACGAGGCGTCCGAGACCGATCCGGTTGACGACGGCGCAGTCTCGGCTACGTGCGTTATCGACAGCACGTACGTGTCCATCATTTACTCTGAGCCGGCGAGAAACGGTCGGTAAGCCCTATATAGTGGCGGTCTGCTCGGCATCCTGCGGGGATGCTGGCAGCGTGAGGCCGTGGGAGGGACGGCCTCTGTTCGCGCTCTACTCAACGCAACCTGAGATCACCCATGGATCATCTTCCCTCTCCCAAGTCGCTCGGTACGTTCGCGCTCGGCACGGCCGCGCTCATGGCAGTTCCCGATGCCGAGGCTCAGATCTCGTTCACGGAAGTCACGCCCGCCCCCATCGCGGTCCCCCTCACCGACGGGGAAGACTCCTCGGTCTCCTTCGCCGACATCGACGCAGACGGCGATTTCGACATGGTGTACGGCGACAAGTACGGCGCCATCCGGTTTTTCGAGAACGTAGGCACGCCCACGAGCCCGGCGTTCGAACTCAACCGCGACGCCGACTTCTTCGACGAGTTTCTCACCAACACGACCATCGCCGCGCCGGTCCTGGTGGACCTCGACGGCGATGGCGATCTCGAGATCGTCTCCTCCGACTACGATGGGGTCGTTCGCTACTTCGAGAACGTGGGGACGCCTCAGAGCATCCGCCCGGTAGAGCGGACGGGATCCGACAACCCCTTCAGTGGCTTCGAAGAGCCGCTCGACGGGCTCGAGTTTGCCGACATCGACGGCGACGACGACTTCGACCTGATCACCATCGGGACAGCGAAGTTCATCAACTACTACGAAAACGTCGGTGACGCCACGGCTCCGGTCTTCGAGCGGCGCACGGGCGCGGCCAACCCGTTTGCCGATGTCATTCGCTCCAGCGGGCTCACCCTCGGCGATGGCGACGGCGACGGCGACCTGGACCTCGTGATCGGGTCCGACGGCTCGCCGGTTGGTGGGCGTTCGCTCCAGGCCTACCGCAACGTCGGGACGCCTACGGCACCGGAGTTTATGCTCGTGCCCGCCGCGCGGGACCCGCTGGCGTCGGTCAACGGCCTCATCTTGACCCCGGAGTTCGTCGACCTCGATGGCGATGGCGACCTCGACCTTGCCTTCGGAAGCCTCAACGCCCTACGCTACCTGGAGAACGTGACGCCGGCGAGCGCACAGGCAGGCGGAGCGCACTTCGAGGCCGTCTCGGTGCCCGCCCCCGATGCCACCCGCGACGCCGACGGCGCGCTCCTGACCTGGACCCACACGGGCCCTGACGCCCGCTACGAAGTCCACCGCCTCCTCGGCGACCTGGGGGCCTTTGACCTGCTCGGTACGGTCACGGCCACCGACAGCGAGACGCTCCGTTTCCACACCGGCCCGCTCAGCGGCGACATGGCGACGCTCCGGCTACGC
>JBCDFO010000490.1:0-3190 GCA_039177895.1 Bacteroidota bacterium
ACCTGGGCGGTCAGGTCGCGGATGAGCGCCAGCAGCTCCGGCGCGTGGGGCACGCAGCGGATCTCGTGGTGCCGCGCGGCGCCGTCCACGTACGTGGTGTGACGAAACGTGACGGGCTCCCCGGTCATCAGGGCCCCGAGGGCAGCCTCGGCGTAGGGCTGCTTCATGTCCGCGGGGACCACGTCCTGCGCGTAGAGCCCAACCACGTCGGTGGGCAGGAGCGCTGAGGGAAACGACGCGGGCACGTGGAAGTCGAGGACGAGGCCGGTGCTGTCGATGCGGACGATGGCGTCGGGTAGGGCCTCGATGAGCGCCCGCATGCGCGCCTCGCTCTCCTGCGCCGCCTCGACCACGGACGCGACGTCGGTCGGCAGGGCCTCGATGCCGCTGCCCCGGTCGAACCGAGCCCAGGCCCGCGCGAGCACGTGGTCCACGTCGGTCGGGTTGCTCCCGAGGCGGACGACTTCGTCTGCGCCACGCCGGAGTGCCTGCAGCGCCGTCTCATTCTCCGCCTCCCCGTCGAGCACCACCACGACGGGCGCGTGGCCGTGCGTCGCCCCCAGCGCAGCGGTGAGCGTCGCCTCGTCGTTGGGCACGACCACGACCGTGGGCGGCGCGGTCGCGAGCGTGCGCTGGAGCGCGTCCGCGTCGGTGAAGGTCGCGACAGGACGCAGGGACGCGACCGCAGGCGGCGGCGCGGTGCTGGCCGGATCGTACCAGATGAGGCGTTCGACGGAGTCCATGGCGCAGCAGCAGAGCAAGAAGGGTTCGGTCCAGATCCCGGCGGAGCATACGCGCGGTCACGACCAGCAGTGCCCGCGCCCCTAAAACTGACTCCAGGCGCGGCGTTTCTTCCGATCTTGCCCGCGTCCCGCCCCTACTCCGATGCGCCTCGTCTTCGCTTTCGCTCTGCTCGCCCTGGTGGCCCCGCGCGGCGTCGCCCAAGAGGCCCTCGGCCTACCGGATGCGCCGGTGCTGTGGCTAGGCGGAGGGACGCTCCCAGGCATCGGTGTCCACGCGAACTACGCGACGCCGCTCGTCACGCTCCTCACGCGCGAGGTGGCGCTCTACGCCGACTTCACCCCCCGCGTGGACGGTCGTGACGGCGAGCTTCGGGTCGCGGGCGGCGTCGGCGGCAGCCTCCGGGTCCTGCGCGTGGCGGCGCTGCTCTCCGAGGCCGACCTCAGCCGCGGCGACCTCGACGTGGGCCTGCGCTTCGGACCGGCCTTCCTATTCGCGCTCTACGAGCAGACGGCAGCCAGCCGCGCGCGCTCGTTCCGCGTCTTCCTCGACCCGTTCGTGCGCGGGGCGTACCAGTTCGAGAGCGGCATCGTCGTCTATGCCGAGTTCGGCGCGCAGGACCCGAGCCTGCGCGTGGGCTTCGGGCTGGGGCTCTGACGAGGACGTCTGAGCGCTCAGCGAAATACGATTTCGCGGATGACCTCGCGGCCGAGTTGCTCGTTGAGCCGTTCGCGCCAGCGCTCTCGCTGGAGGTGGAGCTGGTGCCGCCACATCGCGGACGTCAGGTGGACGAAGAGCACGCCCTCACGCACCCAGACCTTCGTCGTAACACCGTTGATGGTTGCGCCTGCCAGGTGCGCCCACTGCTCGACAGCGCGCACCTCGTCGATGCGCTGCCGGGCGCCCATCCGGTCGATGACCTCGCGGAGGACGGAGCCGAGCGATTGGGGCGTATGGGCAGACATAGGCGGGGGAGAGCAGACGGGACACGAGAAGGTGCCTGCGCGGGGTCGGGGTGTCAAGCGAAGAATCGCGCTGGGGACGGTGTTACCTCCGGTCCCTCGGGCTCGGCCTCGCTGGTACTTTGCGCCGAGCCTTCCATGTTTCCCGTCTCCATGCGTCTTCTTATGACCGCCGCTGCGGTCCTCCTGCTCACGTTCCAGCTACCCGGCGTCGTGCACGCCCAGGCACGCGACACGCTCGTGCTCGACCTAGAGGAGGCGCTGAGCCGGGCGCTCGACGGGAGCCCTGAGGTCGCCATCGAAATGGCCGGGCAGGACTTCGCCGAGGCGCGGGCTTCGGAGGCACGAGCGGCGCGCTTCGCTACCGAGTTCACCCTCACCACCGGCCACGCCATCGCGCCTGGCCTGACAGACATCGACCCGACGCTTAGCCTCAACGAGCAGTACCTGAATCCGAGCCTGCGGAACGACTGGGCCAACCCGAGCCCGTACAACCAGTACGACATCGAGCTGCTGCAGCCCATCTACACGGGCGGCGAGATCAAGGGGAATATCGACGCGGCGAATGCCGCGGCGCGCCTGGAGGCGGCCGAGGTCGATCAGAAGGCCAGCGAGGTGGCGCTGCGCACGGGCGAGCTGTACTACTCGCTGCTGCTCACCCAGCGCCTCGACGCACTCACGGGCGAGGCCGGACGGGCGCTCGGCACGGCGCAACGCGAGCTCCAGGCGCTCCTCGACGACGGCGACCCGAACGTGACGGACGCCGACCTCTTTCAGCTTCAGCTCTTCGAGCAGGAGTACCGCCGCCAGGTCGCTGAGGTACAGCAGCAGGTGGCGCTGGCCCAGGTCGCGCTGGCGCGCCAGATTTTGCAGCCGGAGGTCGTCGTGGTCCCCGCCGAGGCGACGCTCGCCCCGGTCGTGTTTCAGCGGGATGCCCTTGAGGTTTACCAAGACATCGCGCTCCGGCGGCGGGGCGAGATGCGGCGGGCGCAGGCAGGCGTCGAGGCACGCGATGCGCTCGTCCGGGTCGCGCGCTCGAACTACTACCCGAAGCTGTTCTTCAGCCTCACGCAGGCCGGGCGCTACACGTCTGGACGCCGGCAGCAGGCCAACCCCTACGTCTCCGACGGCTTCCTGGGAGCGGGCCTCCGGACGGGGTTCGGGATCCGCCTCGACCTCGCCTTTCACCAGACGCGCGCGCGGGTGGCGCAGGCCGTCGCCGAGCGCTCGGAGGTACGCGCGCAGCGTACGGCGGCCGAGCAACTCGTCCTCTTCGGCGTGGAGCAGGCCTACCGCGACCTCGTCATCGCGGAGGAGGCGCTTGCCACGCGGCAGGCCTCGTCCAAGATCGCGGGCGACTGGCTCCGCACCGAGCAGATCAACGCCGACCTCGGCTTCGGCGAGACCGACGACCTCGTGGCTGCCGTCCGCGCCGACCTCGAAGCCCGCGCCTCCGAGCTTGAAGCAATCCACGCCTACAACGTCGC
>JBCDFO010000491.1:0-3187 GCA_039177895.1 Bacteroidota bacterium
CCACGACGCCCACGCCCGTCTCCGTGCTCGGCGCGGGGAGCTGGGGGACCGCCCTCGCCTACAGCCTCGCGGCGCACGGCGGGCACCCGGTTACGCTCTACGCCCGCCGCGAGGACCAGGCCGCTGCGATGCGCCGGGAGCGACGCAACACCGCCTACCTCCCCGGCGCGCTGCTTCCGAGCAGCATCAACGTCACGTCGGACCTCGACACCGCGTGCAACGCCGCGCACCTGTGGGTGGTCGCGACGCCGTCGCAGGCCGTGCGCGGGATGGCGGAGTCGGTGCGCTCACACGCGACGCCTGACCACACGCTCATCTCCGTCGCGAAGGGCATCGAGAACGGGACGCTCCTCACGACAACCGGCGTCCTGCGCGACGTGCTGCCCGAGCACCCGGCGGGACGGCTCGGCGTGCTCTACGGCCCGAGCCACGCCGAGGAAGTCGCTGCCGGGCAGCCCACCACGGTCGTTGTCTCGATGCCCGACCTTGCCGTGGCGCGCTCCGTGCAGCAGGTCTTCCTGGCGCACGCGCTACGCGTCTACCGCAACCACGACCTGGTCGGCGTCGAGATCGCGGGCTCGGTCAAGAACGTCATGGCTATCGCGGCCGGGATGAGCGACGGCGTGGGGCTCGGAGACAACGCCAAGGCGGCGCTCGTCACGCGCGGCCTCGCTGAGATCAAGCGCCTCGGCCTTGCGCTCGGCGGGGAGGCCCACACCTTCGCCGGGCTCGCGGGGCTCGGCGACCTCGTGGTAACGTGCTTCTCGAAGCACAGCCGCAACCGCTACGTCGGCGAGCAGGTCGGCCGGGGTCGCTCCCTCGCCGACATCGAAGCCGAGATGACGATGGTGGCCGAGGGCGTGAAGACGACCCGCTCCGTGCGCGCGCTCGCTCAGCGCCACGGCGTCGAGATGCCCATCACGGAGGCCGTCTTCCGCATCCTCTTCGAGGGTCTGCCGCCGCAGGAGGCCGTCTGGGCGCTCATGACGCGCGCCGCGAAGCACGAGGACCCGACGGCGCTGGACACGGATTTTGGGGCGTAGAGGAGGGCTTTCGGCTATCGGCCGTCAGCTATCGGCGTTTGGACGCGGAGTGGTGAAGCCGTCGTCGGAGTCCGGTGAGCATACGTTTGACGCGTTCTGTGTCTGCGTTGAGCCGCTCGTGAGTTTGTGCGTCCACATAGCCGAGGTCGTGTGCCAGGAGGACGAGGTATTGCACTTCGCTCGCAGAGCCCAGAGCGATCTGAACGAAGCGCGCAAAGTCGGCATCCGAGCCTCGACCGCACCCTTCGGCGAGGTTCGTTGGAATGGATGCGCTGGCGCGGCGGAGCTGTGAGGTTAGACCAAACCGCTCATCCGGTGGGAATCCACAGAGGCTTGCGTAGACATCGAGCGTGAGACGATGCGCGAAGTCCCAGACCTGAAGGTTTCGGAACGACTGCATGGGGAGGGAAGAGCAAGAATCCAGAGGGACACGCCAACAGACAGGCTCGTTCTCGCTTCGTAACCCGCTGACAGCCGATAGCCGACAGCCCAGACGCTGCAGCGCGGCGCAGACCATCGTAGCTTACCCCAACGCTGCTACCACCGGCGGCCCTACCCACCCTCCGCTCGGCGCATGACATGGACCTCTCCATCGACCTCCGAGACCTCCAGCGCCTCGTCGCGCTCGGCGAGGGGCTGACCATCGAGTTCAAGCGCCGCGTCCCGCGCCCGGAGCGCATCGCCAAAGAGGTGATCGCGCTCGCCAACACGCAGGGCGGCAAGCTGCTCCTCGGCGTGGACGACGACGGCACCATCAAGGGCGTCCGCGACGCGCACGAAGAAGCGTTCGCGCTCCGCCAGGCCATTGCCGCGCACACGCGCCCGCTCGTGCCGCTGGACGTGACCGCCGTGCCCGTCTCGCGCCGCCGCGAGGTGCTCGTGGTAGACGTCCCCGAGAGCGCCGCGAAGCCGCACTACCTCGTCGCGACCGACGCCGAGGGCCGCGCCACGAAGACGGCCTATGTGCGCGTCGACGAGCAGTCCATCGAGGCCAGCCGCGAAGTCATCCGCGTGATGAAGGCGGAGCAGAACCCGACCAATACGCGCTTCGAGTTCGGCGACAAGGAGCAGAAACTGATGCAGTACCTCGACCGCTACGAGCGGATCACGGTCGCGCAGTTCGCCAAGCTCGCGGGCGTCTCGCTGTCGTCCGCCGCGCAGACGCTCGTGCTGCTCACCCGCGCCTCGATCCTCGCCCTGCACCCCGACGAGAAGGCTGACTACTGGACGCTGGCCTATGACGTGGTGTAGCCCTACGCCGAGACGGCCGTGCGCTGCCGGTGGAGCCGCGCCCGCCGGAGTACGAGGAGTCCGCCGATGATGAGCAGGCCGCCGAGCAGCTGGTAGGCCGTCACCGCCTCGTCCAGCAGCCACGCGCCCGAACCGATAGCGACGAACGGGACAAGGTTGCCATACGCCGCCGCATAGGGCGCACCGACCTGCCGTACGGCCACGTTCCAGAGCCCGTACGCCACGCCGATCGAGAGCGCCCCCGAGAACGCCAGGCTCGCCCACACCGCGCCCGAGAGCCCTGTCCACACCACCGGATCCGCGCCGATGTGGTGGAACGCATACATCCCCGGCAGCGCTACGACGATCCCGTAGAACGCGAGCCCCGTCGGCGAGGCCCCACGCGTCATGACGGGCTTCGAGAGGACCGTGTAGAGCGCCCAGAACACCGCCGCGCCGAGCATGAGCAGGTTGCCGAGCAGGCGATCCGCACCGAGGTCGAGCGTCCGTCCGCCTGCCAGGATCACCACCACGGTTCCGACGAGGCTGAGCAGGAGGCCGGCCCAGGCGAGACCGTTGAGTCGTTCCTGCCCACCCACTCGGGCCATCAGCGCTGTCCAGATCGGGACCGAGGCCATAATGAGCGCGGCGCTGCCCGCAGCGGTCAAGTCCACGCCGAAGATGAAGCAGGTCTGGTAGAGGATGTTGCCGGAGAAGCCGAGCAGCAGCACGCCGCCGAGGTGCTCGCGGAGCGGTGCCGCGAAGCGCGCGCCGAAGGAGCCGTCCTGCCGGGCGCACTCCCACGCGAGCATCGCGCCGAGCGTGAGCGCCGCGATGAGGAACCGCGCGATGTTGACCGAGAACGGATGCAGCGCCGCCAGCGCGACCTTGATGACTGCGAAGTTGAGGCCCCA
>JBCDFO010000492.1:0-3159 GCA_039177895.1 Bacteroidota bacterium
GCCGCTGGTTGGCGTCGCTGTCGTAGGCGAAGAGGCGGGCGAAGTCGGTCATGGGAGAAACGGAGGTCGGGTTTAGCCTCGAGCTTAGCCAAGGAGCCAGCCTGCGAGCGCGCCGCCGAGCACGAGCCACGCCGCGTTGACTTTGTAGCGCAGCGCCAGCATGGCCGCGACCGCGAAGATGGCGATGGGCAGCCAGCCGTCCAGCACCGAGAGGCCGAGCTGAAGCGTCACGACAGCCATGAGCGCCACGGCGGCGGCGTTGACGGCATCGAGGAAGGCCGCGGTCCAGACCGACTTCCGCAGCTTCGGCACGATGGGATGGAGGAGCCCTGCGAAGACGAACGCAGGGAGGAAGATGCCGAGCGTCGCGATGATCGCCCCGGGCACGCCACCAAGGATATAGCCGATGAAGGTCGCCGTCGTGAGCACCGGGCCGGGCGTGAACTGCCCGATAGCGACCGCGTCGAGGAGTTGCTGCTGGGTGAGCCAGCCGTAGCCGTCCACGAGGTCGCCTTCGAGGAACGCGATGAGGACGTAGCCGCTGCCGTAGAGCACCGCGCCGACCTTGAGGAAGAAGAGCCCGAGTTGCCAGAGCGGCACCGAGGCCGCTGCGCCGGAGAGCGTCAGGGCTGGAAGCGCCGAGGCCGGGATCGGCAGCAGCGCGAGCCAGCCGCGTTTTGTCAGGGGTGTGTCGTCCGGGGGCCTGTTGTCCAGCGGCACGTCGTCTGCGGCCGCCTCGTCTGAGGGCAGCGTCGGTGCCTGGTTGCGCCTCACCGCGACGAGAACGCCCATGCCGATCACGCCGCCGACTACAAGCGCCGCGATCTCTGAGACGCCCGCCAGCAGCAGTACGCCGACGGCCACGCCGAGCACGGCCAACATCCAGCCCTTAATCGCCTTCTTGCCAAGTCGCCACAGCGCCCCGAGGATCACTGCGAGCACGGCAGGCTTGATGCCCACCAGAAACGGTTCCACGGCAGGCAAGGTGCCATACTCCACGTAGGCCCACGCGAGAATCCCCGTCGAGAGCGCCGCCGGGACGATGAACGACGTGCCCGCGACGGCGAGGCCGAGCCAGCCTGCGCGCGCATAGCCGACGTGCATCGTCATCTCGGTCGAGTTGGGCCCCGGGATCAGGTTGGTCGCGCCGATGAGATCGAGGAAGTGCTGCTGCGAGAGCCACCGCCGTCGCTCGACGACCTCGTCCTCCATCATCGCGATGTGCGCAGCGGGCCCGCCGAAGCCGATCACGCCCAGCTTGAAGAAGAGCCGAGCCAACTCGCCGAGTCGCTGCGCCCGCGACGCCGGATTAGGATCGGTGGCTAGGGCGTCCGGGGAAGTGGAATCGTCGAGCATGGGTAGCGAGGGGCCAGGGTGCGATGAAGCCTTTGGAGAAGTGTCGCGTATGCCCTCCTTCCTACCTAGCTACCCCCTGCGATGTCCCCACCCAACGATCTCGTAACAAACGGCCACGCCACCGGCGCACCAGTCGCCCCGTCACCGACGACGCTCGCGGCACTGCCCGCTGCCGAGGTGCTGCGTCAGCACCCGGTGATCTTGTTTGACGGCGTCTGCAACCTCTGCAATGCCTCGGTCAACTTCGTGCTCGACCGCGACCGCGCGTCGCTCTTCCGGATAGCAGCGCTGCAGTCGGACGTGGGGCAAGCGCTCCTCGCGCAGCACGGGTATGCGGGCACCGCGCCGGACAGCATCGCGCTGGTGGAGGGTGGGCAGATCCACTTCCGCTCGACGGCAGCCCTCCGCATCGCCGCGCGGCTCGACGGGGCGTGGCCGCTCTTCCAGGTCTTCCGCGTCGTCCCCGAACCGCTGCGCGACGTGGTCTATGACTGGATCGCGCGCAACCGCTACCGCTGGTTCGGCAAGCAGGACACCTGCCGCCTCCCCACGCCCGACGAGCGCGCCCGCTTCCTCGACTACCAGGTCCCGGCGTAGTTTTTAGTGCGGCAGTGATGCAGTGTTGCAGTGCAGCAGTGGGTCGTTGCGCGTGCCTTCAGTGCTTTGCCTCCCCACCCCTGTCATGGCGCATACCTACGATTCCCTCAACGTCGGCGACACCTTCGAGACCGTGATGACGGTCACCGCCGCTGACGTGCAGACCTACGCCACCCTCACCGGCGACGACAACCCGATCCACGTGGACCCAGAGTACGCGGCCACGACCGATTTCGGTGAGCCCATCGCGCATGGGGCGCTGCTGCTCGGCTACATCTCGAAGGTGCTCGGGCGCGACTACCCCGGCCACGGCTCCGTCGCGGTTTCGCTCTCGGCCAAGTTCCTCCGCCCTGTTCCCGTCGGCTCGGAGGTGACCATCGAGGTTAAGATCGCGGAGAAGATCGAGCGGTTCGGCCACGTGAAGGCCAAGGTCTACGTCTACCGCAGCGGCAAGATGGCCTGCGGCGGTGAGGCCGTCGTCATCCCGCCGAAGGAGTAGAGCGTTCTACTCTTGGCTCAGTGAGAGCCATATATCCTTTGCAGAGTGTAGCTCGACTTCGAATCGATCTGCCAGTGTGTAGGCTGGTTCGGAGAACGTGCGGCGCGGTTGCCAATCATGCGCGTCCGATGTCCAGAACCAGGAGTTGGTTTGGGTATCGCCTGCGATCAGGTGAGTTTGCGTCCAGCCTATCGTGTCGATACGAAATCCGACGAAGAGGTCGCCAGCCAGAGGCGCAAGCGCGTGGTACTCGTCTGGAGGTCGGTAGGACGGAGGAGCAAGCATGGCATAGTCCCCACCAGTGAGCTTGAGAAGCTCGTAGCTGGCGACCACAGTCGTTCTGCTCTCGACGAAGGGGTCGCCGCAACCAGCGAATAGCAACGCGAGGAGAGTGAGGGTTGAGGCTGCTTTTCTACCTCTCACTTCTGCCCTAAGCGTCCGCGTCTGCCTTTTCCCGGCTCGCGCACGTCTCGCGGCGGCAGTGGCCGTACATGTGCAGCGCGTGGTGCGTGATGTCGAACTCGAAGATCTCCGCCATCGTCTCCTTGATGCTGTGGAGGCGGGGGTCGCAGAACTCCAGCACCTCGCCGCAGTCGACGCAGATCAGGTGGTCGTGCTGCCAGTAGGCGTAGGCGCGCTCGTACTTCGCCTGCGCCTTGCCGAACTGGTGCTTCACCACGAGGTCGCAGTCGAGGAGCAGTTCGAGC
>JBCDFO010000493.1:0-3158 GCA_039177895.1 Bacteroidota bacterium
GATTCCTCCCTCCCAAATAAGTGGTTCTGCGCTGCCGTGCGCGTGTTGCTCCGCTGCGCCACTCTGCACGTGGGTGATTGACCCCTAGGTCACCGGTGATCGTCTAAATAGCTGACGCGCGGCTCCTTTCTCTTCGAGCCCAGCGAAAAACGCTGGTAAACTTGTTACACAACGACCTCCCGACCGCGCCGACCTGCTGCTGACGCGGCGCGCGATAATCTACGAAACTCCTCGAACGGTCGCGACCCCGTCCTTCGACTGGCGGTCTATCGCCAGCCACCCCTCCGCCGACCATCGTCATCTCGACCAACACGATGTCCAGCGACTCTGGCCGCTCTGCCGCTTCCGCGTCCGTCTCCGACCACTTCGCCATCCTGAAGGGCACCAAGTACATCAAAGAGTTTGCTGGTGATGAGGCTGCGCCTGAAGAGCGGCGCGCGAACTTCCAGCACCTCATGGAGCAGATCATCAGCGTCTACCCAAAATTCAAGGAGGCTACAGCGGGTACTCTCCTCGATCCCGCGAAGTTCACCGCCGAGCTCGACGATGCCTTCGTCACCATCACGACGTCCGTTCTGACAGGCTCGGCGCTGCGGTTGATCCAGTTCATCGCCGTCGGCCGTGAACGGCTCGAAGCTCTCACGAAGCAGTACAACTACGTCTCCGCCGAGGACCTGACCGTACGTCTTGCGAAAGCCAGTCGGGGGGTGGCATCCAGTACGTCGCCGACCTCAACGAGCTCTTCGCGTCGTTCGGTCAGTTCAACGTGCAGTACCCGGACTCGCTGAAGATCGGCTTCCTCATCGAGGGCCTCCAAGACGGTCGTGCCCCGGCCGAGATCAAACCCTTCGTCGCCCACATGAGGACGCAGAAACCCACGGACTACTACCAGGTCACTCGCGCCCTCATCGACTACTGCACCGGCGAGAGCATTGAGGTGCACGCGGGCTGCGGGGGCAACGCGTATCGGACCACGGCCAACGACGACGCCAGCACGACTCGGGTTCACGGCCGTCGCGACCCGCGCGATCAGTCCTGGCTGCCGTCCGAGTACTGCTCGATCTGCTGCGGCCTGCACTCGCCATCGACGTGCCAAGTAAAGCCGTATCTTCGGCCCGACGACAATCGCACCTTCTGGTCCAAGAGGCGCATCTGTCAGGTTGCGGATCGGATCCGGGCCGGAGAACAACAACACACTGGTCGCCGCGATGACACAGCGTCCTCGGTCTCGTCGCTGTCGTCGTCTTCCACCGGTTCTGCTCGTGCTCACGCCGCCACCGGACAACGCGCGGCGGCTGCTGACGACGTGCCTGATCCGCGCGCGGCGGACGCCAGACCCGAGACTGGCCGCGGCGGCGGGCGCCGGGCGAACGCCCGGGCGGTTCGTCTCGCGGCGCCGCCCAGCGACACCAACTCTGACTCCGGCGAGGACCTTTCGGCGCACGCTTGTGGCTGCGCTGTCCGTCGCGCGGCGGCCCATCCCGGCCTCCCACACTACGGCGCGGCGCTGGCTCTGTTCGTGTTCGCTGCCCTTCAACGGCTGGGCACCGGGAACTTCGTCTCCTTCCTCGGCGCCCTCATCGCTACCCTCGCCTTCATCGAGTGGTCCCAGCCGTCGTTGTCGGCCACCTCGGGCGACGTCCGTCCTACATCCACCAAAGCCTCAGTCCGGGCCCTCCGCGCCGCCAGGGATTACCTCTCCATGCAGGTCGACAGCGCCTGCGACTTCAACACGCTACCTACCAGGCGCCCCGAGCACTTCGTGAAGCCTGGCACCACCGGCTCCGTCTGTGGATCTCGTGGCTACCGCACGTGTTCCGCGACGCCGGCCAAATGGGCCACGCTGTCAGTCGCCACGAGATTATCCACGGCGCGCTTCGAGATCGGCACGCGCGCAACGTCGCCTACGACCTCGTCACCTGCATCTCGCCGACGCTTCCAGCACTGTGGTCGGTGAAGCAGTGGGGTGCGTGCGGCGGCGTCTTCGTCAGCGGCGACAACCCGTGTCTCGTCGACCCGGCCGGCCACGTCATCCCCGTCTACTTCGACGACGACGGGAATTACGAGCTGAGGATCTACCCGAGCACATCACCGCCTGCCACGTCCGCCACCCCGGCCGCTCCAGCCGAACCGCGGTGCGCCACGACCGACGCGGCGAAGGCGACGCTGTACGCTACGACACCGGCCGCGGCTGCGGCGGCGATGGCTGCTGGTGATACTGCTGCGGCTGCGATGCTCACCGGTGGCACCGCCGCTCGTCGCGCCTGCCAGCCCGCTCCTCGGCCGCCTGGACAACCTGCATCTGGAACGCCCCGCTTCGGCATCCGTCAGCTCATCACCCTTGTCATCGTCGGCGGCGTCGGGCAGCACCTCTAGGGGGCGATTTCTCGCTCCCACGACCCCTCGGCACTGGCTCGCGCAGTCCGGCCTCGTGATCCTCCGCAACACATGGACGGCCTCACGGAGCTGACGGTGACGCGCGCACACCAGATCTTTGCTCATGCTGCGCCGGCGCGCCTCAACACGATCATGACCAACCACGGCTGGCCCATCTTCGACGAGGACCCCCATCGGCTCTGCTGTACACTCGGCCGACTCAAGGCGACCCCGACGCACAGCGTCACGCAGTCAGCGCCGACGGAACCGTGGAGCGTCGTCGAGGTCGACCTGCAGGGCAAGTTCTCGCCACCGTCGCTCCAGGGCAGCCAGTACGCCATGGACTTCGCGTGGCGGGACCCACCGCATCTCACTGGCGCTCTCCTCGCGCGCAAGTCTGATGCTGCCGCCGAACTCCACACGTTCGCCGTCGCGATGCGCCGTCTCCATCGTTGTCCCAAGACCATTCGCGCCGACCTGGGCGGCGAGTTCGACAACGACGCGTTTATCAAGGCCGCTGCGGCGGAGGGCATGCACGTCGAGTTCGTCGTTCCCGAACGCCACGTGAACTCCGCGGAGCTCGCTCATCTACGTGCTGCCGACGTGATGCGTGCGAACAATGCAATGGTCCATGGTGTTCTACACGGGAAGTTCTGGGGTTACTCCATGTTGTACGCGTACCAGCAGATCGAGGCGGCTGGCGGCTGGCTTGACGACCCGGCTGATCTCCGTTCGTACGCGCCGTACGGCTCGGTCATCGCCTACCTGAACCGGCAGAACGC
>JBCDFO010000494.1:0-3146 GCA_039177895.1 Bacteroidota bacterium
AAGAGCGAGTCGGCGTTGCCCGCCACATCCGTCGCAATCACGTAGCCCGACGCCGCGAGCGTTGAGTCTGTCGGGGTCGCCGTGAAGGTCACGAGCGGGTCTCCTGCCGAGAACGGATCGACGACTAGCCCAAGGTTCGAAGCGGTCGCATCGAGGGCTACTGTGGCGATGCCGGTGTCAAAGGCGGTGCTGTCGGTCGCCGAGCCCGCGAACGTCTGATCGGTGAGCGTGCCTGCGAGGACCGGAAGCGCCTCATCCGGCGGGGGCGGCGTGATCTCGACGAGCAGCGAGTCGGCATTGCCCTCTACGTCGGTGGCGATCACGTAGCCCGAGGCGGTGAGCGCCGGGTCGGTCGGCGTGGTCGTGAAGCTCACGAGTGGGTCGCCTGCGGTGAACGGATCGAGGGCCAGGTCGAGATTCGCTGCTGCGGCGTCGAGCGCTACCGTAGCGATGCCCGTGTCGGAGGCGGTGCTATCGGTCACCGTTCCCGTGAAGACACCCTGGTCTAGCGTGCCCGCCAGCACAGGCGCGGCTTCGTCTGGCAGTGGCGGGATGATCTCGACGAGCAGCGAGTCGCTGTTGCCCTCCACGTCGGTGGCGATGACATACCCGGAAGCCGCGATGGTCGAGTCGCTCGGTGTGGCGGTGAAGGTCACCAGGCCGTCGCCTTGGGTGAACAGGTTGATCGCGAGCGCGAGGTTGACGGCCCCGCTGCCGAGCACAACCGTGTCAATGCCGGTGTCATCGAGGCGGTTGTCGGTGGCCGTGCCTTCGAAGGCCATGTCCGCGTACGAGCCAGCGAGGAGCGGCGCGAGCAGGTCTACGGACTCGGTGACTACGCTCTGGATTGAGTACGCGATAGGGGCCTGAAGCTGGGTCACGATCGAGTCAGCCTCAGCCGTGGTCCGCTGCCTGCCGTCCAGGACGAGGTCACGGCTGTAAAACATCTCGCGCAGGACCCCATCCACGTAGGAGTTATCCTTGACCGGGTCAGTCCACGGCACTTTGCCCCCATCGGCGTCTTGCCCGAACATGTACACGTTGCCGCTGGACGCGTACGTGGCCGTGTCTCCCGTGCACTGGGCGACCTCCGGCGTTGTGTTGTCTTCGTAGTAGGAGTAGGGGAAGGGGTCTGGAATGTTGCTCTCGAAGTCGTGGGCAGTCACAATCAGGCCCTGCGCCCCGATCAGGTAGTCCCAATTGATGTGGGACTCTTGGTAGTACTCCCCGGCAGGCCGGTCCGGGATGCCGTCGACCGTGACGCCACTCGGGAACTGGTTGCTGTAGTACTCCATGCCCGCTACGGTCGGCGCGTAGTCGATGAACATGCTCGTCCCCGGCGTGCTATGCATTTGGTGCCGGAAGTCGTACACCAGCGTGCGGTCGTACATTTTGTACGTACCGAGATTGAGCCCCCCCGAGTTCGAGCCCTGGACCACGCGGAGCGCCCGGATGGGGCCGTCCTTCTGGATGCCGAGCGTACCGCGACGCGCGCTGCCTGTGTAGATCGACCGGGAGCAGTTCGGGTTTTTGCCCATGAAGTCGGGCCGCGTCCCCAGCTTCATGCGGTCGAGCAGATCGTCGCCGAACGACGCTGGGTTGCCTACTTCGCTCGCGA
This sequence comes from Bacteroidota bacterium, assembly GCA_039177895.1. GTDB lineage: Bacteria > Bacteroidota > Rhodothermia > Rhodothermales > Rubricoccaceae > JBCBEX01. The sequence continues at coordinate 1,619 of JBCDFO010000494.1, forward strand.
GAAAGAGCTCGCGCTGGATCCAGCGGTCCTCGAACGAAGTCCGGTAGTAGTCGCTTTCGAAGAGGCTGTATTCAGGGTTGGCAGCGAGGAAGTCTCCCTCGACGTCCTTCAGCCCTTGTCCACGCCCGTCGAAATCATAGTCCTCGGGGAAGTTGCCTGAGAGCAGGTCGAAGTTGTACGTGACGAGGTCGATGCCCGCGCTCTGGTCGAGGGGCGTCGTGGGGACGAAGAGGTAAACAGCTCGTCCCTCGAAGACGACTTCCGTGACGGTCGCGGGCGCAAATGGCGGGGTCGCGGGGCTGACCACGTCGCCGAAGAAGCGCGCCATCAGCACCACCTCGTCGTCGGCGTCCAACGCCGGGTCTGGGTCCACGCTGATCTCCGGCACGAAGCCGGTCATGGGGTAGTCCTGCGGGGCGGTGTAGAGCAGCTGCGGCTCGCCGCCATACAGGTTCGGCGCGTCGAAGTGGTCCACCGGGTAGTTCGAGGCAGGATCCAAGGCCGCGCGCTCGTCGATCTGGATCGGGCACTGCTCCCACGCACCGTCGCGGAACGCATAGCAGACCGGAGCCGTGACCGTTGCACCGATCAGGTCAGGGACATCCGCGCCCGTGAGGACGATCGGGCGGTGGTCCACCTCCTGCGCCCTCGCCTCCTGAACAGAGAACGCGACCGCGAGTGCGCACAGGAGCGCAAGGGAAGAAGCTCGCAGCCAAGACTGCGAGGGCGCGGGGATCCTGTGTGCGGATGCCGCGAGGGCAGAGAAAGAGAGCATGGAGGGGGGATCGCTCAGAGGGTGAGAGCGACGATGGTGGACGCCCGCATCAAGAGGGCGACGTGGCTGCTCTGGACTAACCGCAAAGCTCCGTAGAAGCAGAGCGCAAAGCAAGGGAAAAGTGTAATCCCCCCGGTACGAACCGTAGGCCATGCCTCAGCGGCGCTAATTAGCCCCCTAAACGGTAAATAGCCCGGTACTTCTCCGTCGCGTATTCAAGCCAGGGCTCGGCCTGCAGGTCGCTGTCGCAGACGCGGGACAGGAGCTCGCTCGCGGTGTAGACACGACCGTGCACGTGGATGTGCTCTCTCAGCCACGTACGAAGGGGCACGTACTCGCCTCGGGCGAACGCTGCGGGGAGGTCACCGAGGTCGCGCAGGGCCGCCTCGAAGAGCTGCGCAGACATGAGCGTGCCGAGCGTGTAAGTTGGGAAGTAGCCGACGAGCCCGATCGACCAGTGAATGTCCTGCAGGCAGCCCTCGCGGTCCGTGGGCGGCGTGATGCCGAGGTAGTCCTCCATGGCTGCGTTCCAGGCGGCGGGCACGTCGGCGGCCGTGAGCGACCCGTCCACGAGCGCCCGCTCGATGTCGAAGCGCAGCATGACGTGCAGGTTGTAGGTCACCTCGTCGGCCTCGACGCGGATGAAGCTGGGCGCGACCTGGTTGATGGCGCGGTAGAACGCGTCGAGCGGCACCGCGTCGAAGCGCCCGGGGAAGGCGGCCTGGAGCTTCGGATACCAGTGCTGCCAGAACG
>JBCDFO010000495.1:0-3144 GCA_039177895.1 Bacteroidota bacterium
ACGGGGAAGACATGGACCACCACGGAGTCGATGCCCGCGGGGATCGTGAGCGCACCGCCGAGCACGTCGAGCGAGTAGTCGGCGAAGAGCGTCGCCGTGCCGCCGAGGGTGTAGGGCACGACGACCGGCTCGCGGGGCGTCCGGTTGGCGCGCACGAGGAGGAGGCCCGGCGTGCCGTCGCGCTCCTGGGCCAGCCCTTGGAGCGTCTCCACGGAGAGCACGACGGGGCCCTCGCTCACGCCGAAGGGCGTCCGCGCTACGCCGCCGCGCGGGTCGCGCAGCACGATCTCGTAGCTCCCGAGCACGTCCCCGCTGAGGTCGAAGAGCACCGTCATCGTGCTCGCGGTCATCGTCCGCACCTGCCCTGCGACGCGTCCTGCTTCGTCGGGGTTCTGACACGCGAGGCACTCCAGCGTGACGGTGAGGTCGGGCGCGAAGCCGGTGCCGTTGAGCGCCACCGGGATGACCCGCCCGTTGGGCGACTCGACCGGATCGGCGGTGAGGTCGCCCTCGACCGTGAGGACGCCCTCGGCGGCGGTCACGCGGAAGAGGTCGTCCGTGATCGTCGGGTAGAGCGAGCGGTTGGCCTCCTCAATGGTCAGCGAGGTCAGGTCGGTGAAGCCGCCCGTGATCGCCTCGGCCGTGATGAGGTCGAACGAGGTACCGACGTCAGGGACGTAGCCGTCGCGGAGCACGACGTCCAGCGCGCCATCGAGTTGGACGGTGCCGAAGGCCTGCCCGCGCGTGTTGGGGACCACAAAGAACTCGTCGTTGGCGTCGGGACCAGCCAGGTCGATCCCTACGGCGGCGGAATCGTCCAGGACGACATCGCCGGTCCACGTGAGCGCGCCGATGCCGCCGTCAGGCCCGCGCACGCCGAAGGCTGCGCGGTTGGTGAGGGCGAGGCCGATGGCGTCGATCTCGCCGCCGAGTTCGACGATGCCATCCAGCGTCGCGTCGAACGGCTCGAAGCTGCGGTTGCGCTCGACGTCGGAGCCGAAGGCGAAGACGCCGTCGCCCTGGCGGGTGAAGGTGCCGGTCGGGGTGTTGACGAAGGTGCCGAGGCCGGTGAAGCCGCGCAGACCGCCGTTGCTCACCACGTCGAGCGTGGCAGCATTCTCGAAGCGGGCCCCGTTGTAGACATAGAAGAAGCCGTCGCCGGTCCACTCCATCGTGCCGGTGTTGCGAAGGCGGGCGTCGGTGCCGCGCACGCCGCGGTTGTTGGTAGCACCGGTGAGCCGGATCAGGTTGCGGTTGGTGACCGTGCCCGTGGTAAGGTAGCCCGAGCGCCAGTCTAGGCCGGTGCCGGCGACCGCGAGCGCCGCGTTGCGGTCGGTGAGCAGGTTGGCGTTGAGGACGAGCGCGCCTGCTGGAGCGCTCGTGAGCGTCCCGACGACCGTGAGCGGCCGGTTGAACTGAAGCCTCGCGCCCTCGGCCACGTCGAGCCGCGCATTGCGATGCGTGGTCTCCTCCTCGATCTCCACCGTGCCGCCTTCCGCCGCCCAGGTGCCCGCGTTCTCCACGTCGAGGCTGCCGAAGATCTCCCAGAGCGCCTCGCCGGTCTTGGTCAGCGTCCCGCCCGCCTCCGTCACGAACGTCCCCACGCCACTGAACCCGCGCAGGCTCCCGGTGCCGCTGACGTTGAACGCCGCCGCGTTCTCGAAGCGGGCGCCATTGTAGACGTAGAGGATGCCGGAGTCCTCCCAGTTGACCGTGCCCTGGTTACGCAGCACGGCGGTCGCCCCGCGCGCCCCCCGGCTCGCGTTGGCCCCCGTGAAGCGGATCAACTCCCGGTTAACGAGGTGGCCCGCCTCCAGATAGCCGCTGAGCCACTCGAAGCCGGTGCCCGTCACGGCGAGCGTCGCGCCCGGTCCCGCCGTCATCGGCGCGTTGAGCGCGAGGCGGCCCTGGGGCGCGCTCGTGAGCGTGCCCTCGATGGTGAGCCGCCGGTTGAACTGCAGCCGCGCACCCTCGGCCACGGCGAGCGTGGCGTCGCGGTGGGTGCTCGCCTCTTCGAGCTCGACGGCGCCGCCCTCGACGCGCCACGTGCCTTCGTTCTCGACGGTGAGGGTGCCGAAGATCTCCCAGAGGGCGTCGCCGGTCTTGGTAAGCGTGGCGCTCGCTTCTGTCACGAACGTCCCCACCCCGCTGAAGCCGCGCAGGCTACCGGTGCCGGAGACGTTGAAGGCGGCGGCGTTCTCGAAGCGGGCGCCGTTGTAGACGTAGAGGATGCCGGAGCCCTCCCAGGTGACCGTGCCGGTGTTGCGCAGCACGGCGGTGGAGCCGCGTGCGCCGCGGCTGGCGTTGGCGCCAGTGAAGCGGATCAGCCCCTCGTTGATGAGCGTGCCTTCCTCCAGGTAGCTACTGATCCACTCGAAGCCTGTGCCACCGACGCGGAGGCGCGCGTCGTCGAGTGCGCTGAGCGGGGCGTTGAGGACGAGGGCACCGACGGGGTTTGCGGTCAACGTCCGCGCGATGCTGAGGCGCCGGTTGAACTGAAGCGTTGCGCCCGCGCTCACGTTGAAGCGTGCATCCCGGTGGGTGCTCTCCTCCTCGATCTCCACCGTGCCGCCTTCGACGGCCCACGTCCCTGCGTTCTCGATGGCGAGGCTGCCGAAGATCTCCCACAGCGCCTCGCCCGTCTTCGTCAGCGTCCCGCCCGCCTCCGTCACGAACGTCCCCACGCCCGAGAACCCGCGCAGGCTCCCCGTCCCGCTCACCGCGAACGTCGCCGCGTTCTCGAAGCGCGCCCCGTTGTACACATACAAGATCCCTGAGTCCTCCCATCTCACCGTCCCCGTGTTGCGCAGCACCGCCGTCTCGCCCCGCGCCCCTCGGCTCGTGTTGGCCCCCGTGAACCGGATCAGGTCGCGGTTGACGAGGCGGCCCGCCTCCAGGTAGCCGCTGAGCCACTCGAAGCCCGTGCCCGTCACGGCGAGCGTCGCGCCCGGCCCCGCCGTCATCGGCGCGTTGAGCGCGAGGCGGCCCTGCGGTGCGCTCGTGAGCGTGCCCTCGACGGTGAGCCGCCGGTTGAACTGCAGGCGGGCGCCCTCGGCCACGGCGAGCGTGGCGTCGCTGTGGGTGCTCGCTTCTTCGATCTCCACCGTGCCGCCCTCAACGGTCCAGGTGCCCTCGTTGAGTACG
>JBCDFO010000496.1:0-3132 GCA_039177895.1 Bacteroidota bacterium
CCACCCGCAGTCATGAACACACCGGTCAGCAGGGCCGTGAGCGTGCTGAGTTCGATGGGCGCCGTGCCGAGTCCGACGAGGTAGCCCGCCGCCGCCACGACGACGACAAAGATCGAGATGCCCGGTTTAAGCAACTCCTTCAGGTCAGCCAGGGCTTCCTGCACGTCGAACGCACGCGACTCGGCGGCGGGAGCAGTAATGACCTTAGCGCGAACGCTCATGAAGAAGGAGGGCTGGGGTGGGAAATCGCACAATCAAACGCCGTCCAGCGGCGGCGTTCCGTCAAGACTTCGGGAGGAGTGAAGGGACGGTATGCTCAGAGCGACCTTCGCAGATGGGTACGGCGCTAGCGGTCACGACGGCAGCGCGTCGCGCCTATCTTCCGCAGCTTCTCCCTCTCGACACAACCGGCCTCCCCAGCCCAGCCTCATGCCCCTCATCGCTTCCATCTCCGGCATCCGCGGGGTCGTCGGCGACGGCCTCACACCCGAAGTGCTCGTCCGCTACGCCTCCGCCTTCGGGGCCTGGTGCCGCAGTCAGTCCCCTACCCAACGTGAGGGCGAGCACGCAAAGCCTACCGTCGTCGTCGGGCGCGACGGGCGCACGACGGGCGACCTGTGCAGCCGCATCGTGACCGCGACGCTCCAGGCCGCCGGGTGCGACGTGGTCGACGCCGGGCTCGCGACCACGCCGACCGTCGAGATGGCCGTGCCGAAGGTGGGCGCGGCGGGCGCGGTCATCCTCTCGGCGTCGCACAACCCGGAGCAGTGGAATGCGCTCAAGCTCCTCAACAGCGCCGGCGAGTTTCTCTCGCCAGCCGAGGCCGACCAGGTGCTCGCCTTGGCCGACCTGACACTCGACAGCGACGTGACACATGCCGTGGCTTACGAGCACGTCGGGTCGTACCGCCAGGAAGACTTCCTCGACGACCACCTCGACCAGATCCTCGCGCTCGATTTCATCGATCCGGACGCCATCGCGGCGAAGGGCTTCGCGGTCGTCGTGGATGGCATCAACTCGGTCGGTGGCTTCGCCATCCCGGCGCTCTTGGAGCGGCTGGGCGTGACCGACGTGACGGTGCTCAACGGCGAGCCCACGGGCCGCTTCGCGCACAACCCTGAGCCGCTGCCCGCACACCTGACGCAAATCACGAGCGCGGTTGCTGAACGCGGAGCGGACCTCGGTGTCGTCGTGGACCCGGACGCCGACCGACTCGCGTTCGTGGCCGATGGCGGCGCGTTCTTCGGCGAGGAGCTGACGCAGGTGCTCGCGGCTGATTTCTTGATGCGCAAGACGCCGGGGCCGTTCGCGACCAACCTGTCGTCGAGCCGCGCCATCGAGGACGTGATGGTGGGCTTTGGGCATCCCGTCCATCGGAGCAAGGTGGGGGAGGTCAACGTGGTGGGCGTCATGAAGGAGGTCGGCGCGGTCCTCGGCGGCGAGGGCAACGGCGGCGTCATCCTGCCTGCGCTGCACTACGGCCGCGACGCGCTCGTGGGCGTGGCGATGGCCCTCCAGCACCTCGCCGAAACGGGTGAAGCGCTCTCCGCCATCAAGGCGCGATTTCCCAGCTACGTCATCGCCAAGCACAAGCTGCCGCTCGACGGCCTCGGCGACCCGCACGCACTCCTGGATGCCCTCGCCGCGCGCTACGCCGACCGCGACGACGCCCGGCTTTCCACGCTCGACGGCGTCAAACTCGACCTCGCCGAGGGGTGGGTCCACCTGCGTCCGTCGAACACCGAGCCCATCGTACGCGTGTATGCCGAGGCCGAATCGCAAGAGGCCGCCGACGCCCTCGCTATCCGGTTCAAGCAAGAGTTGATGGGGCAAAAGTAGGCGTCCACGCCCAAATTTGGCGCTTCGAGCGAAGCTTGATGCCTTGACGTCGGCTCAGTATTTCCAGGCAGCACTACAACGATAAACGACCACACCATCCATGTCTGAGCTTTTGGAGCGCGTACACACGCTCGGCGGCTACCTCGAGATCGACGCCAAGAAGACGCGCCGGGCGGAGCTGGAGCAGCAGCGCCTCGACCCCGATTTCTGGAACGACCCGGATTCTGCGCGGGTCGTCGAGCAGGAAGTCGCGGCGCTCAAGGACTGGATCGACTCGTACGAGACGCTCGAGCAGAAAGCGCAGGACCTCGACGTGCTCGTGGAACTGGCCGCCGAGGAAGACGAGGACCTCTCGGGCGAGATCGACCGTGAGCGCGCGGCTACCGAGGCAGCCCTCGAAGCGCTCGAACTGCGCGGCATGCTCGGCGGGCCCGACGACCAACGAGCGGCCGTCGTGAACGTCAACCCCGGCGCGGGCGGCACCGAGGCGCAGGACTGGGCCGAGATGCTGCTGGGGATGTACACGAAGTATGCCGAGCGTCAAGGCTGGCGCGTGGAGTTGGTCGAATACCAGAAGGGCGAGGGCGCAGGCATCAAGTCGGCCACGCTGCGGTGCGAGGGGCCGTTCGCCTACGGCTACCTCAAGGCCGAGAGCGGCGTGCACCGCCTCGTTCGCATCAGCCCGTTCGACTCGTCGGGCCGCCGCCATACCTCGTTCGCCTCCGTCTTCGTCTATCCCGAGATCGACGACTCCATCGAGGTGGATCTCTCGACGGGCGAGTTGGAGATGCAGCGGTTCCACTCGGGCGGTAAGGGCGGCCAGAATGTGAACAAGGTCGAGACCGGCGTGCGCTACATCTGGACCGGCATGCTCTCCAACGAGGAGCAGGTCAAGGTCGCTGCCGAGAGCACGGAGGAGCGGAGCCAGTTGCAGAACCGCGAGCGCGCGATGCAGCTGCTCAAGAGCCGCATCTACGGCATGGAGCAGCAAATCCGCGAAGCCGCGAAGGACGCGCTGCAGGGCTCGAAGAAAAAGATCGAGTGGGGGAGCCAGATCCGCTCGTACGTCTTCCAGCCGTACACGATGGTGAACGACCTCCGCACCGAAACAAAGATCACCGATGTCGAGGGCGTCATGGGCGGCGACCTGGGGCCGTTCATCCGCGCCTACCTCCTCCAGCAATCCGGGAGCAGCGACTAGCGCCATGCCGACCCTGACCATCCCCCTCGCCGAAGAGCCCACCGCCGAGACGATCCGCCTGGCGCGCCTCGGCACCGAGGGCCTCGTGATCG